>CAIQIR010000159.1 GCA_903871875.1 uncultured Schlesneria sp.
CCCTTGAAATCCATACGAATCTTCCCGACACTCTGTTTTCACGGGTTTGCCTCCGTTCGTCCGTCGATCTCCTTTTGGCGAAGGGTTTACGCACGACGAGGCACCCGTGTTTGCTTATACCCAGTGAGAAATGCGGGTTAGCGGGATGAGCGGTTGCCGTTCCATCGGGCGGTGGGCACGATCCCACAGATGATTATATCCGCACGGAACGAGGCAGATCGCTCGCCCAGTTAGAAATTCGCTGGTCTTCACGACGCATACGCTCGGCACCATAGTTCAAACATCAGCAGGGTATGGATGCGTCCCGCGTGATTTTTCCCTGCGGCGTGTTCTGTCAGCAGGCGTTCGACGGCAGCCCGTTGAAAATAGCGGGGTAATGAAACCGATTCGTCGAGTAACAGATTCCGTGTCCAACCCTGCAATTCTCCGCGAAACCAGCGATCAACGGGCATCGAAAAGCCCTTCTTGCGACGGGTGATGATGTCGGCCGGCAAATAGCGGGCGGCAATTTCTCGCAATGCCACTTTGGTCTGTTTAGGGGTGACTTTCAGTTCCGGCGGTAGCCGACTGGCGATCTCAGCCAGAAGCGGGTCGAGCAGCGGAGCCCGCGCTTCCAGGCCGAATGCCATCGTGCAGACATCTCCCTTGAGTAGGAGGCGATCGGCCAGGACCGTTCCCTGGTCCAACTGCAAGGCTGCGTTCAGCGGACCGAGTTCTCCGTACGATGGGTCGCTGGCCGCGTGCAGAGAATCGAATTGACCGTCGATTGTTTCCGCCAGGCCGGGTTGATACAGGGCGAACCGTTCCCAGCCTTCCCATCCCTGGCGGTGATACTCGCTACGACAGGCGGGTGCGATGACCATGGCCAGTCGGGCACGGATCCGGCGCAGACCCAGCGGATCGGCATGACAAGCGGCCAATTGATTGATCGGGAACAGGCGGGTGGTTGCCTCGGACAACCAGCCGTAGCGTCCAGGAAAACGCACCATCCGCTGATACTTGCGATACCCGGCGAACAATTCGTCGCCGCCGTCACCGGTCAACACGACTTTGACATGCTCAGCCGCCGCTCGACTGAGCGCCATCAATGGCAGTGCCGCCGTATCCGCCAGCGGTTGATCGAATAGCGTGGCGGCCTGAGTCAGGATCTGTCTGACATCGCCCGGTTCAAAGGCGAACTCACGGTGTTTGGTGCCGAGCGCGTCCGCCACGGCGCGGGCGAATGGAGCTTCATCATGTTCGCTGCCCGGGAACGAGATCGAAAATGTTTCGAGCGGTTGTGGATTGAAACGAGCAGCCAGTGCCGTGATCAAACTCGAATCGATTCCGCCACTCAGGAACACCCCCACCGGCACATCGGCCACCATGTGACTTTGTACCGCGTCGTTCAAACCCGCCTCGACACGGGCCAGATGATCGGCACGGGATGTTGTCGGGTCAGGGGCAAACGTGGGATGCCAGTAACGCCAAATCGCGAACCGCGATCCGCGAACGACAGGCTTCTTGGCGGGATGATTGTTCCCTCCCGCGTCTTCGTCGGTGGCGGAAGAATTGTCGTCGCGACCGGGTATTCTCAGTTCGAAGCAGCTTCCCGCCGGCAGTTTTTTGATCCCGGCAAACAGCGTGCGGGGCTGTGGGACGAACTGGTGAAACAAGAATTGGTCGATGGCCAAGGGATCCAATGTGCGTTGGACGCCCGGTACAACCAGCAAGCCTTTGATTTCGGAGGCAAACGAAAATCCGTCGGAACCTTCGTGGTAATAAAGCGGCTTCTGACCAAAGTGGTCCCGTGCGCCAAACACGATCCCCTGTCGACGGTCGTACAAGACGAATGCAAACATCCCTCGCAATTCGCCGACCAATCGATCGCCCGATTCCTCCCACAAGTGAGCAATCACTTCACAGTCGCTGCCGGTACGAAACTGGTGACCGCGCTGCAGCAGGCGTTCTCGGATTTCCCGGTAATTGTAAATTTCGCCGTTGCAGATCACCGTCACCGATCGGTCTTCGTTGAACAGCGGTTGATGTCCGCCTTCCAGATCGATAATGGATAGTCGTGCGTGGCCGAAGCCGACCGGCCCGTCGAGATGCACTGTCTGCGCGTCGGGACCTCGATGCTTAATTGCCGCCACCATCCGTTCGATCGTTTCATGATCGGCGGGTGAATCATTCAGACTGACATAGCCGGCAATGCCGCACATGGAAACTCGCAACTGACGGAGATCAGCGCCTTCATTTTAAGGGGGTGAGGTTTGCCGACCATTGGCCGTCGATTTCGATTCTTTGGCCAAGCCATCGCGCGGAACAAACTTATACGAATCGATGTACTCCATCGTCATCAGACTGCGATCATCTTTGGCCAGTCGCGGGAACGGAATGCTCTCGTGAGCGATCAGTTCATAGTCTTTTTGCATGTCGGCGAGCCAGCTCTCAAGTCGCTGTCGGTCCAGCTCATAACGGGCATCGTGATAGAGCACGCAGCGCAGTGGTCGCGTCGCCGAAACGTGATCGAGGTTCGCGCGTGGCAGTGACGATCGATTCACTTCGATTGCATGGTTGCAGAGGTAATGAGCTGACCAGCTCAATTCGCGATGTTGATCGGGGACGAAATCGAGACCCAGATCGCTTTTCAAGCAGGTGACTTCTTCGGCCGAATGAGCGCCTTTCCAGAACGATTGAGCGAACGCCCGGGCGCGGAAGTCGGATCGTGTCTTATACGGATCGACCAGATCGCGCCCGATTGCAGCGACACCGATGATCCCCAGCACCGCACTGCTCCAGGCCAGGCCGCTTCTGGTCGAATAGCCCCAGCGAGAATGCCATTCCAAAATCTGTGCTACGCCGGTCGCTGCGAGACAGCAGATCATGGGGGCCAGATACTGTGAGAATTTGACATGGCCACCGTAAGGATATCGCTGCAAGGCGGCCGCCATTAGATGCAGGCTGGCGGGACCGATCAACAGACCCAAACAGAACACTTGGCGTTGAACGATCCATCGCCACAGGCCGGCGAGACATAGCAATAGCGTCGCCGTGCTAGCCCAATTCGGACCGCCGACGGGATACGCCAGAAAATCACTCGCATGCGTTTTAAGCAGCCAATAAGGCACTAGCCAGGGTTGAGCTACCGGGGGGAAATTCGATTTCCAGTACTCGCCCATGAATTGTGACTCGGCACCACTTTGGACGCGGGCCACGACGCGGAACCAGAACAGAAAGCTGACCACCAGACTGAGATTCCACGCGATCCAGGCGATCCATTCCTGCCGAGTCCCCTGTTGCCGGTACAGTACCCCGCCGACCACCAGGCTCAATCCTCCCGCAGCAAACACGGCAGGATACGAAAAGCCCAGGATCACCGGCATCATTACGGCCAACAGAGGCAGAATTCGTCGGTCACGTTGCTGTTGCCATTGCACCACCAGCGACAACATCACGAGTGACGTCATCATGTCAGTGCAATACGGCTTGGCTTCGGCCGCGTACCGAATGCCGGGATAGGACACGGCAAAGATCGCGACCGCGAACAACACGGCGGGACCCGTCAACAGTTTTTCCGCAACGCGGCGAAAGAGAAACAGACTGGCAATCGAACAGACAAACGGAAACAGCCGCAGTGCATATTCCGAGAATCCCAGCAGCTGCACAATCGCTCGTTCAATCCACAGAAACAGAATCGGCGCGACCTGATGGTAGTCCAGCGGCAGCAGTAACTGGGCATAGCTTCGATTGATGAAATTGACGCACAGAAAGCTCTCGTCATCCCACAGCGGAAAGCACAGGTAATAACGGATCAGCCGTGCGAGCACGCCCAGCCAAATGAATAGCGTCACCAGACGTGACACATTCGGCACGTGGGAATTGGCTTGCGATAACGATTCACCTTCCCGGCGCGGCTGAGGCGATTGGATGTGGGTGGACGTGGTGTCGTCACCCAACAGCCATTGCAACCAACCAATCATCGGCGTGTCCTTTCGCCGGTTCTGCGATATTGACGGATTTCGTTGACCCGAAAACGAAATCTGTCATAGGCTTTTAGTCGAACTTGTCCTCCGAGACAACATGAGCCAGATGGCCGGCAAATGATTTCAGGAACCGTCCTCGCAAGGGCGAAGCTTGCAACCTGCTGTTCAGCTGGCGTGCCGATGCCCGTCGAGTCTGGCGCGGAGCGTTTTTCTTCCGAATCGCCACGTCACTTTAGCGAGAGAAATTCTCTTCGCGGACAGGTGCCGCGTGCAGTGTCGGATGGCCGGAATTCTTGGTGGCGACGTCTGCCGGTGAACGGAAATCGACGAATTCCCGGGCGCGGGCAATCGACAGTTCGATCTGATCATGATCGGGTTGCTGCCCCGCATATTTGACCATGTCAGCCGCCTCCAGAAACTCTTGCAGTCGCTCGGACCGTTCGATCGAGAACACATTCCTCAACCGCATGGCCTGTAAAAATTCTTCGGTGGTCTGTTCCGGAGCTTGCAGGCCGGTCGTCCCTTCAATGAACTGGCGAACGATGTCCGTCAGGCGAAGATAAAACTCCTTGAACAGTCCTTTGGCGGGAAGATTCTCGGACAGTAACTGGGCGAACGCCGCATG
This sequence comes from uncultured Schlesneria sp., assembly GCA_903871875.1. GTDB lineage: Bacteria > Planctomycetota > Planctomycetia > Planctomycetales > Planctomycetaceae > Schlesneria. The sequence goes on from CAIQIR010000159.1 coordinate 4,591, forward strand.
GGCAATTTCCTGTGGCGTCTGACGCGGCGGTTCAAGCACGCGAGTCTTTTTCCGGCGACGCCACCAAAATACCAATAGTCCCAGGATTCCGATTGCCGCCGCCAAGAAAGACCAGCTCCAACGCGATGACGATGACAAGGGCCTTGGAGGCATCATCGGTTCCAGATTGGCCAGGTCGGGAACCTGGTCGCCCAGTTCGGAGGTGATGTTGACTTCGAGCGGTTCGGACTCGATGACGACCGTGTCCCCCCGTTGCTCGGAGTCGGGACGGTTGTCGACGAATTCGATCGCCAATGCACGGATCAAATGGCGTCCCGCGTGTGCGGGTTCCAACTGATAGACGAATCGCCGCGTCTGGGGTTCATTGCCTGACTGTAATCCCTGAGCGTTTGTCCGCTCCGAATAGTCGCGAACCAGAAAATCTCCCACCGCCTGACCGAAGGCCGGCGGTTTGATTTCGACTTTGGGCGGTGCGGTGACCAACACCTCCATCTGGACCAGATCGGACAGCCGCGGTTCTCGAGGTGTCACGCGGACGACCAGCTTCACCGGCCCTTTTTCCGAGACACGTTCCAGAGACTCGTCGCCGGTGATCAAGGTCGTAGCTTGCTTGCTGTCGCTGAATCCGCAGCCGGCCAGCCACAGCAGGGACCACGCGGCAAGATTCGAAATCCACCCACGCGCTGTCATCGTTGCCGCTCCCGCGCTCGAAAGAACTTCTGCAGGCTTTGCGAGTACGGCTGATCGGTGTGAATGGCCAGTCGATCGACGTTCGCTTTCCGCAACCAACCGGTCAGCGTTCGTTCGCGTTCTTCCGCTGCCTTTGCGAACAATGCGCGAACTCGCGGATGTCGCGTATCCAGCTCCAGCAATTCGTCCGTTTCGGCGTCACGCAAGGTAACGAACCCGACGTCGGGCAGAATCGATTCGCGGGGATCTTCCAGCGTGACTGCCACGCAGTCGTGCCTTTGATTGGCGATCGCCAGCGCGCGAACAATCCGGCCCCAGAAAGTCACTCATCAAGAACAGCACACATTTTCGTCGCTGGACGCGACCCAGAAATTCCAAGGCCTTGGTGATATCGGTCGGAGCTTTGACCGGTTCGGTCGCCAGCAGTTCACGGATCAGCCGCAAGACGCTCGCCCGTCCCTTTCGCGGAGGAATATATTTGATCACGTCGTCGGCGAAGAACATCAGTCCCACTTTGTCATTGTTCTTGAGGGCCGTGAACATCAGCACCGCGGCCACTTCGATCGCCGTGTCCATCTTGCTCAGCCGCTGTGAGCCAAACGCTCCCGATGCCGAAATGTCGACAACCAGCAGCACCGTCAATTCACGTTCTTCGCAGAACGTCTTGACGTACGGAACCCCTGTTCGCGCCGTGACGTTCCAGTCGATCGAACGAATTTCGTCACCGGGGACGTATTCGCGGACGGCATTGAATTCCATGCCGCGTCCCTGGAACGCGCTCAGGTATTCACCGGCCAAAAGATCGTTGACCTGTCGCTTGGCCACGATCTGCAGGCGGCGAACTTCCTTCAACACAACATCGAGATCTCGCGCTGTCATCCAAGTCCTCCCTGGTCCGATTCACCAGTGTCACGGAACGGGTACAGACTCGAGAATCTTGCGAACAACGTCGTCGGACGTCATCGATTCGGCTTCGGCCTCATAGGTCAGGATCACGCGATGTCGCAGGACATCGGGAGCGATGTCTTTCACATCCTGCGGCGTGACATACCCGCGGCCGGCCAGAAACGCATTCGCGCGGGCGGCCAGGCACAGGTTGATCGAAGCCCGCGGCGAGGCACCGTACTCGATCAATGGCTTCAGTGTTTTCAGCTTGAACTCTTCGGGCCGTCGGGTGGCCGCGACAACGTCCAGCACGTAATCCTTGACCTTGTCGTCCATATACAGCGTGCCGACCGTTTGTTTGATCAAGGCCAGTTGCTGTGGTTCGAGGACCGGCTGCACTTCGCGTCGCAGATCGTCCAGTACCGAATCGACCACTTTGCGTTCTTCGAGCTTTGTAGGATAGCCAACCACGATTTTCAGCATGAACCGGTCGACCTGGGCTTCGGGCAATGGATACGTGCCCTCTTGCTCGATCGGGTTCTGAGTGGCCAGCACGAGAAACGGTTCTTCCAGCGGATACGTTTGGTCGCCGATCGTGACCTGATGCTCTTGCATCGCCTCGAGCAATGCCGATTGTACCTTGGACGGAGCACGATTGATTTCGTCCGCCAGAATCAGATTGGCGAAAATCGGACCCTTGCGTGTTCCGAACGAACCTTCGCGCGGATTGTAAATCATCGTACCGATCAGGTCGGCGGGTAACAGGTCGGGCGTGAACTGGATCCGGTTGAACTGGCATCGCAGCGCACCGGCCAGGGCTTTGATCGCCGTGGTCTTGGCCAGTCCGGGCAATCCTTCCAGCAGGACATGACCGCCGGTCAGCATCGCGATCAACAGTCGCGACAGCATCAGATCCTGCCCGACAAGAACCTTACGCACCTCTGCTTTGACACGTTCGAGCTGTTCGGAATGTTGAAGAACTTGTTCCTTGATCCTCTGAATATCAACGCTCATCTTCGCCAGTGACTCCCACCAGACAACCACGACATCGCGTTCCCCTCGCCGCCGAGAATTGTCTACGGCGATTCCTTCCAGGCCAGGGAACGTCAGATGGAACTGGTATGCAGGAAAGTTCGACGTTTTGCAAGGCTGTCGCAGCGGTGTCCGGCCCCTGGTTCTGGCTGGTCGGCGACTGTTGATCGGGGAATTGGCCGTGGTTGTCTGCGTCAGGCAACTTCTGGTGGTGTCCGTAGCGAGTTCGGGGGCTTTTATCACGACGGGAATCGGGCCGGGCGGAGAGCGGTGATTGTGCTTGTTCGACTGTCCGATCCGACAAAACTGTTGCGACGGGCTGCCCGAGTCGATATGACATACAAGTTAATGTTGATCGGTTGTCCCGCGGGAACAGCGTCGCATGACTGCTTCTGGTTCGGCATTTGTTCATCCTTCGATTGGTCGCCGAGCTGCGCTCCAGGCGGGCGGGATCGGTCTGCTCGGACTGGGGATGAATCACGCCAGTGCGCTGCGTGCGGCGGATATCACGACCTATGCCGGCAAAGCGTCTGCGAAATCGGTGATCTATATCTTCCTGTCAGGCGGTCTGGCGCAGCATGAAAGCTTCGACATGAAGCCCAATGCGCCGCTGAATATTCGTGGTGATTTTCAGCCGATTGCCACCAAGACCCCGGGATTGGATATTTGCGAGCATCTGCCGCTATTGGCGCAGCGCAGCCACCTCTGGTCGCTTTGTCGATCGCTGACACATCCGTCGAACGATCATTCCGCCGGCCACATGATCATGCTGTCGGGCAAGACCGCGATTCCGCCCGGCTTTGATCCTGCCGCACCCGTGCGGACCGACTGGCCGTCGATCGCGGCCGTGGCACGGGCCTTAACCAAGTCTCGCAATAATCTGCCTCCGGCCGCCGTGATTCCCGAACGGCTGGTGCATGCATCGCGGCGTGTGATTCCCGGTCAGTTTGGTGGCCTGATGGGGGCTAACCGGGATCCCTGGTTTATCGAAGCATCGCCCTTCGATGCGAACTCATATGGTGCCTATCCCGAATATGCGTTTGATCATCAGGACCGTCCCATCGTCGGTGGCGACTCGCGTAAGTTTCAAATCCCCGATTTGACGTTGCCGGCCGGAATGTCGTTCAGCCGCTTCGACAAACGGATGGAGCTGCTGCAATCGATCGAACGACAGCGCACGGAACTGGATCGCGCGGCTTCGACCGAATCGTTCGACGAAAGCCGTCAGCGGGCGATTTCGTTGTTGAGCGATCCCAAGGTGAAACGCAGTCTGGACGTTTACCAAGAGCCACCCGAAACGCTGGACCGTTACGGGCGAAATTCCTTCGGCTGGTCGCTGCTGATGGCGCGGAACCTGATCGAAGCCGGCGTGAATCTGGTCCAGGTGAATCTGGGCAGCAACGAAAGCTGGGACACGCATGGCGAAGCGTTTCCGCATCTGAAGGACAAACTGCTTCCTCCGACTGACAAGGCGCTGTCGGCGTTGTTAGACGATCTGCAGGAGCGCGGGTTGCTGAGCGAAACGTTGATCGTGATGGCGGGCGAATTTGGTCGCGCACCAAAGGTGTCGCACCTGCCGCAATTCTACAAGTTTCCGGGCCGCGATCATTGGGGGCCCGTTCAATCGGTGTTTTTCGCCGGCGGCGGCACCCAAGGAGGCCGGGTCGTTGGTTCGTCAGACAAGATCGGAGGTTACCCCGCGACCGATCCGCAAAAGCCCGAAAACCTGGCCGCGACGATTTATTCCGCCTTGGGCCTGCCGGAAACGGCTGCCTGGTACGACGGAACGAACCGTCCGACCCACATTTTTGAGGGATCTCCGATTACCGGATTGTTCTGACTTTCCCTTTCGGGATCGAATTCAGCATAATCGGTTAAAGAAAAATTGCCGGACGCGCTGATTACCCAATAGGGGCCGTCTTTTCTGGCAGCCGAAGTCTGTTGCCAAAGTCGAGTCGGTACAGTCGCGCAAGCCCGAAATGATTTTCGGCGGAAAGTCGCTCGGAAGGTCGTAAGTTGTTGACCTATCGAAAGAACTGCGCAAGAATGTTGTGTGGTGGGGAGGTTCGGTCGATTCTGGTCAGAGCAGGCGTATCATGGCGGTAACAGAGGCCGTTGAATCCTTTTGGATGCAACTCGCTCAGAGTGGGCTGGTTCCCCCTCGGCAAGTGCGCGTGCTGGCGCGCGCGCTGGCTCAGGAAGGTGTGACCACCGACGCCGTTGTCGCTCGAAAACTGGTCGAGATGGGCCACCTGACCCGGTACCAGGCCGACCGCTTACTCGAAGGTCGCTCGCGCGGTTTCTTTTTCGATCAGTACAAACTGCTCGACCTGTTGGGCGTCGGCGGGATGGGCTGGGTCTATCGTGCAGCGAAGGCCGACACGGGCGAGATCTTTGCCTTGAAGGTGCTGATCGACCAGTACAAAAATGATCGCGGGATGGTTGTTCGATTCGAACACGAAGCGCGAGCGGGCCTGAAGTTCCAACACGATAATATCGTCCGCACTTTCGACTGCGGCAGTGCTGGCGGACTGCCCTATGTGGTCATGGAATACATCGAAGGCCCCAGCTTGCTCGAACTGCTGCGGCTGCGCGAGCGTAGCCGACTGGCGTGGGAACAAGCCTGCGAAGTAATCCGACAAGCGGCCGTTGGATTGCAGCATGTGCATGAGTCGGGTTTCGTTCATCGCGACGTCAAACCGCAGAACCTGTTGATCGATCACATGGGGCATGTGAAGCTGCTGGACTTCGGTCTGGCGATGTTGCGCGAAGGTGAGTCGGGTGACGAGTTCTCGATGGCGATGATCTTCGGTCATGAATGCGTCGGCACAGCCGCCTTCATGGCGCCCGAACAAGCCACCGATAGTCTGAAGGCCGATGCCCAGTCGGATATTTACAGCCTGGGTTGTACGATGTTTGCCATTTTGACCGGCGACACGCCGTTTCCCTTCTCGGAAACGAAGGATGTTCTCAAAGGTCATCAATCGACCGTGCCCCGACATGTCTCGGATGTCGTTCCCGCGATCCCGCGAGCGGTCGGCGATATCGTCGCCAAGATGCTGGCGAAGAAACCCGAAGATCGCTTTGCAACCGCCATGGACGTGGCGAATGCCCTGTCGATCTGGTCAACGTCGATGCCGGTGGAATTTGATTTCGACAAAATCTTGACTGATCGAAACAAGACGGCACGTGAAAAGCTTGCGGAATTGCAGAAGCGGCAGCGCAGTGCGTCGAACGCCACCAACTCGACCGCCAAGCCGGCAGCGATCAGTTCGGTCGCCGGTTCCTCGACGGGAGCCATGAAGATCGTTGGCATCGAGAATCGGTCGCCGTCGTTCTCGTCGTCGATTGTCCGCCGCGACCCGTTTGGATTCGAACATCCGCCCGCGATCGTGGTGCGGCAACCAGTCGAGGACAAGCCTGAAGGTGCCGCGCGAATTACCGATGCGCTCAAATCAGGCATGGTGCTCATTCCGCTGGGTGGCGGGTCCGTGGTGCCACTGATGAAAGATCGGTTTGTGATCGGACGAGGCGCCCAGAGCGACCTGCAGATCCAAGATGGGTCGGTGTCGAGCCGCCACTGCGAATTGCAGTTCGATGGACAACAGTGGACGCTGAACGATCTGAACAGCCGCAATGGCGTTCGTGTCAACGGCGAAAATATCAAAACACATGTCCTGCAACGCGGTGACATTATCATCATCGGATCATCGCTGCGTCTGCGTTTCACCGATCGACTGGGCAGTGTCGGCGGCTGGTCGTCCGACCGCTCACGCTCGATTTTGAAGGCCGTGGTGGCTGTGGCTGCGCTGGGCACTTTCATGGCTGCGGTCTTTCGCTTCTGGCCTCTCGGTGGACAGTAGAAATCGATCGAGTGCCGTGGTGGCGTTTCCCGATGATCTGCTGGTGAAATGCTGGTTTCTGGCCGGACCCACCGCCTGCGGCAAGACTGCTGCCTCGTTGGAACTGGCCGATCGGATCCAGGCCGAAATCATCGCTCTCGATTCGATGACGCTGTACCGATCAATGGATATCGGAACGGCCAAACCGAGTGCTGCGGAACGCCAGAGCGTTCGCCATCATTTGATCGATGTCTTGAATCCCGAAGAGGAATTCAGTCTGGCGGACTACCTGTCGCTGGCCGAGGTCGCCTGCCGCGAGGCGATCTCGCGTGGTCGGACACCACTGTTCGTCGGCGGTGCCGGGCTGTATTTGAAAGGACTGTTGCGGGGCGTCTTCGAGGGACCGCCGGCCGATTGGGGCATCCGGCATCGACTGGAAGAACAGGCTCGCAGTGACGGAGAAGAGTCGTTGCACCAGCAATTGCAGCGTGTCGACCCGACGACCGCGCTGCGTCTGCATCCCAACGACCAGCGCCGCTTGGTGCGAGCATTGGAAGTGTTCGAACTGACCGGTCAACCCTTGTCGAGTTGGCAACAGCAAGGTCCGCGACCGATCGACCAGCGCCCGCAGCACGTGTACTGGTTATCGCCACCGCGAGACTGGCTGTATCGCCGAATCGATGCGCGGGTCGAACAGATGTTAGCCGACGGATTGATCGACGAAGTTCGACAACTCATGAATCGTCCCCAGCCGTTAAGTCATACGGCTCGGCAAGCGTTGGGATATAAGGAAGTCATCGACTGGCTGGAAGTGGATGCGTCGCGCGGCGCCGGTCAAGTACGACCGGGTTCCGCCGATTCGGCGCAACTTTGTTCCGTGAGGGAACTGATTCAAACGAGAACCCGCCAGTTCGCCAAACGCCAGCACACGTGGTTCCGTAACCTGGAAGAGTGCCACGCCATTCCGATCACGGGAACGGAAACGCCAGCAGAGATCGCCGACCTGATTGTGCGAGCATCTCAGCCGCACAGCGAAGTCGGCAGCGATTGACGTTGATCCCAAGTTCAATGTCCGAACCGTACTCCCTGGTCGCCTTGCGCAATCGGCATTGAGAATCACATTGGGGACCGAAGCCGCTGCGGTCTCATTCGTGGAACTGTTCGTCGGTGATTCGTATTTCGGCCCGTCGATCGATCGCCTCACGGCTTCCGGTCTCCGTTTTTTGCAAATTTGCTTGGCCAAGTTGGCCAAGTTGGCAAACATCCCTGTTTTGTAGCGTTTGAGCCACATTTGCGTTTGGCAAAGTTGGCCAAGTTCCCTATTTCGTAGCGTTTGACGATTTGCTCCCACGCCGGGTCCTTCGGCCGCAGCGTGCATCGACGCGCGTCCCGCGCCAACAAAGAAGGCGCCATCGGCGAGACGATGATCCAAGCGATCCAGCGAACCCGCCCCGCGCATCCAACTCCTATACCATTCACCTCCGCCTCTGCGGGTCACGATACCGCCCCTGCTTTCGATCCCGACCTGGTCCATAATCCCGACGCGGCCTCGATACGAACCACGCCGCGCGTCAGGCCAGCGGACCCCAACTCGCCTCGGCGTCCTCACCGCGGCCGACAACCACCACACGATTCGTTCACCGAGCACGGCCAACACCGTCGCCCAATTCGGGTCTGCAATTCGCCGCAGCGGTTCCGTTCGCCGTTGAGTCCGTTCCTCAATCCGACCACGTCCATGTCCAAGTTCCACATCCACCGGCCAAGCAAGTTCCAACATCTCTGATTCCCCTCCACTGATTCGCACGCAAAACGCCCCGAGTCCACTCACGATCAAACCCACATTCCCATGCGACCTACCGAATTCCCTCACCGCTGCAGACGGCGACTGACGTGCGACAGGTCTCTAGGTGATAACATACAAAGAAACAGCTGCAGCCCAAGATCAAAACGCGTCTTGTTTCCAAACGTTTGGAAGACTGGTCAGAACCCGCGAAATTCCCAGCAGTTACGCCGAATGAAACGACCACGAATTAGCCGGACTCGGTCCGGATGCGAGGCGGACCAGCTCCACGAACGGATCTCGCGAGGCATTTTTCTTCCGGTCCAATGGACCAACCAGCCTACCAGCCAGGGGCGTAGCCGTCTTCGGCGTAGCCCCTGGAACCAATCCCGCACAACATGCTCAAAGGTCTGAAGGACCGGCCAGACCGTTGAGACCTTGGCCGAAGAGTGCTTAATCCGGAAACGATTTCCCTGCCGTGTCGTCTTATACAGGTGAAAGTTTTTCGTTACGCAGGCTGACTCTCTGAGTCGGTCCGATTCCAATCTGGTTACCTCGTCCTGGATTCCCCAGCCGGATGAATTCACCTCGTCCAATCAAGAAAAGGTCTTTTCAAATGTCGAAATCCATTCCCATCATGCTCTGTCTGGCGGCCTTATTGGTACCTGTCCTTTCCGCCTCTGATCCCACCGCGAAATCCTCAGAAGACGCTGTGACCGTCAAAGTCGTTGGCAAACTACGAACCGGTCTGGTCGCCATCGGCGGCGAAACCACCGGGACCGCAGTTCAGTCAAAAGGAATCAACTGGGAACTCGATTTCACCAAGAACGGCGAACTAAAAAAGACCGCGGAACAGCTGAACGGCCAACGAGTCACCGTCGAAGGCAGCTTAGAACACCGAACCGGCGTGGAAGTGAACGATCGCTGGACCATCACGGTCACGAAACTGGAAGCCGTGCAGGAGTGACGCCCCGTCGCGGCGGCATCTTGCTGCCGTCCGGGCTTTTCTCGTTCAGTGCCAATTCAGTCGCTACAATGGTCGGCGAGACATTTTGACTTCATGTGTTTTCCGGACCGTCCGATCTGATTGATGCTGCTTGAGGAAATCTTGATCTTGGGATTGTCGGCCACGTCGAATTTGCGGAGCTAATTTGAATGAGTGTGCGAAACCGCCGTTGGCGCTGTCCGACACGGAAAATCGTGCTGGTGTCGACGCTGACTATCTTGATTCTCTTTTATTGGTGGACCCGGCCTGATCCGTCGTATGTCGTTCCTCCCTTTGAAGTGGGCGGCAAATTGAAAGTCGTTGTTGTTGACGAAAACGAAGAACGAATCGCCGATGCACTGGTCACTCCCAATGGTCTTCGAGCTATCCAGGCCCCGGGATCGTGGTATTCGTGGCAAGAGCACGAACATGGTCGAATCACACCGTCGACCACCAACGAAGATGGACTTGCCGAAGTGACCTACCCCAAGTGGGTCAATCGAACGACAGGATTGTTGACAGCTGTTGTCCCGATCGTCGTCGAGCATCCTGAGTTTTGTTCGCAGGACGGGTCCGAGTGCCAGGTTCCGCAGGCCGGAACCGTGACGCCGATCACTCGAGTTCACCTGCACCGTGGCGGCCGTTTGCGGATCAAAGCCTATCGCCCGGAATCGACCGAGCCGCTAGGGGAATTCCAGTGGTATGATTCGAGCAATTGGCATCGCGGAAAAGCCGGTTGGAAACAGGAGGACGGCTCAAGGCTGACGCAGACGTTTCCTGTGGGCACGCATGTTCTTCGTGTCGTCGACAACGCCGAGCCAGAATTACTGTATTTCAGCGACCCGATTACGTTGAACGCCGTCGCGGGGCAAATCGAAGACCTTCAGGTCCATCTTCGTCCGGCGATTTCCGTCCGCGGGAAGCTCGATTGCCCCGCTCCGGTCAAGGATGGATACGTCATCGCGCACGTCATCGATTCGGTCGTCGACGCGATCACCGGAAAGTCCCAAATTGCGAGATGGGAAACTTGGACCCATGTGGACGAAAGTGGCGAATTTGAATTTCGCTCGCTTCCGCCTGCGGCTTCCATTTCGCTTCTTGCCTGGTGCGATGGTTACTACAGTCAGCAGCCCGATCTGCAAACGATTCCTGCGCAGATGATTGCCATGAAGGATATTCGATCGTTGCCGCAGTTCTTTTCAATGCGAGAGGAACCGTATTTTTGTCTGGTCAGAATGGCGATTTGCAGCAAATGCGAGGTCACCGTCACCGATTCCCTGGGACTTCCGATCGACGAAGTCAACGTTGGCTTTGCTCCGAACGTCACCTATGACGGCAGAGGAAGCTGGATGTTTGGTGCGGCAACGCGGTACGAGAATATCCGACCGATGGAATCGATGTCACATCTCAATCGTCAGCTCGCTTGGGAAAAGCGGAGGAACGATCGAAGCGAAACCCTCAGTCCGAAATTCGGAGGGCGTACCGATGCCGATGGGCTAATTCAGATCAACAATCTCGTTGGTCGCGGTCCACAACGCCTTTGGATCGACCACGAACGTTTCGTCGTTCGAGGTAGTTCGCAGCCTCCCTTTAATTCCGATGTGAGTGTTGAGATCCAGCCTGGCAGTTCGTCAAAGGTGACCGTTGTGATGGTACCCAAGCCGAAACTCACCGCCGGGATGCTGGCGCCGATACCCAAAACGAACCCGTCGGGTATCGTTCAACAAGTCGTCGATCATATCAAGAGAATCTTTGAGTAATCGCACCTGGACAGCACAGAAAATGGGTTGAATCAAACAAAGGTGTCACGAACGAATGGCACTGCCGCTTGCGTGGCTTGAGGTTATGACGAGCGCAAAGACTAAGTTTCATGACGGTGCGACACAAGAAGTTTTTCCTGGGCGGGTTTTCGAGGCAGTGCTAAAAGTGCGATGGGATCCGGCCGCCGTTTGCGACGAAGAAAAGGTGCCATTCGTTCCTGGCACCTTTGCCGGCCCCCTGAACGAGCTGAGCGCGAGCGATTGTCTGCCAACAGAATTCAAGCGGCGAGCATTCTACCAGCCGCGATCTTGGGAACTACATTCACGGCATTTCCAACGAATAGAACGGATTCAGTGCATACAACAATTATGCCGTTCCGCATCAGCATCTCGCTCGGCTTTTGATCTCATCAAAAAAGTGGCACGGAATTCCTGGAAAATCGACCAAAATCCAGTAAAATCCGGAAAGTGTGAGCGACTGAAAGAGCCTTATTTTCCAATCATTTCCAACGAAAAACGCGAATTGCCAAAGACGCCAAAATCGGATTTCTCATCCGTCGGTCGGAGGTTCGAATCCTCCCGGGTGTAATTAGTTACGATGTCTTGAGCGACCGTCGACCGATGGACATTAAGTCCATAAATCAGTTTGAGTGCAGCCTTGGGCTTGCATAGCGCGTCGCTCCAACGCCAAAATTTTTGTCGTGTGCCACTGGCTCTGCCAGTGCCGTTTGGCAGTCGATGACAATGGCTGAAACTTATCGTAAGCAGTTGCGGAGATTTGAGCAGGTCTCGCACTTGCACGAGTTGACGTTTTCGTGCTTTCGGCGACAGCCGCTACTCACCAATGATGTCTGGCGAAGTC
>CAIQIR010000160.1 GCA_903871875.1 uncultured Schlesneria sp.
CACTCCGCCGAAGGTCATTGACACCTGCGTCGAATTGTCGAGCACCACATTGCCGTAATTGTCTTCCACCAGCACCACCGGAGAGATCACCGTGCCCGCCGTCACTGTCGACGAAGCCGGAAGATTCTGAGGATCGCCGATTACCAACTTGCTGGCCGCGCCGGGCACCACAACGATGCTCCCCGATGTGCCACCTACCAAGGTTCCGTCGCTGGCACTCAGCGTATACGTTCCACTCGTTCGCAGAATCAGCCTCTTGAACGTGGCGATCCCGTTCACCGCCGCGACGCTGATCGTACTAGCACTGGCGAACCCACCCGGCCCACTCGCCACCGACAGTGTCACCGGCGACGTGTCGCCCGTCACAATGTTCCCGTACTGATCCTCAACCGCCACCTTCACTGGCGAGAGGTAGCCACTTGCCTTGCCGCCCCCCACCGCTTGAAAGACCAGTTGTGTGGCCGCACCAGCATTGACCGTGATCGTGGCCGTGCCGGTTGGCCCCCCCAAGCCGGCCGCGGTCGCCGTCGTCGATTCCTGGACCGTGAAGCTGCCGGGGGCCACAGAGTTCGTTGCCGGTGTGAACGTAAGACCCGCGGCGCCCTGGGCCAACGTGATGAACTGACCGTTCGTAACCGGAGTCGTGCCATCGTTGAGATACAGCGTGCCACCGGTGATACCCGTGATCTGGAAGTTCGTCACGAACCCCGTGTCCAGCCCGTTCGGGGTGATCACCAGACCGGATGTGGTCTGCGTGTTGTCGGTCGTCGTGGCGTTCGTCACGACCGGTTGATTGAGGACAAGATTGACCGTGATCGTGGCCGTGGCGGTTGGACCGCCCAAGCCGGCCGCGGTCGACGTCGTCGATTCCTGGACCGTGAAGCTGCCGGAGGCCACAGAGTTCGTTGCCGGTGTGAACGTAAGACCCGCGGCGCCCTGGGCCAACGTGATGAACTGACCGTTCGTGACCGGAGTCGTGCCGTCGTTGAGATACAGCGTGCCACCGGTGATACCCGTGATCTGGAAGTTCGTCACGAACCCCGTGTCCAACGCGTTCGGGGTGATCACCAGACCGGATGTGGTCTGCGTGTTGTCGGTCGTCGTGGCGTTCGTCACGGAGGGTTGATTGAGGACAAGGTTCACCGTGATCGTAACATTCGCCGTCGCTGTCTGATTGGTTGCCGTATCGGTGTCGGAGATACTCAGCAAGTCAGGCCCGCTATATTTCGAAGTCGGCGTATAACTCAACGTTGCCAAGTCCGAGTTCAGAGAAGACAGGGAACCTGTCAAGGTGAGCGAACTCGAATTGTTTCCAGTGAAAGTCAACCCGGCGGTCGATCCCAGCGTGAGAACGCCGTGCTGTACCGACAGCGTTATTTGTTCTGCCGTGCCGCCAGCATCCGTGACACTGATTCCATTCGGACTTGTGAAGGAGAAACTGCTCCCGACACTAACGCTTGCCGTTGACGGTGCCGTGATCGCGGGAACTACCAACGAAAACGTGGTGGAAGCGATTCCGTTCGCAATGGCAGTCACGGTGAAAGGATCTGATCCCAACGCGGTCGGCAAGGTGACCGTCACAGTCTCGGGCGTCGCGCCTGTTGCGACCCAGTTCGAACTCCAATTCGATGTCGTCGCATAGTAGACCTGACCAGTCTTAGTATCCGTGACTTGTACGATCGGATAATTCGAAGCCATCTGCTCGTCGTCGCCGTAGGCGGCTCCTTCATCCAGACCATTTAATTGCGTACCAGTCAGCGTGAAGCTTCCGTTTCCATTCGCGACGAAACCTGTGATCTGCGGACGCCAGGACGAGGCAGAAGTACCGCTTAAAGTATACAACACCGGTTGTTGGGTGTAGTTGTTGAGCATCACCTGGCCATTCGGCAGGACGAGCATGCTGGTCCCGTAGCTGTTGATGCTGGATAGCTGTGTAAAAACATTCGATGAAGGTGTCACGTTCGTGTAGACCCCGTCAATCGGATTGAAGTCATAAATGTCCGTTGGCGGGGGGAAAGACCCATTGTTCACCGCCGGTGAAAGCGCCATCAACACATCGCCGTTTGGCAACACGGCGGCGGGCGCATCGCCCATTGTCAACTGCGTTTGCACACTATTGATCGCGACGCTGGGCATCGTCGGCCCTTGCGACCAAGTCCCTGCTGCCACGTTGTAATAAGCAGTCAGCCCATTCGCGCCTGTGAACAGAGCATTGCCATTCGGCAACATCACGTCGGCACCCATTTCATAACCTGCTGCGGAAGAGCTGAGTACCGGAAGAGTCCCAGTGCTGGCGTCGGACCAGGAGTTGGTCGACGGATTGTAAAGTTCGGCTTGACCCGTGCCCGAGGCAATACTCGAGAAAAGGTCATAGGCTAGAATATCGCCATTCGGCAGCTTAACCCAAGACTCCTCATCGCTTCTTTCGTTTGCCCGAATCTTGGCTCCACCAGCAGACCACGTGTTCGTTGTGGGATTGTAGATTTCCGTCCCGTTGTTGAAGATGTTCCCGACGAGGACGTTACCGTTAGGCAACACTGCCGTCGGTTCATCGCCGACATACGGCTGCGGATCGCTAGCGACCGACGTCCAAACGTTGGTCGTCGGATTATAAATCTCTGCAGAATTGCTCAGGGTCACTCCGTTTTGGCCGGCATAGGTGCCGTCGCTCGCATATTCCCCGCCGACGACAAAGACATTTCCATTGGGCAACACATCTGCGCCGAAATAGAGGCGTTTCTGATTCATCGAGGCGATTTTTGTCCACGTTCCGTTCTGATAATTTCCCGTTGAGTCCGGGGTAACCAGATACCAGTTGGACGATGCGCCGGAAGAAAGCCCGATGGCTCCGTGGACCATCAAATCTCCATTGGGCAGTAACAGCGACATTTGCGAGTAATCGCCAGGAACCGAATTACTCATTTGCGTCCAGGTTTGCGACGGAGGCAAAAAGGCAATCGTGACATTGGCCGTCCCGGTGAGGTTGTCGGTTGTGTCCAAGTCCGACAGGCTCAGAGTGTCGGAGCCGTTGTAACCCGGTGCCGCCGTGTAACTCAGGCTGGCCAAGCCCGTGTTCAGCGACGAGAGGGGGCCACTCAACGTAACCGAACCGGTTCCGTTGCCAGTCACGGTCAACCCACTGGTCGTGCCCAGTGTCAGGCTGCCGTGCTGCACCGACAGGGTCAACTGCTCGGCCGTTCCGCTGGTATCGGTGATACTAATGGCGTTGGCGACCGTGAATGCAACAGTCCCATTCTGGCTGACAGTCACCGATGTCGGGGCTGTGATCACCGGAGCAACAGCCACCACCGCCACCGACGCGTTACCGCTCGTGACCTCACGGATTCGCTTGTTTGCGGCATCGACGATGAAAACGTCTCCCGCAGGGTCGATGGCGACTCCCGTTGGTTCATTCAACACCGAATTCGTGATCGCAGTACCATCGCCCGCAAAACCGGCCGAGCTATTCAAGCTGCTTTTTCCGGCAAAAACACCGATATTTTTCGATGTCCCATTGACCCAGCTGACGATGTTATACCCTGCGTCTGAAACAAAGATATCTCCGGCGGGATCGACAAGAACGCCGTTCGGATGGTCCAGCGCGGCTGAAGTTGCGGCTCGAGCAGAAGTTTGAGCGTAATTTCCATATGTGTATGTAACGTTACTACTTCCTCCCGCAACACGTTCGATCATCCGCGGCGAGATTCCATTCGATACCGTGATTTCGTCGACCAAACGAGAAACCGGATCGACGACGAAAAGATCCCCTGTTGCATCAATGGCAATCGCGTTGGCGTTGGGGATAATTGCGGCTGTGGCGACACCGGGATTTGTCCCGATGCCATTCGATCCGCCACCAGCGACGGTACTGATCGTTCCCGTGGAAGCATTCACTTCGCGAATTCGAGCGGACTGGCCTTGGTAGTAGTCAGTGATGAAGAGATCGCCTTGGGCGTCCACGGCAACGGATTCATCATTGTATAGCATCGCGGATGTTGCCGCATTTCCATCACCGCTATATCCGGCGACTCCCGTCCCGGCGACGGTTGTGATAACTCCCGTGGCAGCGTTCACTTCGCGGACCACATGGTTACCTTCATCGGCAATAAAGATATCGCCCGCCGCGTCAACGGCGATGCCGGTGGGATTGTTCAACGTGGCATTAGTCGCCGCATGGCCATCCCCTGTATAACCGGTTGCGCCAGTTCCGGCGACTGTGGTGATGATGCCTGTTGACGCGTTGACCTCACGGATTCGATCATTGCCGTTGTCCGCGATGAACAGATCGCCTGCGACATCAACGGCGACGGCATTGGGGAAATTCAGCTTCACCGAGGCAGATGTCGCAAGACTACCGTCGCCACCGAAACCAACGGCACCGCTGCCCGCCACGGTATTGATGATCGACGTGGAGGAAAGACCCGTACTGCTGTTTAGGTAATTTCCTCCCGTGTCAGTGTAGGTCGCCGTAATCACATGCAACCCTAGGGCGAGCGGAGTTGTCGTTGTGAATACGGCCGTCCCGTTAGTCACATTCGCCGTCCCGAGTGTGGTCGCACCGTCATTGAACGCAACTGAACCTTCGTTCGGTGTCCCACTCGTACTTTTCACCGTGGCTGTGAACGTGTCTTCCTGACCGGAATTCTCGACGGCAGAGGTTGCGTGAACCGTGATCGCCGTCGCGGCAGTCACACTCAGAAACGCACGCACTTCCAGAAATTCGGCTTGGATGGACAACGGATCGCGTCGCCGGGATGCCTGAGTGTCCCGGCGGTTTCGCCAATTAAAGAATTTAATTCGTTGCGAAAGTGACGTGATTGGTGACAACAAGATGTGCAACAAAGAGCGAATTGACACGTTAGGTCCTCGGTTAGCCTTGACAAGGATTTCGAGAAAAGTCAGTTGATTGCACCGGAAACAGTCGCCTGCAGATGTTCTCTCAGGCGAGGTTTAAAGTCATTCTTGAGTGCTGCCTGTCGGCAGTCTTAAACAGATTACGTTTGGGGTTTCCGGCGGATTTTGTTGGTGGCCATATATCCATCACGCACCTTGAAATCAGCGATTGCGACCTCGAGAGGCCGGCTCAGATTTGTCTTGCAACTCAAGCCTCGTAGTTCCGCGATCTCGACACAAAACAATCACGCAAGCCACCCAAACACACCAGCCTTTCAGTTGACTCGTTACTATCATCAGTTTGAATGATGGATCGCAACGCAAAACGCATAAAAAAACAGCAATCTTGTACGATTGTTGACTGTGCAACTTTGCTCACAACGGCGTCAACGGACCGGCCAAACATTTTGATGGCAGACCGGTTCCAAATACTGCACGTTCGGATTGCTGCATGAGCGTGCACATTGGGATGGTCCGTGCTTATCTCGCCCCCAACCGTTGCGTATTGGTGACGTTCCCAAAAGCAACGGGTAAAACTCAGTGGACCTCTTGAGCTTGTCGCCCGCTAAAGCGATCACGCGCGTCGAGAAACCTTGGCGATCCTCTGCCAACTCCAACGCTCTGAGAACCATTCCGAATTCCCGGGCAACTCCGTCGATGTTCGTCCCCTTCTCATTGGCATGGACAAACCGAGTCCCGTTCTTGGTGAGGAACACCTGTCCGGCATCTTCACCACTTTTCGAAGCCCGTGACCTGCCGACGACTTCACGAAGTGCAGCAACGGTTTCAGGCCAAAGCGGGCAGCAGCAATTTAATTGGAATTTAAGGGTCCAATATGTGGGCGGCGGAGACCACGGCAACGGTCTTAACATCCCCTACTCGTCCATCGTCGCCCCGCTAACCCTGCTCTCCGCATGGCTGCTGCTCAGCAGGCCACGAAAACCCAAGTCCGTCACGCCATCGCCGGCAGATGCGCAAGCGGACTCGAAGACCACATCTGGACGATCCGAGAACTGATTGAGGAATCGGCCAAGTTCTAAACTGGCGTCGAAACCGAACGGCCCCGGCGATATGCTGGGGCTTGTTCGTTTTTAAGGGGGCACGAGATGAGCCGTGAAGGATGCTTGCGGGAGTTGATCGTTCTCACGGTGATTATTGTTCCAGTGCCGCTGTTCTTTCTCGTCCTGTCCGGATGGGGAATGATTGATGATTTGATTCGTCAAAGAGGCAGCTTGGCACCTGGATTTTTCTTTTGTTCTCTGTTGGCTCTACTTCCACTCGCGTTGCTCTGGGGCCTCTATTTCCTCGTTAGGAAAAAGTTCAAATCTGATTAGACAGAATGGCATCTGGGTTTCAGACACACTTTATGGCACCACGACCCGATTTTCCGACTCGGTTGCATTGTGCCCATTCAGTTTGTGAGACTGGCGTATTTGCGTCACTTCGCTGATTAGTGAGCGTGAATCGATGGGCGACTTTTTCAAGCCGCGGCGACGAAAGGTCGGCGTGGTCACGCTGTTGATGGCGTGCGTGTCGATGGCCGCGTGGGTACGGAGCTTAAGCACTTATGACTCGGCTATGATTTCGAACGGTGATCGGTCGTATCATCAACTGATGTCGTCGCCCAACTGGATCGGATGGACTCTGATACCTTGCACGAAGGGCGCTATTCCGGCAGTCATCCGCCGTCAATATGGTTGTCATTCAGGGGACGCCTACAACTTGAACTCCCAAGGCCCATACACTCCGTTTTGTATGATTTACTCCCATCTGGAATCGAAAGGGAAAGGTTTCAACTATGTTGATTCGAATGAGGTAAATCCTCATTTGATCATCCCCTATTCGTCCATCGTCGCCCCGCTAACGCTGCTCGCCGCATGGTTGCTGCTCAGCAAGCCGCGAACGCGATCAAATCCGAAGAACGTCGTTGAACCCGTCCCCAACGACGGAGCATGAACCATGGACGAGTTCTTCCACGGACGGCGACGACAAACGGGGCTTGTGACGCTGGTAATGGCGTTGGCGTTCATGAGCTTTTGGCTGATCAGCCTCCGCTCTCCCGACTGTTTATTGTTCCAATTCACAATGAGATACGCATGGATGTTCGCATGGGATGATTCATATTTCAGTATGTCCGAAATACGAGACATGCACGCAGACAATGATTTGTCAGACAACATCGAGCCTTTCATTGCGTTCAGGAATTTAATTAGTGAACGGGACAACGAGATCCAAAGGATTAACGGGAGCCATTTCGCCTGTTTTCAGAAAACGGCCGCCAAGTATCATTTCCAAGGTGCCATATTCCCTTTGTGGTCAGTCGTCATTCCGCTGACGCTGCTTTCGGCGTGGTTGGTGCTTTCCAACCCTCACAAACTGTCCTCGAAAAAAATCACTGAACCCACTTCCACGGAGCGAGCCTGAATCATGGGCGACTACTTCAGGCCGCTGCGACGGAAGATCGGATGTATCACGCTTTTGCTGGCGTGCGTGTTTACTGCGGGGTGGGTAAGAAGTTTGAAAGACACGAAGGACATTTTGTGTGTTCCAATTGGCCAGCATACATTTGAATATTTCCATTCATTGAACGGCGCAATTTGGTGTTTTCATCTGCATAACACTGTTGAGACAGATGTTACGTTTTTCAAAGAACACTATCGCGGCTGGAATCGTCGCCCCGTGATGTCGGGCGCACGTGTCGACAGGGTCGCGAAATACGGCCCATTCCTATTCCGCAATGAATCCACATATGCCGCAAGGGGCTTTTCCCTTCGGATTCCCTACTGGTCGATCGTCATCCCGCTGACCCTGCTCTCCGCATGGCTGCTGCTCAGCAAGCCACGAAAACCCATGTCCGTCACGCCATCGCCGGCAGATGCGCAAGCGGACTCGAAGACCATATCTGGACGATCCGAGAACTGATCGAAGAATCGGCGAAGTTCTGAGAACGGGATTCAGATCGAGACGCCCCGGTGATATGCTGGGGCGTCTTCGTTTCAAGAGTGACTCCTGAGTGCACGATCGGGAAACTGGAAATGGACGGCAGCCATTGGCGACGCTTGTTCTACATTATTTCGACAGCTTCCGCTGAGACGATCACGCTCTGGACATGCGCCGGAACCGCTTTGCTTGCCTCCGCAATGGTCTTCAATATGACCCTTGAGGCCGGGATTGCCTCTGCAATTATCGCAAGCGTCCTTACTCTCGTGAACCCGTTGACAGTGCTAGTCGCCGTTTATGTTCTACTCGTAAGAGCACGACATAAAAAAGAAATCGCCGAGAAGGCGCGAAACACCGATGGGACTTCCGGAAAGACCTGAAAACTCCAGCAATACCAGCGACCCGACGCCCGTTTTTTCTGACACACTTTGTGGTTCTTCAGGCAAATAGGGGTGTAGTCATTAACCCACGAGTTCAAAGCGAGTTTCGTGGAGCGAATAAATCCGGAGTCGGAAGAGTTCGAGATCTCGATACCCGTAGGCACGTCGTTGCAG
>CAIQIR010000161.1 GCA_903871875.1 uncultured Schlesneria sp.
TACACCCCCCCGTCGGCCGGAACGCTGCCGACGCATACGCCGCTGTTCATCGTCCTGGTCGCAGGAATGGTGCTGCTGGTCGGGGCGTTGACGTTCGTCCCTGCGTTGGCCTTGGGACCGATCGTCGAACATTTACAACTAACGGCCGCCCACTGAGGCCGCAGGAGAAATCATCATGTCGACTCGAACCGCTCGACCTTTGTTTGATCTACCGATTGTGAAACGAGCGATCTGGGAATCGTTTTGTAAGCTGAACCCTCGTCATCAGCTGCGGAATCCTGTGATGTTCACGGTGCTTCTGGGCAGCATGTTGACGACCGCCCTGACGTTTCGAGCCATGGGAGGCTCGGGAGTTGAATCCCCGGGATTCGTGGGCGCGATCGCTGCGTGGCTGTGGTTCACCTTGCTGTTCGCCAACTTTGCCGAAGCGATGGCGGAAGGACGAGGCAAGGCTCAGGCCGATGCCTTGCGCAAGTCGCGACAGGAAGTCATGGCCACTCGTGTTGTGGGACATCGGTTTGAATCGGTGGCCTCGTCACAGCTGAAAAAAGGAGACGTGGTCCTGGTCAAAGCAGGTGAACTGGTCCCCATTGACGGCGAAGTGATTGAGGGTGTGGCATCGGTCGATGAAAGCGCCATCACGGGAGAAAGCGCGCCCGTGATTCGCGAGAGCGGAGGCGATCGCAGCGCCGTGACCGGTGGGACACGCGTGATCTCCGACGTCCTGACCATTCGAGCCACATCGAGTCCTGGGGAAAGTTTTCTGGACCGCATGATCAGCATGGTGGAAGGCGCCAAACGACAAAAGACACCGAATGAAATCGCCCTCGATATTCTGTTGGCCGCGATGACCATCGTATTTCTGATGGCCTGTGCGACATTGATTCCGATCTCGGAATACAGCGTTGTGCTCGCGGGTAAGGGAACGGCGATCACGTTGGCCGTGGTTGTGGCCCTGCTCGTCTGCCTGATTCCCACCACGATCGGTGGTCTGCTATCCGCCATTGGTATCGCTGGGATGGACCGCATGATCCAGGCGAATGTGATCGCCACATCCGGCCGAGCGGTGGAAGCGGCGGGGGACGTCGACGTCTTGTTGTTGGATAAAACCGGAACCATCACGCTGGGTAATCGTCAGGCCGTGGAATTCATTCCCGCCGATGGCGTGACTGACGAGCAACTGGCTGACGCCGCGCAACTGTCATCATTGTCGGACGAGACTCCCGAAGGCCGCAGCATCGTCGTGCTGGCCAAAACGAAGTATGGACTTCGCGGCCGAAACGTCGAAGAACTGCGAGCCAAGTTTGTCCCCTTTTCGGCTCGAACTCGCATGAGCGGTGTCGATCTGGATGGTCGTGAAATTCGCAAGGGTGCCGTCGATGCCATGGAGAACTATGTCCGTGAGCAGAACGGCGAGTTCCCGCGGACGTTGAAAGAACAAGTCAATCGGATCTCGCACCTCGGCGGAACGCCGCTAGTCGTGGCCGAAGGGAAACGCGCTTTGGGCGTGGTCTACCTGAAAGACATCGTCAAGGGCGGCATGCGAGAACGGTTCGCTCAGCTGCGTCAGATGGGCATCAAAACGGTGATGATCACCGGTGATAATCCGTTGACCGCCGCGGCCATCGCGGCCGAAGCGGGCGTGGATGATTTCCTGGCGGAAGCGACACCGGAAGCGAAGCTGGCCCTGATCCGTGAATACCAGGCGGGTGGACGACTGGTCGCCATGACGGGCGATGGAACGAACGATTCGCCCGCGCTGGCCCAGGCCGACGTGGCCGTGGCGATGAATAGCGGTACGCAGGCCGCGAAAGAAGCGGGCAATATGGTCGACCTCGATTCCAACCCGACGAAGCTGATCGAGATCGTCGAGATCGGCAAACAGTTGCTGATGACCCGTGGTGCGCTCACGACCTTCAGTATCGCGAATGACGTGTCGAAGTACTTTGCGATTATTCCCGCGGCCTTTGTGGGGACCTATCCCGAATTAAACCGCCTGAATGTGATGGCCTTGGCGACGCCGGCGAGCGCGATCCTGTCCGCGGTGATTTTCAATGCGCTGGTCATCGTGTTTCTCATTCCGTTGGCATTGCGTGGAGTCCGTTACCGATCTGTAGGAGCGGCAACGCTGCTGCGTGACAATCTGGTCGTCTATGGACTTGGTGGTTTGGCCGTTCCGTTTGTGGGGATCAAGATCATCGATTTGATTCTCGTCGCTTTGCACCTGGCCTGACCGGGTGGTCGGCGATGAGTGTCCGCGCTGTTCGCAGAATCGATTTTCGAGAGATGAATCAAGGAGATTTCCGATGTATCAAATATTTCGCTCAGCAACAATTTTGTTTGGGTTGCTCACCCTCATCACGGGTGTGGCCTATCCCCTCGCCATCACGGTGATTGCTCAAGTGGCCTTCCCTCATGCGGCAAATGGCAGCTTGATCGAGCAAGGCGATCCGTCGATTCCGCCGGCCCCGGTCAATCCTCGCGATTGGCGAGCCGAGTCTTCGCCTCATGTCGGCTGGGCCGGTTCCGAACTGGTCGGTCAGCCGTTCAGTGACCCCAAATACTTCTGGGGTCGCCCATCGGCGACGGCCCCTGTCGGCTATAACGGCATGGGAGGCAGCGGTTCGAATCAGGCCACCACCAACCCGGCATTGGAACAGGCCGTGCGCGAACGCGTGGCCAAACTGCAAGCGGCCGACCCCGATAATAAAGCCCTCGTTCCGGTCGATCTGGTCACGGCCTCTGCCAGCGGACTTGACCCTCATCTTTCCGAGGCGGCGGCGCTGTATCAAGTCGAACGAGTGGCACGAGCGCGGCAGATCAGTCCCTTCACGATCAACAAGCTGGTCCTCACTCATACCCAGCGACCGATCCTCGGGATCCTGGGACAGACACGGGTCAACGTGCTGAAGCTGAACCGGGATCTGAATCGGTTGAAAGCCGAACCTGCAGACCGCGCCAAGACGGTAGATAAGGAAGAATAAGCGACCGCTTGTCATCCCGTCGTCATGGGCGGGATGACGCTGCCGATCGTTTGTGGAGATCATTGAACTCATCCCTGGGCTTTGTTGCCAGATCACAGCAGAAGAGCGAGAAGCGTCAATGCCGGGAACGCGGGTGTCACCGTGGGGCAGGATCAATCGGTCGTCTTCGGTGGAACCGGCATTCCCGTTTGTCAGTTCTTCTTGTGGGTCTGCTGAAAATCCTTCGGGGCGATGTGTTGAAAATCTTGACTTACTGAGATTGGGTTTGCGGGGTACCGCTCTGGGAATTGGTCGAACTCGCCGTCGCACAGGTTGCACATCATTATGAATGATCACCGTCCCAGTCCCGATGAACTTTTGGCTCGCGTCCAAGCCGAAGAGGTCAAGCAGAAACGGGGCAAACTGAAGATCTTTTTCGGCATGGCTCCGGGGGTCGGTAAGACTTATGCCATGTTGCTCGCGGCCCGTCGCGCCGCGAGCGAGAACATCGACGTGATTGTCGGCTACGTCGAACCCCATGTCCGTCCCGAGACGATGGCCCTGGTGTTGGGCCTCGATTTGATGGCACGACGTGTCGTGAATTATCGCGGCAAGTCGACCGAAGAATTTGATCTGGAAGCGGCGCTGGCTCGTAAGCCGCATTTGATTCTGGTGGACGAACTGGCTCATAGTAATGCCGAAGGTTCGACCCATCCCAAGCGCTGGCAGGATATCGAAGACCTGCTCGCGGCAGGGATCGACGTCTATACGACGTTGAATGTCCAGCATCTGGAAAGCCTGAACGATGTCGTCGCACAGGTGACGTCGGTGCCGGTACGTGAGACCGTTCCAGACCATGTATTCGAGCAGGCCGACGAAATCGAACTGGTCGACCTGGCCCCTGATGACCTGATCGAGCGGCTGCGGGAAGGGAAGGTTTACGTTTCGGCCCAGGCCTCGCGAGCCATCGAAAACTTTTTCCGTAAAGGCAACTTGTTCGCACTTCGCGAACTGGCGCTGCGGAAGACGGCCGAACGCGTCAACGAACAGGCTATCGATTATCGCCAGCAGCACGATGTCTCGCGGATCTGGGCGACGTCGGAGCGATTGCTGGTTTGCGTCGGGCCCAGTCCCATGTCGGCTCGGCTGGTTCGTGCGACGCGACGCATGGCCGCCAGTCTGCGTGCCCCCTGGGTCGCCCTGCATGTCGAACTGGAACGAGGCAAGGTCTTGCCGCTGGCAGATCAGCAGCGACTGGAAGCGAACTTGCGTCTGGCGGAAGAATTGGGCGCGACGGTCGAGACCGCGTATGGGACCGAGTTCGCGGAAACGGTGTTGAGGTATTCTCAGCATCACAACATCACGAAGGTCGTGGTGGGCAAGCATCGGATGTCGCGCTGGCAGGAGTTTGTTGGCGGCGCGTTCGTCCACGAATTGATCCGGCGCTCGGGCGACATCGACGTCTACGTGATCAGTGGCGAGACTGACGATGCGGTGAAGCCAAAGCAGATCGTCGAAAAGAAACCGGTGCGCTGGATGCCTTATGCGGCCGCTTGCGGCGCGGTGGCAGTCAGCACCTTGATCAGCCTGGCGCTGTTTCAAATCTTTGCGGCCACGAATCTGGCCATGGTTTATCTGGCCTGCGTGGTCCTGGTCTCGCTGATGTGGGGACGCGGCCCGTCCATACTCGCGACGGCTTTGGGTGTTGCGGCGTTCGACTTCTTTTTCATCCCACCCTATGGGACGTTTGCCGTTGCTGACACGCAATATCTGCTGACCTTTGCCGTGATGCTGGTGACAGGACTGGTGATCAGCGCGCTGGCCTCGCGCGTGCATCTGCAGACTGAAGCGATTCGACAGCGTGAACACCGCACCGCAGTGCTGTTGGCGCTTAGTCGTGAATTGACGCGGCTGCCCACCTTGGGAAGCGTGTCTCAGGCCGCGCGGCGAATTCTGGGGAAAGCCTTCGATGCGCATGTCTGGATTGTCGTCAAAAACAGCGATGGCACGTTGGCACCGGCCGATACCGTGGCCGACGCCACGCCACCTCAGAAGCACGAAGGAGTCATTCAATGGGCGTTTGACCATCGACGTCCAGCGGGAGCGGGAACGGACACCCTGCCCGGGACCGAGGCCACGTACCTGCCGCTGCTGGGGTCGGACAGTCTGGTCGGAGTTCTGGGTGTGCAGCCGCTCTCGGAAGAAGCACGTCTGACAAACTCGCAAATGAAACTGCTCGACGCATTCGCCGGGCAAGTGGCGATGGCGATTGAACGCTGTAATCTCGCGATCGAAGCGGAACATGTGCGGCTGCAAATGGAGACCGAACGCCTGCGCAATACTTTGCTGAGCGCCGTGTCGCACGATTTGCGGACGCCGTTGACGGGCATCACCGGTGCGGCCAGTCTGCTGGTCGATGGAAACGAACAGCTGCCCGAATCCGCTCGTCGTGAATTGGCGGAATCGATCCTCGACGAATCCGATCGATTGAACCGGCTGGTGGCGAACTTGTTGGATATGACCCGACTGGAAGCCGGTGCCATCGCTTCGCAGCCGATCCTGCAGCCGATCGAAGAGGTGGTCGGAGTGACGTTGAACCGGCTGCAGCGGCAGTTGCGAGATCATCCTGTCGAGACACATCTGCCCCCCGATCTTCCTCCGGCCAAAATCGACGGCTTGTTGATTCAACAGGTCCTGGTCAATCTGCTCGATAACGCGGCCAAATTTGCGCCCGCTGGTACGCCCATCGAATTGAATGCTTTTCAACGTGAAAAAGAACTGGTCGTCGAGGTCGCTGATCGCGGTCCCGGCATTCCCGCCGGAGAGGAACAACGGATCTTCGACAAGTTCTATCGCGTCGACGGTCAAGCACGCACCGGAACGGGTATCGGCCTGTCGATCTGTCGCGGAATCATTGAGTTGCACCACGGTAAAATCACCGCCGAGAATCGACACGGCGGCGGTGCCGTGTTTCGATTTTCCTTGCCGCTGGAAATACAATAAGGCGCGAGCCCCCGTCAGGCTCATCGGCCAATCACTCGCTGATGCCCCTGACTTCGGTCAGGCCCAGAGGAAAAAACTCGCTCAGGCCAGTAACTCGGGAACGACCTTGGCCTTCGTCACTTCCGCATCGGTAAGGCTGGCGTCGCGACCGTCGTGCGGATGAGTCAGTCGTTGATGGTCCAGTCCTAACGAGTGCAACAAGGTGGCGTGCAGATCATGCACGTTGACGACGTCCTTCACCGACGCATAGCCGAAGTCGTCGGTGGCTCCATGCACATAGCCGCTCCGGAAGCCGCCCCCTGCCAGCCAGAGTGAAAACGCGCGACGGTTGTGATCGCGGCCATCGGTCCCTTGCGAGATCGGCAGGCGACCAAATTCACCGGTCCACAAGACGATCGTATCGTCCAGCAGGCCGCGCTGTTTGAGATCCATCACCAATGCGGCACTGGGCTGATCGGTCCGGGCACACAGCCCTTTCAAGCTTTCGGCATTCTTGCTGTGTGTGTCCCACGGTTGCCCGCTCATGAAGATTTGCACGAACCGCACCCCCCGTTCGATCAGCCGTCGAGCGAGCAGACATCGCGTGCCGTATTCTGCTGTCGCGGGGTTGTCGAGACCGTATTGCTGACGCGTGCCGGTAGTTTCACCCGTCAAATCGAGTGCGTCGGGTACGGCCATTTGCATTCGTGCGGCCGTTTCAAAATTCGCGATGCGAGCCGTCAGTTCGGTGTTTTCCGGATGCCGATCGAGATGGCGGCGATTCAGTTCTTCGAGCAGGTTCAGTTGATTGCGACGCGCGGTGGGGCCAATGCCAGCCGGTGTCTGCAGATTGAAAACGGGCGAGGCACTCGAGCGAAACGGCGTGCCCTGATAGAGCGCCGGCAGGAAACCGGATGACCAGTTCTTTTCGCCGTCGACGGGCAGCCCACCCGGATCACCCAGCACGACGTACGCGGGCAGGTTTTCGTTGGCCGTGCCCAAAGCGTAGAGTACCCACGAACCCCAGGCCGGCATGCCCGCCAGGAATTTGCCCGAGTGGATCAGTCGCAGGGCCGATTCATGATCGACCGATTCGGTGGACATCGATCGGACCAGACAGATGTCGTCGGCGATGCGAGCCGTGTGTGGCAGATGCTCGCACAGTTCCATGCCCGATTCGCCATGCTTGGCGAACGAGAACGGGCTGCCAAGGACGTTGCCTTGTTGCTTGTCGAAGTGGACTTCGATCTCGCCACCGGGGTAAGGCTTGCCGTGCCACTTCTGCAGCTCGGGTTTCGGATCGAACAGATCCATCTGACTGGGGCCGCCGTGCTGAAACAGGCAGATGACCCGTTTCGCGCGGGCCGTTCCCGTGCGAGCACCCATGCCGGGCGCAGTGACCTCGGCGCGAAGATCATTCGTCAGCAATTGTGACATGGCCAATGCGCCGATTCCGCCGGCATAGCGAGCCAGAAATGCTCGTCGCGTCTGCTGCAGTTGTTCCGCTGGAGACCAGATCATCGGTGTGTTACTCCGCGAGGGCTTCGAGCAGCTCCCAACGCTCGAAACTGACTGTCAATTCCTGCTCGATTTCGGCGAGCCGTTTTGTCGCTTTGGCAATTTCCAGTTTATCCTGTTGATAGAAGCTGGGGGAAGCCATCACCTCGTGCAGCTTGGCTTGTTCGGTTTCCAGGACTTCAATCCGCCGTGGCAACTGCGTCAGTTCCTGCTGTTCCTTAAAAGTTCGGCGACGGACACCCGGTGCCGCCGGAGCCTTTGTCGTACTGGCCGCGACGGGCGCTGCGGCCGTGGTCTCGACCCGTGAGTTGGCGATCGCTTCGCGCTGGGCCAGCCAGTCATCATAACCCCCGGTGTAGTCGCGAACGTTGCCATCTCCCTCAAACACCAGCGTGTTCGTGACCACGTTGTTCAGGAACGCACGGTCGTGGCTGACCAGCAGGACCGTGCCGGAATAGTCCACCAGCAACTCTTCCAGCAGATCCAGCGTTTCGGAATCCAGGTCATTGGTTGGTTCGTCGAGGACCAGCACGTTGGACGGTTTGCAAAACAGCTTCGCCAGCAACAGGCGATTTCGCTCGCCCCCGGAAAGATACCGAGCGGGACTGCGCGAACGTTCGGGAGTGAACAGAAAATCTTCGAGGTAGCCGATGATATGCCGTTGCTGACCGTTGATCAGCAGAATGTCCTTCCCCTCGGACACATTTTCCGCCACCGATTTTTCTTCGTCCAGTTGCGCTCGTAACTGGTCGAAGTAGGCCACTTCCAGATTGGTGCCGCGTTTGACGCGACCCGAAGTGGGCGACAGTTCACCCAGCAGTAATCGCAGCAGCGTAGTCTTGCCCGACCCGTTCGTCCCGATGATCCCTACCTTGTCGCCGCGCATGACGGTCGTGGTGAGATCCCGAATAATCGTGCGGGATCCGATTTCGTACGACATTTCTTTGGCGTCGATGACCAAAGCCCCTGATCGTTCCGCCTCTTGAATATCGACTTTGACGGTACCAACCTTCTCGCGTCGAGCCCGTCGTTCTTCCCGCAACTTTTTCAACGCGCGCACGCGGCCTTCGTTCCGCACGCGGCGAGCTTTCACGCCTTTGCGAATCCAGATTTCTTCCGCGGCCAGTTTCTTATCGAACAGTGCCTGCTGCTGTTCTTCGGCAGCCAGGGCTGCCTCTTTGCGTTCGAGGAACGTTGTGTAATCACAGGGCCAGTCAAACAAGCGACCGCGATCCAGTTCGACAATCCGCGTCGCCAGTCGTTGCAGGAAGACGCGATCGTGCGTGACGAAAATCAACGTGCCGGAAAATTTGAGTAAGAATTCTTCCAACCAGCGGATGGCGTCGATATCGAGATGGTTCGTCGGTTCATCCAGCAGCAGAATATCCGGCTCGCAAACCAGTGCCTGGCCCAAGAGGACGCGACGCTTCATGCCCGACGACAGAGTGTCGAAGCGGGTGAGCGGATCCAGCTGCATCCGTTCCAACATCTGTTCGATGCGATGTTCGATTTGCCAGCCGGTATCGTGATTGAGGGACTCGGCCGCCTTTTCCAGCGCCAGTCGCTCGGTCTCGTTCAAATCGGCTTCGGGATGATGCAGATGAAACTGAGCGGCGACGGCCGTCCCTTGTTCGCCCAAACCGGCGGCGACTTCGTCGAAGATGGTGCCGTTGTGACCGACGGGGACATCCTGGATCAGGCGAGCGATGCGCGTGGTCGGCTGGACGGCGACCTGCCCCAGATCGGGCGGCAATTCGCCGACCATCAGTTTCATCAACGTCGATTTACCGGTTCCATTGCGGCCCAGCAAACCGACTCGTTCTCCTCGTTCGATTTGCAGCTCGACATGTTCCAGCAGCGGGGGTGTACCGAAACCAAAACTCACATCCCGCAGACTCAATAACGCCATCCCGACTCCCGCCTTACAGATTTCTTCGATTCCGCTCGATTGATTGAGCGGCGTTCTTGTATGCGACACAGACCCAGAACAAAAGCCGCTCCGACTGTGTCTGGAACAAATCACTGCCGGAATGCCGCATCACAGAGATGACCGACCTTCCTGAGCAACACCCCTTCGGGGTTTCGCTCGCTCACATTTCCATCGAGCTCGGGCGTTGCCTGGCGCGTGTTCGCTCACAGGCATCATACAGGAAGGAGGGTGAGGTCCGCTGCCGGCCGATTTTGTGAAAAAGTGTTGGCCAACATGGCCAAGTTGGCAAACATCCCTATTTTGTAGCGTTTGAGCCACTTTTGCGTTTGGCAAAGTTGGCCAAGTTCCCTGTTTTGTTGAGTTTGGCCATTTCGTGCGGCGCGAACATCATTTCGGCACCCGCCAAAGAATGCGTCTAAGCTCACTGCCGCCCCGTCCTGGCCACCCCGTCCGATCCGGTCCGCCAGCATGTTTTGGGCCCTGCCACCGGCCTTGAGAAGGTCTCTCAAGCTCCGCAGCCCGCTGAATAAGCACCAACAGCAAGCGACCAGAAGCCCCGGCGACCGTTCTCGCCACTGATGATCGACCGGTCGCGGCGAACCAACGCGACTGCCCCCTGCTCTCACGCCCCGCTTCACACCGTCCTGTGGCCCCTGCGGTTTCGCCCCCGGCTGAACACCAGCAACCCTCGTTTTAAAACAGACCTGCGTCGAGCGATTTCTGATCAACGCCGTGCGAACGGTGTCTGGCAATGTGATGTCGCGCGACGGAATGGGATGCGAACGGTTCATCTGTTTCTCCTGCTGAAATCTGCAAGTGTGCTGTCTTAATGTTATTATTGTTAGGCGACAGAAAATGTCAATACGTAATATCGCTGAAAAATAAAAAATGTGGTGAACCGAATCGGGCCCCCTGCGGCAGGCTGTTTTTGAAGGGCTGTGCAGCATACGCCGGACGTCCAGCAATTCGGCCCGCTCGTGGGTAGAGCCCGTGTCGCCCTCACGCTCCGTCGTGAGGAAATCGCGATCGCGCTACGGACAGCGTGCGGTGATTGGACGTCTTGTGCCACTACTTCTTTGAAGCAGTACTCTGCTCTTCAATGTAAGGTCGCTCGCGTGATCACATACAGTGAAAAAAGCACTGCGTCTCCGAAGACTCCGATGCAGTGCCACAACTCCAGGGGAGTCGAAAGCACAGAAAAGACGGCGATCGTCTCGACGGATCGAAAGGGCGAATTCCCAGATCGCAGCCGAAGTCATCCCCGCTCTTTCGGCGAGCAATGGGATCGCAGGTTCGGCTTGTCTGTTCGTGTTTTGCGAACTACAATCATGGAAATTGCGGATAACAGGAGTGGCAACGGATGCGGGTGATCTCCAAATCTCGTCTGAAACGGTTTTGGGAAACTTCCGGTCATGAAGTTGCCGGCGGTCCATTGCAAGCCTGGTATCGGCACGTGAATCACAAAACCGTGGCGTGGCACTCGTGGGCCGATGTCAAGTTAGCCTTTTCTTCGGCCAGCATTGTCGGCAGTTGCATCGTTTTCAATATCGGAGGCAATAAGTTCCGCTTGGTGACTCGGGTGTTGTTTGTCAGCCAAAAAGTGTTCGTCCTGAAAGTGATGAGTCATACCGAATACGACAAAGGCAAATGGAAAGTAGAATGTGGGTGCTTTGAGGCTCCTCCGTCTCCGGCAAAAAAGCCGCTGAGCAAACCCAAGAAGTCAAAACGCATGGGAGAGTAATCGATGGCCACTAAAGC
The DNA here is from genome assembly GCA_903871875.1 of uncultured Schlesneria sp. GTDB lineage: Bacteria > Planctomycetota > Planctomycetia > Planctomycetales > Planctomycetaceae > Schlesneria. The sequence continues at coordinate 11,152 of CAIQIR010000161.1, forward strand.
GACATATCGCCTGAAGCAGAAACAGCGGGATGCGTATCTGGAGCTGATTCTTGCCTTTCCGTTGGCCTCAATCTCGTCCGATCATCATCTGGACGCCGCACAGCAGGTGATGGATCGGCTGCTCGCCAAGAGTCAATTGGACGAAGGAGCGACTCTGTATCTCGACGCGTTAAGTGATTTGGTCGCAACCTACGAAGATGAGCACCACGTGATCACCCCGGCGTCGGATGCCGAGATGCTGCGTCACTTGCTCGAAGCCAAGGGCGTCAGCCAGGCTGATCTGCATCGGGAAACCGGCATTCCCAAATCGACAATCTCGGAAGTCTTGTCGGGAAAGAAGCCGTTCAGCCGCCAGGTCATCCGCAAGCTCGCTCTGTATTTCAAAATCGATGCGAGCATGTTGGCCGCTAATCTCTAAATGCGACGCGCGCCGGCCGACGCTTACTTCGACGAGCGGAGCGCCCAGTGTCGCCCTCACGCTCCGTCGTGAGGAGAGCTCGATCGCGCTAACTGCGATACGAGCATCCTGACACCTTGCCGCGCAAAGTCTTATGGGGGTTTATCCCTTTTGAATTTCCTCCTGTGCCAATCAAAGCGTGTCAAACTCGCGATGACTGCGAATTCCGAAAAAACTTTTTCCTTCTGTCGATTCGCGGTCATCGCGATCGACTATTCAATGAGTGTCGGGGTGAATGCGTCCTGACGAGTTAGCACAACGAAGCGGAAACGAAATCATGAAGTTTGTCTGTATGGGATTTATCGAGAAGGGAAAGTTCGAAAGCCTGTCCCCAGCCGAAGCGCAGCGAATGATGGAAGAGTGTTTTCAATACGACGACGAATTGCGTCGTGGAGGCCACTTTTTGGGCGGCGAAGCGCTTCAGTCATCGGAGAACGCGGTCACGTTGCGAATGAAGAACGGTGCCGTTGATGTGACCGACGGGCCGTACACGGAAACCAAAGAATTGCTTGGTGGAATTCTTCTGTTGGAGGCTCGTGATCTCAGTCATGCGATCGCTTTGATGTCACGACATCCGGGAGTGAAAATGGGGCCGTTTGAAATTCGTCCCGCCGATGAGGTCACGAACAAAATGATCGCTGCCCGCGATGCGGCGTTTGCGAGGCAGTCTCAGGAAAAGTGAGCGGGTCGATCAAACCAGCTCGCTCAAACCGACAATGGTCATCGCGAGTGAGCAACAATGACAAACGACACAGCGCGACTTCACCGCGTACGTTGGGCATCGGTCAATTGCGCGCGTCCTTTGATCTCGATGCGTTAGCCAGATGGCTACCGAAAACTCCCTGACCTGCGGGCCCCAGAAGTTGCACAGCAACTCAAGCCAGGCAGCGAGAAGATCGCAGCTGAGAGGACGTCGCTCGGCCACCCAGCGCACCGATGAAGCGATCAACGATCGCCAAACGACACTCGCAATCGACGGAAGCGACCAACCTTGCGATCAGCGGGTTGCCTCAGGTTTGGCCGATGTTGACTCGAAGGTCAATTTTTGTGTTTTGTTGCCGATTTTGCGCGTGGTCTCGAGCTCAAAACCATGGTCCAACTTGCGGAATTGCAGTGGCCCGCAGGGAAGGTGCACACCTTCAAGGATTTGTGGCCCGCTACGTCCAACGGCAACCCCTGTTCGAAAGAGATCTCTTCGTGTTGCGGCGACCAGCAGCGCCGTTTGAATCGGCTCCAATTCTCCGCCCGCGAGCGACAAGATCAAATTCCGGTCTGCTGTTTTCTTGAGGACCGTCCGCCACTGGCGACGAAACTCGTCAGGGGGAAGATCGGCGAGACGCGTCGCTTCTCGGAAGGCTTCGTCTGCTTCGTCGGCCAGTTTCGTCAGATGATCGGGAATGCCGCTGGCAGCCTTGCGAAGTAAATCGCCCACTTCCGTGCGCCACGGAGAACGCAGCGCAACCGTTTCCCAGTACACATCCCAGTTGCCCTCGTGCGTCCTGGCAGACTCGGCGAATCGCTTCGGCCAGCCGACCCACAGTGACTGCTGTACGGCGATCAGGTTCTTGAAAACTTCCTCGACGGGGACCGTTGTCAGATGCTGGCGGATCTGTTCGGCGAGTTCCGAATTCAAACGCGGCAAGCAGGATGCCGCAATCTCGATCACGCGCTGTTCTGTTGTCAGTTGATAGAGCAATGCTTTCGTTCCATCCCGACCGTCTTGTCCAATCTGTTTGGCCAGTTGCAGCACTGCCAGAAGGTCATTCGTCGCCTCATTGTCACGGCCTTGCGCCAAATATAAGCGAGCTCTGAGATAAGCGGCGCCGGCCAAATACGGAACTTGAACGATGTGTCCTTGTTCGTCAGCCGGGCCAAGATCGTCGAACGCCAGTCCCCAATCGCAGTACGCGACGCGATTTCCCCGGTGCAAGAAATAGAGGCCAACTCCAGCTTTCTTAAGATCTTCTGAAGTCTGATCATCAAGGGGCGTGACATGGCCGTTGGCCAATCGGGTCAAATACGCGAAATGAACGTCATGCGGAGTGCCGTCGTCCGGCAGATGAGCGATCAGGCATTCGATTCCTTGCCAGTAATCCAAAGCCGCATTGCGGTTCGCGCTGCGACCCGCTGAAGTCGGTTCCGCCGCGGGCGACGACAAAACGGAGCCCAAAGCGATCAATAGCGTCACAATGATTTCAGGGACCGTTACAGGAAACAAGCTCTTGATCTGTGAATTGATTCGATTGGTGTTTGGCAAGCGTCGTGGAAGCATGATTGGACTCCGAATAAGGATGCCGCGTTCTTTGCTGGTCGATCTGTTGCGCGTCGCGCCTGGTTCTTCGCGATTGACGATGGTCAAGGTTTATAAAGCGCGATTGCGGCGGAATCAATGACATTATGTCTTTTTGTTGGTGGCTGAGTCGAACCGCGGCGTGGTCCATCCTGCGAGGCGAGTTACCTCACGACGTGACGACGGTAGAAAAACGCGCTCTGGGTTCCGCTGGCTACTGCGTGATCGGTCCGGCCGCAGGGCGGGACATCTGTACTCCGCGTACGCATCCCAGGTAACACGCCACCGCGAAACAACTCAGCATGACCACTTTGAACCAGACGGGGTACGGGAGTTTGGTGACATTGAATACGATCGCCAACGTTAGGATGAGGGTGACGATCAAGCCTGCCAATCGATTTCCAATTCGCGTGGCGACCCAGGTACTGACGAAGGTTGTGGCACTCCAGGCCAGGACGACACCCCCCAGAACCCAGTGCGGATATCGGGCGACATGCTGACACATTTCGTCCATGGTGTTGTTGAAATCCGGGGGGAACGGATGGACCACAGTACTGAAGAGTTCGACGACAATCACCAGCACCAAAGCCAGCGCCAAGCCAGTCACAACAGCGACCAATGTCCGAAGAACAGAGATATTGTTGAAAGTTGTGTTTAGGTGAAGAAAGGAAAAAGGCGGCGTATCCTGCTGTTTAGATGAAACTCAGCAGCCCCACAGCGGGGCCAGAAAGGAACGCCACCCATGCGACAGGTTACGACGAACGAAGCGGGGAATCCAGCGGATGCTGTCTCTCGATCGAGTGCTGAACGATTTGTGTTTGGTATCCCGGGTCAGGGAAGCATTCAGAGTCCTTTGGATCAATTGGTCCGTGACGGAGCACGAAAGATGCTTCAAGCCGCCTTGGAGAGTGAAGTGGAATCCTTCCTCGAGCAGCATGCTGGACGCGTTGACGATGAAGGGCGTCGTCAGGTTGTTCGAAACGGACATTTACCGCCTCGTGAGATTGTGACGGGAGCTGGACCCCTGGAAATCGCACAGCCTCGTGTCCGAGACAAATCATCCGATCCTGCCGACCGTGTCCGTTTTTCGTCATCGGTCCTGCCACCGTATCTCCGGAAGAGTAAGTCGATCGAAGAACTGATTCCGTGGCTTTATCTCAAAGGGATTTCCACAGGCGATTTCTCGGAGGCTTTGCAATCGCTCATCGGACCGAACGCCAGCGGCTTCAGTGCCAACGTCGTCGTCCGCCTCAAGGAACACTGGTCGCAGGAGTATGACACGTGGAGCAAACGTGATCTTTCCGACAAGCATTACGTCTACGTGTGGGCGGACGGCATTTATGCCAACGTCCGCTTGGAAGATGACGCAAACTCGCGTCAATGCCTGCTGGTGCTGATGGGAGCGACAGCCGACGGCGAGAAGGAATTGATTGCCGTCATCGACGGTTACAGGGAAAGCAAACAAAGCTGGATGGAACTGCTCTTGGATCTGAAGCAGCGAGGGCTGACGATCGATCCCAAGCTGGCGATCGGCGATGGAGCATTGGGATTCTGGGCCGCCCTGCGTGAAGTTTATTCCCAGACTCGTGAGCAGCGTTGCTGGGTCCACAAAACCGCCAACGTGTTGAATAAAATGCCCAAGAGTGTTCAACCGAAAGCCAAAGCCGACATCCATGAAATCTGGCAGGCCGAGACTCGCGAAATGGGCAACAAGGCGTTCGATCACTTCCTGGAAAAATACGGAGCCAAATACCCCGATGCCTGCGAATGTCTCAAGAAGGATCGGGAGACGTTGCTCACGTTCTATGATTTCCCCGCCGAGCACTGGGGTCACCTGCGGACAACCAACCCGATCGAAAGTACGTTTGCCACAATCCGACTACGTCATCGAAGAACGAAAGGAAATGGAACCAGGCGAGCGAGTCTCACCATGATGTTCAAACTCGCTCAAGCCGCTCAGAAGAAATGGAGACGCCTCAATGGAACTGAGATGATCACTTTCCTCATTCAAGGACGCATTTTCACTGACGGAATTTTGCAGCTTATTGCCGCCTGATTTCTCA
>CAIQIR010000162.1 GCA_903871875.1 uncultured Schlesneria sp.
ATCGGTCACACAACCCTCAGAAGCAAGCCAATCGGTACAGATTCCGACACGGTGCATTGGTGCGGCGTTGAGAAAAACCGTTAAGTTAGCGTCGAGTTAGTGAATTCCGGAAAAGGAACAAGCCCCTTTCTCCGAGTCCTGAAAATCCGGAACGATAGTTGGTTGAGACGGCAATTGTTTCAACGTTTCAGGGATTGGTGAATCTTTTCGGCAGCTTGCTCAAGGAGGGGCGACCTCGATTGGGACCACATGTCGCAATCGACCGGCGCTGTGAAATCAACAAAAAACAATTGGGCCGATGGTCAGATTGACGCAGGTTCTTTTTGCGCGTTGGAGGAATGGTCGTTATGAATTTGCCTCTCGTCCAATTGTTTGAACTGTTAGATCAGGTCCGGAGTCGGCTGGCGCAAAAATCGTTTCGAGGGCGTCGAAATGGTCGCCCGAGGGCGTTTCAATTTAAAGCAGCTGCAGCACAGATCGAACTTTTGGAACAGCGGGCACTCCTGTCAGCGGCCAGCGTCCTGAATACCACCTATGCCGAACCGACAGTCGATTTAGCGAAACCGGCGGCCACATCCGGACCGACAGGCTATTCACCGAGCCAGATTCAAACCGCCTATGGCTTTAACCAAGTCTCGCTACAAAGCGGCGCCAATGGTACAGGTCAAACGATTGCGATTGTCGACGCCTATAACGACCCGACAATTCAGAGCGACCTTCAGGCCTTTGACAAAGCATATGGTCTAGCCAACCCATCCAGCCTGACCGTGATGTCTCAAACCGGCAGCACCACCAGCCTTCCGGCACCTGATTCGACCAAAGGTTGGGAGTTGGAAGAAGCTTTGGACGTCGAATGGGCTCACGCCCTGGCGCCGGGTGCGAAGATCGTACTGGTCGAAGCCAATAGTTCCAGCTATGCCGATCTGCTCACCGCGGTGAACACGGCGGAACATCTGTCGGGCGTTTCCGTTGTCTCCATGAGTTGGGGTGGCTCGGAATTCTCATCCGAATCATCGTACGACTCTTATTTCACGACACCCAGTGGGCACCAAGGCGTGACTTTTGTGGCGTCGACCGGTGACAACGCAGCACCTGGTGGATTCCCGGCATACTCCCCAAATGTCCTGGCGGTGGGGGGAACGACACTGACAATCTCTTCGTCAGGCAGCTACATCTCCGAATCGGCGTGGGCCAACAGTGGAGGGGGCATTAGTCAGTATGAATCACAGCCGTCCTACCAAACCGGAACCGTGACGCAAACGACCACCAAACGCGCGATTCCCGATGTGTCGTTCGATGCTAACCCCAATACGGGTGTCGCCGTCTATGACTCGTACACCAACGGCACGACCAATCCTTGGTCGCAGGTCGGTGGAACCAGTCTGTCAGCCCCCTCGTGGGCTGCGATCGTTTCGATCGTCAATCAAGCACGAGTCCAGAACGGTCAGGGAACGCTTGACGGTGCCACGCAAACACTCCCCATGCTGTATCAGTTGGACAAGACGACTCCCTCTGCATTCCATGACATTACCACCGGCAGCAATGGTTACTCCGCTGGCACCGGCTATGACCTTGTCACAGGACTTGGCAGTCCGGTCGTCAACGTCCTGGTCTCCAGTCTGTCGGGAACGTCGACTCCCACCTCGACCTCTCATCTTGCATTCCAGCAGTCACCGAGTACCGGAACGGCAGGACAATTGCTGGGCACGATTAAGGTCGCCGTAGAAAATCAAAGTGGTCAGGTTGTCACAACAGACAATTCCACGATCACACTATCAATCGCCAGTGGAGCCGGTGGTTTCGCAAACACCAGCACAGTCAGTGTCCAGGCGGTCAACGGTGTGGCCACATTCACCAATCTATTACTGGACACTTCAGGCAACTACACGATCAGCGCCAGCGATGGCAGCCTGACGGGGGCAACGTCATCGAACATCACGATCAGCGCCGCGCAAGCAGCCAAAGTCGTCTTCCAGCAAAGCCCGACAACAGGCACTGTCAGCCAGGCACTGTCCACGGTGACGGTGGCCATCGAAGATCAGTTCGGTAATATCGTGACGAGCAACTCCTCGGTCGTGACGATCTCGGTCGCAAGTGGCCCTGGCAACTTCACTTCCGGCAGCACTTTAAGTGTGGCCGCGGTGAATGGAATTGCAACGTTCAATAACCTGGTTCTGGCCACCGCTGGTAGCTATACGCTGAAAGTCAGTGACGGCAGTCTGACGACCGCGACAACAGGCAGCCTGACGGTGGGGGCCGGTTTGGCCGCTCCCCAGAACGTGTCATTAGTCGCACTGAACACAACCACGGCCCAGCTCAGTTGGAACGCCGTGTCGGGAACCCAAGGTTACCGCGTTTACGAAATCATCGGTTCACAAGCCTACTTGCTGGGAACAGTCAGCTCTTCGACGACTTCGGTCCAGATTAATGGGCTGACACCGGGCGCAACCTTCTCGTTCAAGGTCGAAGCCTATAGTGGTGCGACCGTCGCGGATTCTCAAGTTGTCTCCGTAACCATGCCGTCGACGTCATCGAGTAGTCTCACCGTTACGGCGACGGTTCTGTCGGCAACCAGCGTCCAATTGAGTTGGAATCCCATTTCGGGAGCACAAGGCTATCGAATTTATGTCGAAATCGGGTCAACGCAGTACTTGCTGGGCAGCGTTTCCTCCGCCATGACAAGTGTGACCATTTATGGTCTCGTCCCGGGCACGACGTATCAATTCCTGATCCAAGCCTACCACGGATCGACCGTCCAGAACTCGAATTGGGTTGCGGTGAATTCGAGTTCTGCGATCCGCAAGAATGATGCACTGCCGCCAGGGGCAGCAGCAGAATCCAGTAACCACAATGATCGTTGGCACAGCGGCTTTTAGTGTGATGGCGACGGACGATTGCGTCGTCACCCTGGCGTGGCGCTCTTAAAGCGCGTGTTAAGGCAATTGGCGACCAATTGCGGAATCGCTGGCGATAATCTTGCCATATGAAATGCCAGGTTCGCCACCCAGGGATTGTGCAACGCCACGGCCAACCCTCGACAAACCCATTGTCGATTGGCTACTTGCCGGCGGTAGCACGTGTTCCACGCGATCGACATCGCAGGATCCCACACTCTCTGCGACCCCAGCAAAATGTCCGCCACTTGGATCGCGGCCAGCACCGCATGGCCAACGCCTTCCCCCGTGAAGGGTTCAACGTAGCCTGCGGCATCGCCAACGATCACGACGCGTTCTCCGGCCACAGTTTGACTACGTCGGGTCAATGGCCCAGTTCCTTGCCAGCTCATCTCACCGGTCTTCATGGGAGCACTCACACCAGCCAGGTCGAAGACCTGTGAGACGAACGCTTCTGGAGTTCCATGGCGTTTTAACTCATCGGGTGATACGGCAGCGGCGAGGTTCACCGTATCGTGATCGATCCGAACAGTACCAACGTAACCGGAGGGAGCGATCAGCATGCGAACCTGGCCAATCGGATATTGATCATCCCGCACAGGAAAGTTGGAATGCAGCCCGATCCAGGAATTCGATGCCGTCTTGACGAAGAATTCTGACGTTCGCTGCAAACTCCTACGAGCCAAACCGTCGGCAATCACGATGACTCGTCCGTGCAGTCGCACCGATGAAGTCCCGGTTGCTTCCAATTGCACTTCGCGAAAGCCGTCTGAGTCGTCAGCTCTCAAGGGATCAACAGGCCCTTGAGACGGAACAAGAATGCCAGTCGTGCCATCTAAAAAGCTGACGCCGGACTGAACGGCCGCACGAACTAACGCCAAGTCGAGCGTAACGCGAGAAACCGCAATCCCTCCGCTCGCCGCAATACCAACTGTCCGGCCACACCAATTCAGAACATATTCGCGGATTGGCAAAGCCGGCAGATCATCGATCAACGCTTGCAGTCCGACTCGTGACAGGACGGACAGAGCCAATTCATTGATGCAACCGCCACAAACCTTATCTCGAGGGAATTTCTTGGCGTCCAGCAGAATGACACGGCGCCCGCCAACCGCCAGTTGCCGTGCTGTTAAGGCACCGGCCGGCCCACTTCCAATGACCACGGCATCCCAAATCGATTCAGCCGCTTGTTCGGCCGTAATGGTTGATTCCATGATCAGGATCGATCCCACCGCAGCAAAAACCGTAGCGGCCAATGTCGGGAAAAGCGGGGGTTCGTGCAGCCGGCGTGTGTCGCCAGTTCCAACACTTCCTGCTTGGTGAAGGCCCCTGCGACAGAACGCGGACCATCGACGCGGCAGATGTACGAACGCGTCAACAAGTGGCACCCCAACCAGGTTAACGCATATCCCCAGCGTGTCCGCCACAAGTCGTTCGCCAGAACGGTTCGCACGGTGACTTCACTCATTCTTCGCAAGAGTTGGATGGCGTCGCACTCGGTTAAGTGATGCAGAAACAACGAACACATCACCACATCAAAACCACGAGGCAGTTCGTCCGCGAGGACATCTTTCACTTCGAATGTCGCGGTGACTCCGTTCCGCCGGGCCAAATCCCGGGCCAATTGCACCGCTAACGAACTACGATCAAAACCAACCCACTCCATTTTCAAGCCCGCCCGACGCGACCAGCGATCGAGTCGACAAATCATGTCCCCGCCGCCGCAGGCCAAGTCCAGGACTCGCAGGGGACGTGCAGGCGTTTCCACCGCCAGTTCGCGCAAGGTCGGCCAGACAATGAGGCTGCTCAGACTGATCGCGTTGAGTCGCCCCAAGGATCGCAATGCCTGCTTGTGGGCGATCACATCCACATCAAGCGAATCCATCAATTCCGATTGGTGTAATCGATGGGCAAGGCTCATTGACACTAAACCTCGCTGCAAAAAGCCGTTGCAAGCTCATTCCATTGCCACCGCCGCAATCGAAATCGCCGCACGGCAATAGAAGTCTCGGTATTGGCACGACAACAACCCTTGCTCAGCACCGTGAGAGGCCAGCCGTCGTCTTTGCCATTTCACCTGACGCCAACCATGATAGCGTTGATTGGACGCCAGAGACACATCGCGACGAAAACGGCTTTTCCTACGAAAGCGTCAGAATCCCGATGCTGGGATAGTCAAACCAAATCTGATTCGCTACTCGTGTCTTGTCGCTGTGAGTTGAAGGACGTATCCTTTTGGTGGTCGATCGAACTCTCGACTGAGACTAAGGGATGAGCAACGCTCGAAGCAATGACCGATCGAGATGAGTGAAGGGAATGAGATGATCTATTGGCGGCGAATGTGGGTGGTGATTCTATCGGTTGCGGTGTCCGGCGGATTGGTTGTCAACTCAGCCCGCGCCGCCAGCGAAGACGAATACTACGAATTGATGAAAGTCTTCGTAGACACCTTCGAACAAATCGACCGCAATTACGTGACCCAGGTCGATCGCCGTGAACTGATGGAAGCGGCGATGCGCGGCATGTTGTTGAAGCTCGATCCGTATTCGTCGTACATCGAAAATAAGGAACTGCGCAGCTTCAACGAGCACGTCGATCAGGAATTCGGTGGCATTGGCATTCAGGTCGGTATTGAAGAACGTTCGCACCAATTAACCGTGATGACACCACTGCCCGATACTCCTGCTTATAAAGCCGGAGTACTCGCCGGTGATCGAATCCTCGAAATCGATGACAAACTGACTGCCGAATTTCCGGAAGGTCGCGAGCTGGAATCCGCCGTGTCACTGATGCGCGGCAAGCCAGGGGCGATCGTCAAAATCAAGTTGCAGCATCTGGGGTCAGAAAAACCGGAAACCATTGAAATCGCTCGGGCCGTCATCAAGACAGCAACCGTTCAAGGAGATCACTACAACGCGAAGGGCGAGTGGTCTTACATGATCGATGAACAGGAGAAGATTGGCTACATCCGCTTGACCAGCTTCGGTCGCAATAGTGCCGAAGAAGTTCATGATGTGCTGATCAAACTGCAAAAAGAAGGAATGCGAGGCTTGATCCTCGATATGCGGTTCAATCCGGGGGGCTTGCTGACGGCGGCGACCGCTATTGCCGACTTCTTTATTTCCAGCGGGGTGATTGTCAGCACCAAGGGACGCAATACCGAAGAACATGTGGTCAAAGCCAAAAAAGCGGGGACTTTTAGCGGCTTTCCGATGGTTGTGCTGGTCAACCGGTACAGCGCTTCGGCCAGTGAAATCGTCAGTGCCTGCCTGCAAGACCACAAACGGGCGATCATCATCGGTGAACGCACTTGGGGCAAAGGCAGCGTCCAAAACGTCATCGAACTGGAAGGAGGGAAAAGTGCCCTCAAGCTAACGACGGCCAGCTACCATCGCCCCAGTGGAAAAAACATTCATCGCTTCCCTAAAGCGGCCGAAAGCGATGAGTGGGGCGTCATGCCCGACGAAGGTTACAACCTGAAGATGACCGACACCGAACTCGCCGATTTGTTTAAATCTCGAGCGACACGCGAGATCATCACTGCGGATGGCTCGGTCCCCAAATCGGATTTTGTTGACAAGCAGATGGATGCCGCCCTCACGGTCATCAAAAAGCAGTTGGCCGAAGGCAAAACGATCGTTGAACAACCTGTGGACAGAGCGCCGGAAAAGTCCGGTGATGACGGAAAAAAAGCCGACGAAAAGAAATCGGATGGTACCTCGATGATCCTTCCCGCATCGCGTCGCTCGTTTGTCGACGCAATCCTCGAATTCTGGCAAGTTCAGCCCGGACGACGAACTCTGCTCATTTGATTCGGCACGGTATCGCATGGCTTTGACCGGCAAGACGACACCGATCGATGATCCGACGGCTTTAGCCCAATTCGGAGGGTTGGAAGTCGTGGCCAAGATGCTCGTCGAAGGCTACATGATCGGACAACACAAAAGTCCGTTCAAAGGTTCGAGCGTCGAATTTGTCGAACATCGCCAGTACTACCCCGGCGACGAGATTCGACATATCGACTGGCGCGCCTACGGCAAAACAGGTCATTACTACGTCAAAGAATACGAAGAAGAGACCAACCTGCGTGCCTACTTGCTGGTCGATTGTTCCGGCAGTATGGGGTTTCACGGAAAAACCCTCAGCAAATTCCACTATGCCCGACAACTCGCGGCGGCCTTGGCCTATCTGCTGCTGAGTCAACGCGATGGCGTAGGATTGATGACATTCGACACCAAAGTCGTCGATCGTTGCGAACCGTCGACGAATCGCCTGACGTTCAGCCAGATCGCCAGACTGCTGCAAGCCCGGCGTCCCGGTCAGGAAAGTCGATTGGCAGATGTCCTGAAAAGCATTCTTCCCCTGCTGAAACGTCGCAGCCTGCTGATAATTCTGACCGACGGATTTGATGAACTCGAACCATTGGCCGCGGCTTTGAAACAACTTCGCATTGCCCGGCACGAAGTGGTGCTGATCCAGATCACCGCCCCGGAAGAAGAAGAGTTTCCCTTCAAACGGCCAACGCAATTTCGCAGCCTGGAGAGATCGGGATACGAAATCCTGGCTGACCCGCATCGGTTGCGGGAACTTTACTTGGCTCGCTTTCAGGCGTTCCGTGAGGGCCTGATCAAACACTGCGGTTCAGCCGGAATCGATTACCTGTCGCTGACGACCGATCAACCTTATCATAAAGCGCTGGGAGAATTCCTGAGTACGAGGATTCAACAAATACGACAACGCTAACTCACCTGTTCGCCCAGCGTCGAATGTCGCCCTGCAACAAACATCGGTTTTTCGTAAGATTTCGCTGGCGATGGCCCCGCAACGCTATGATAACCTGATCCGCGCCCCGCGGGTTAAGGGACTGAATTAAGAAAGGTCGATCATGCCCCGAGTACTGCCCATTCTGTCACTGTTCCTGTTGTCGGGAGTGATGCTGTGTTTGGGAACCGAATTGGCCGCGCAAACGGTAGGTCCCCAAGCTGACCAATTGGCGAAGTCACAACTTCGCGGCGTCAATTTTTTGAAAACGACCCAAGCGAACGATGGCAGCTGGACGTCGCCAGAAGCTCCGGGGATCTCCGGACTGGTCACGTTCTCTCTCTTGCAAGCGGGCCTTCCCGCCAGCGACCCAGTGGTCGACAAGGCACTCAAACATCTCGAAACGTTTGTTCAGCCTGACGGAGGCATTTATTTCCCCAAGAGCTATCACAGCAACTACGAAACTGCCATCTGCCTGCTCGCCTTTAACGCCGCGAACCAACAAGGAAAGTACGATCGATTGATCAAGCAAGCCGATCGGTATCTACGGAAGCTGCAATGGGACGACAGCGAACAGTGCGATCAATCCGATCCGAAATACGGCGGGGCTGGATATGGCCGAACCGGCGACCGTCCCGATTTGTCAAACACCACATTTTTTCTGGATGCTCTGCAGGCCGCAGGAGCCACGAAAGACGACCCGGCAGTTCAAAAGGCATTGGTCTTTCTCTCGCGATGCCAGAATCTGGAATCCGAATACAACACCACGGCATTCCCGTCCAAAGTAAACGACGGCGGTTTTTATTACACCCCGGCGGCTGGCGGAAACTCACAAGCGGGCAACACGGAAAACGGCGGTCTGCGGTCCTACGCCAGCATGACCTACGCCGGATTGAAGAGCATGATCTTCGCGGGATTGACGCCCGACGACAAACGGGTCAAATCCGCGTTAAGCTGGATCAACAAACATTACACCGTCGAAGAAAACCCAGGATTGGGAGAGCAGGGACTGTATTACTACTTCCAAGTCTTCGCAAAATCGCTCGCCACGCTGAATTTGGATTACGCGACTGACGAGCAGGGGAAACAGCACGACTGGCGCAAAGAACTGGCCGAACATCTCTTTCATCTACAGCAAGAGAATGGAGCCTGGCTGAACAAAAACAGCCGCTGGTACGAAGGCGATCCCAATTTGTCGACCGCCTACGTATTGATGGCCATGAAACACTGCGAGCCTAAACCGGTCAACACAAAGTGACCTGACCGTTGGTGTTGTGACGAAAGAGCCCCCGAAGAATGCCGCTTCATCTTCGAAGTGGCATTCTTTACCCTCGTGGAAAATCGTGCATAGCAGGCCGCCGTCCCAAGTTTAACGCGGTGAATTCCGAGTTCTTCCCTGAAGGAGCTGACAGATCAGCCGCCTGAAGGGGCCCAAGGATGTCTCGCTATCTGACCATCATCGCCATCCTATTCATCAGCGGATGCCAATTTGCGCCGCATCGAGGTCAGGCCCCTCAGCCGCCGTGTGATGGAACCTTCGTCCGAGACCCCGCGACGATGAGAACACATTTCACCGCGACCGGATATTGGCTGCAGCAGCGAATTTGATTCTCTGGATCCCCCCCGCGGCTTCGTCACCCAATTGCCTTTCGGCGGGAATCGGGACACAATCACGGATCAGTCCTGCCCGAGTGGCCCCCGTGAAAGACCGCGCTGTTGAACCAACCGCTTGCCACTCCCCCCCGTTCTCCGTCGCCGGACGGAAATTCCCTTGCGTCGCATGTCGTCGTCGATTCGGCGTTTGGTCGATGGATGGCACTCGTGGCCGCCTTACTGGGTTGGATGTTTGACGGCGCGGAAATGGGCGTCTTCTCGATGGTGGGTCGCGCCGCAATCCAGAATCTTTTAGGCTTTTCCGGCAGCTTAACTCCGGAACAAGAGCAAGAAGTGGGATTGCTATTCGGTGTCGTGATCGCCGTCTTTCTGGTCGGCGCCGCCACCGGAGGCGTGCTGTTCGGCTGGCTGGGAGACCGCGTCGGTCGTGTGCGCGCGATGAGCCTCAGCGTTCTGACCTACGCGCTCTTCACTGGCTTTTGTGGCTTCGCCCAAACGCCACTTCAGCTGGGTGTGCTGCGATTCATTGCCGCATTGGGAATGGGCGGCGAATGGTCACTGGGAGTGGCCCTCGTCATGGAAGTCTGGCCGAATCGGTCGCGGGCGCTGATGGCCGGATTGATTGGGGCCGCTGCCAACGCCGGGTACCTACTCGTCGGCGTGATTGGAATCTGCCTGACGGCCATGCTGGCCCAGTGTGAGGACTGGTTACGTGGCGCGGGATTGTCCGACGCCCTGGTATCGATGCTGGTGGCCAACAAAGGTTGGCGCTTGATGATGATGATGGGAACTCTTCCTGCGGCACTCACTTTTTTCTTCCGCATGTTCGTTCCGGAATCCCACAAGTGGGAGCATGAACGAGGCCGCGGCGGAACGTCAAATTGGATGACCGCCGATTTGTTCGGTGTGCTGATTGGAGCAATCGGTCCCGGTCTGATCGTCTGGGTCTGGGCCGATTCCCGCGTCGGCACCATATCAAAACTGATCGGAACGCTGATCGGGATGGTAATCGCGGCAGTGGGGTACATCTACCCGGTACTGCGATTCTTACAACGGACCTATTCCGGCCCCTCGGCAGATCAGAACGAAACAGGACGAACGATTCGTCGGATGTTGCTGGCGGCTTGCCTGAGCGGCGTGGCATTGATTGGAACCTGGGGTTCGACCCAGTGGGCCATGACGTGGGCCGGACAACTCACACAAAACGCTCAACAACCACAGGCGCCAGCCGGCACATCGACTCAGGCGACCGAGTCGGACGCGTCATCGTCCCAACAATGGCTGCAGTCAGTCATCTGGAAGAATCCGCGCGAGTACACGCAAATCTGTACGTCGATCGGAGCGATCGTCGGAACCATTCTTGCGGCGATGCTGGGTGATTGGATCGGTCGCCGGGTTGCCTATTGTGTGTTGTGTCTGCTGTCGCTGCTTTCAGTGCTGTGGTTCTATCAGTTCCATTCGACGTTTGGCGTCGAGTTCTTGTTTTCGTCATTTGTGCTCGGCGTTTGCACGGCATCGTTCTATGGCTGGCTTCCGCTGTATCTACCTGAACTTTTTGCGACCAACGTCCGGGCCACAGGACAGGGTTTCGGTTTCAACTTCGGCCGCATTCTCGCAGCGATTGCCGGCCTGCAGGTGGGATCTTTACTCAAGTTGGTTGCCGGATATAAGACGATTGCCGGGGTACAAGGTGGCTATCCGGTCGCCTGCAGCATCGTTTGCGGCGTTTATCTGGTCGGAATGGCCTTGATCTGGCTCGCTCCCGAAACACGAGGCCGACCGCTGCCAGAGTAAGCTGAATTTCGGAGTGAAGCGAGAATGAAGAAGGTCAGGACGAAGGGAACATCGACGAATCTCATCCTTCCTGACAACTTCATCCTTGCAACGTGAGGTTCGTGATGAACAACGACAACGACAATTTCGATCGACCCTCATCCGAATCGACTGGCAGCGTCCCTGAACGAGAAGAAGAACGATTTCCCGATCCCATTCCCGACACCCGACTGTATGTCCCGGACAATGCCGATTGGGGCGTCGAAATCAAGAGAGACTCAGAACGCATCTACTGTTACGCCAAGCTGCCGGGCCAGGATTATTTTCATCTGATCCTCAGCGGCGAAATCTATGTGACTCGACAGCACGAAAGATATTGTTTGCACTGCGCGTTGCGAATGGGGTTTCTGACACAGGACCGACTTTTCTGGCAACACCGAGTACCCAAAAAACCGCACCGCGTGCTGTAAACGATTGCCCCGGGTGAATGACGACATTCAACACCGGGCGGCGACAAAACAAGAGAATCCGTCATTCGTAACGAGGCCACCATGTCGAATTCCTTTTTTGCAGTGCCTTCGGCCGGATATGCGACGCGACGCGAATTCCTTCGACGAGCGGGGAATGGCTTTGGCTCCTTGGCACTGGCGGGATTATTGGCTCAAGACGGGCGGCCGGCAGTGGCGGCGCCGGAACAGGGATTGAACCCGCTGGCACCGCATGCCGGACATTTCCCGGGGAACGCCAAATCGGTCATTTGGCTGTTCATGAATGGCGGACCGTCCCAGGTGGATACGTGGGACTATAAGCCAGAATTGGAAAAACGCGACGGCAAGGAACTGGCAGGCTTCGATCAGACGACCGGATTTTTCGCCGGGCAGGGCGGACCGCTGATGAAATCGCCGTTCAAGTTTGCCCAGCATGGGCAGTGCGGCGCCTGGGTCAGTGAGATTTTTCCCCACCTGTCCGAACATGTTGACCGAATGGCCTTTTGCTATGCCTGCTGGACCGATTCCAACAATCACTCGCCCGCCTTGTTCCGCATCAATACCGGTATGGCCCGGCAAGGCTTTCCGTGCGTCGGGGCCTGGGTGACGTACGGACTGGGCAGTGAGAGCCAGAACTTGCCAGCGTTCGTCGTGATGTACGACACCCTCGGTCGAGGCATTCCGAAAGGGCACGCTCAAAACTGGGGGGCCGGATTTCTTCCCAGCATCTTTCAGGGGACGGCCCTCAAGCCACAGGGTGATCCGATTGAGAATCTGAAACGGGCTGACGAGATGTCTGGATTTCAGCAGCGATCGCAGCTCGACCTGCTTGGCACGCTCAACCGACAGCACCTCAATCAACATCCGACTGAAACCGAACTCGCGGCGCGGATCGAATCGTTCGAGCTGGCGTACCGCATGCAAATGGCCGCCCCCGAAGCCCTGGACCTGACCCGCGAATCGGAACCCACGCAAAAGCTGTATGGACTGGACAATCCGAAATGTGCCCATTTCGCCAAGCAATGCCTAACGGCCCGACGATTGGTTGAGCGCGGCGTTCGCTTCGTTCAGATCTATTCTGGCGGCATGGAAAACGAACGCAGCTGGGACGGACATGCCAACATCGCGGGAAATCACACCGGGTTCGCGGCCGAGACCGATCAACCGGTGGCCGCGTTGCTGACGGATCTGGCAGAACGTGGAATGCTTGATGAAACGCTGGTAGTGTGGGGTGGAGAATTCGGTCGCTTACCGTTGGTTCAAAAAGGCGGAACGGGCCGCGACCACAATCCCCATGCCTTCACAACCTGGTTCGCCGGCGGCGGCGTCAAAGGAGGAACGTTGTTCGGTGAGACCGACGAAATCGGCCACAAGGCACTCATCGATCGAGTGAGCGTTAACGACCTTCACGCGACCATTCTGCATCAGATGGGTCTTGAGCACGAACGATTGACCTATCGGTACAACGGTCGCGACTTCCGATTGACCGACGTCAGCGGACGCGTCATCACCGAGATCTTGAAGACCGCCGGCGTCTAAGCTCCCACTGTCGTGCTTACCATTGAAGCTTGCCCGGAAGATATTTCTCGATCAACGACGTGTAATAGCCTGAGAGTCGAGACCAGTCAGGTCGCTCGGGACTTTTCGAATACAAGTCGTACTTGTTGAACTCGCGAACCGATCGCAACATTTGACGATCGTGATCGTCCAGCAGGTATTCATAGTCCTCTTCGCGGTGCCACGGATAAAACGAATGGTACCGGATCATGTATTGAGCAGACTCCGGCAGGGCACAGCCGGCTTGAGTGATCACATGGAAGAGATATTCATCGTGTCCCCACGACAGATCGACGTTCCGCAATCCGCAGCCTTCTTCATAGATCCCTAGCCGCGTGTTGAAACGCGGATCGGTGGAATCGGGATTGTCAGCAAGAAATTCGGGATAGACGATTCGCGGGCTGAACGCACATCCCACAGGAAACGTGTCGCCAACTACGGCCCATTGTGGCTCGCCAAACAGACACAGGATCTTGCCCAGATCGTGGATGAAACCCGTCAGTACAAACCAGTCTTCGTGTCCATCGGCACGGATCGCCTCGGCCGTTTGTAACAGGTGCTCCCGCTGCGACAGGTCAATATCCGGATCCGAATCGTCGACCAGGGTATTCAGATAATCGACGGCGTCCAGCACCGTCATCGGGCTGTGGTTGAACGAAAGATAGGTCTTCTTCTTTTCCTGGACGAAGTCGTACGTCTGAAAACGGTGATTCAGTTGATAGAATTCTCGCACTCCGTCACGGGCACCATCGTCGTACTTGCGAAAATCTTCAGTCGCCTTCGCTCCGGGAGTCGGATAGCGGGCTTCGACAAAATCATCCCAGTCATCCAAACGGTTGAGTGGGCCTTCGGATTCCACGCGACGATCGATCATAGAAGTCTCCTGTGCACACAATCTATCGCGGAAAGCGCAACAACACCAAGCGAATTTGCCAGCCTCGCCCGGCACCGTCGGTAAAACAAGACACATTGACCGAATTCAGGTTAGTCGCTACGGTGCCCGCCTCTCCCTGTCCCTTCGAACCTCAATCAAGAATTCGCCATGTCCCCACACTGGACGGCATGCTTACGCAGCGCACTGTGGATTTGTCCGCTTATCGCCTTCGTGGGACTGATCGGTGGGACGGCGCGCGGTGAACAAGCCGAAGAATCGCAGGAACGCCTGGTTCTGCTCGTGTCCGGGCGAATGCTGACTGGTTACGTCACACGGAATGCTGGCGGTTACCTGATCGAACAAAAGAACGGGCGGGTTCAAGTTCCGATCGACGAGGTCAAATTCGTCGTCAACGACCTTCGCGAGGCCTACCGCAAACAGCGAGACAGCGTCATTGAACCCACACCCGCAACCCATCTGGCACTGGCCACCTGGTGCATCTCCTATCGACTGCTCGAAGAAGCCGGCGACGAATTGAAGAAATGCCTCAAGGCTGATCCGGACAATGAAGAAGCCCGCCGCTTACTTCAACGATTAACCGAGATGATGCGGTCCGCTCTACCCGCTCAAATCGTGGCGCCGACTCCTCGCAAGACGGCCACGGGATTTCTGCTGCCAGACGCCGAATCGCTGGGCGGTCTGTCGCGCGAGAATGCGGCTCAGTTTACTTCCCGAATCCAGCCGTTGCTGGTGAATAAATGCGGAAACGCCCACTGCCATGGAACGGCCGCGTCCAACCATTTCCATATCACCTCGACACGGATCAGTGGCCACGGTTCGCGTCAGAACGCCGAGCGAAATCTCGCCGCGACTCTGGAACAAATTGATTTCGAACACGTCTCGAAAAGCCAATTATTGGAGGCCTTACAAGGGGCCCACGGTGGCAAAGGCACGATTTTCGTCGGTCAAGTCGGTACCGAACAAATCAAAACGATCCGCGGCTGGGTCCGCGCCGTAGCGACGGAAAAACAAACCGAAGCGAAAGAGATTGAGAATCTTCCTCAGCTGACCAAGGGGAAAGCGAAAAAACATCGTATCGTCCAAGCCAGTTCCGCCAGCGAAAAGCCGGCCGATCCTGTAACGGAAGAAACACTGTTGGCGTCGGCGAAGGATCAGGAATCGCCCGCGACAAAAGAGGAATCGCCAAAACCACGGGAACTGCGAGCCGATCCGACGGATGCCAAGGCCCTGGCCCTGGAACACGACGATCCTTTCGATCCTGAACAATTCAATCAACGTTTTCGCCGACCCTGACTCGGCCAGGGCAAAGGATTGACCATGAAGAATTTCCCGGCAAACCGACGGACACGTTGGGATCAATCGCTGAGGTGGGCACTGCTGTGCCTCGTACTGACTTGGACAGTGGGCTGCCAGTCTTTGATTAAGTCGAGGAAGGGCAAAGAGGCCTTGACCCAAGATAAATTCTCGTGCGGCGAACACATGCCGCCCCGGGTCCCTTAGATCCAATGGCTGGCTGAACAGATGGTGGATTGTCTGAAATTGATTCTCCCGGAATCAGAGTTTTCCAGACAAGCCGAGTTGCCAGTTACCTTTGAACGCGCCTAAACTATGGTAGCTGGGAATTGCCGTATTCGTCTGCCTCAGGCCGCCATCAGGGATTACACCAATGACGCATTTTTCTCGTCGCGAACTTCTCCAGAGTTCATTGCTGGCCACCGCGGCTCTAACTCTTGCTGGCTCAAGCAGTGCCAGGGCCGCTGATGAAGAAGCGAAGAAAGACGAGACAGCGAATAAGAGCGATAAACTGCGAGTCGCAGTGGTGGGAGTCAGAGGTCGCGGCGGTTCGCATATTGGCGGGTTCGGTTCGCGTGAGGATTGCGAGATCGCCGCCTTGGTCGACGTCGATGAAACGGTCATCAATAACCGCGCCGACGAAATAGAAAAGGCCACTGGCAAACGCCCCACGCTATTTACCGACATGCGAAAATGCTTTGAAGACAAGAGCATCGATATCGTCAGTATCGCCACACCAAATCACTGGCATTCGTTGGCCGCCATCTGGGCCATTCAAGCCGGCAAAGACGTCTACGTCGAAAAGCCCGTCAGCCACAATGTGAGTGAAGGTCGCCGCGTGGTCGAGGCTGCTCGCAAACACCAGAAGATCGTCCAGACCGGAACACAAAGTCGTTCCAATCCGGGAATGCGGGCCGCAATGGCCTACCTGCATAAGGGCGGAATCGGCGAGGTCAAACTGGCGAGAGGACTTTGTTACAAGTCACGCGGTTCCATCGGCCCCAAGGGGAATTACGACGTTCCCGCGAGTGTTGACTATGACCTGTGGTCAGGTCCGGCCGAGGTCAAGCCGCTCAGCCGAAAATCGCTGCACTACGATTGGCACTGGATGTGGGACTACGGCAATGGCGACCTGGGCAACCAGGGAATTCACCAGATGGACTTGGCTCGCTGGGGCTTGGGAGAAATGAACCTGGGTGAATCCGTCGTCAGCTATGGTGGTCGGTTTGGGTATGAAGATGCGGGCGAAACCGCGAACACCCAAGTCAGCATCCATCAATTTGGCAGCGGCAAACGACTGGTCTTTGAAGTTCGGGGACTGAAAACGGAGAAATTCACGGTTTACCCGAACCCACAAGACCCTGAAAAATCGGTCGGCGCCGGTGTTGGCGTCATCTTTTACGGTTCCGAAGGATACATGGTTGTTCCCAGTTACAGCGGCGGGGTTGTCCTGGACAAGCAGGGACAGCCAACCGGCGTCGACTTTAACGATGGTAGCGACAAAAATCATTTTGCAAACTTCATAAATGCGGTTCGCAGTCGAAAGCACCAAGATCTGAATGCCGATATCCTCGACGGCCACCTGTCGAGCGCACTGTGCCATTTAGGGAATGTTTCCTATCGACTGGGAGCATCTGCAAATGTCCCGGAAATGGTCAAGAAATTCGACGGGGATGCCGAGGCGCTCGAAACCCTCGACCGGTTTCAGCAGCACCTTCGAGACAACAAGGTCGATCCTGGAACGACAAAGATTACCGTTGGCCCGAAGTTGTCTGTGACCAAAAATGAAGAGTTCACAGGAGATCGGGCCGCCGAAGCCAATAAGATGCTAACCCGCGAATACCGTGCTCCGTACATCGTTCCCAAGACAGAAGATCTCTGAGAGCGGCGAACGGTTGACGTTATTCCGTGATTGACACGAAGGCTTCGGACAACGAAATCCGCGTCAGAAATAACAGGCTGGAAGCCAGTTAAGAAGTCCTTTGGAATTCAAAACTCATTGGGTGAGGTCGGAGACCTTGAACAACACGCGCGAGTCCTCTGCCGAAGTGTTTAGCTCACACGAGCGTTTGGAGGAACTGGCCTATCGGTACGGGCAAGCCTACGACAGCTATCTTTCCACCGAAGGAAAGCTCGAACAATTCTGGTCGAGCGATCGTAGCAGTGTCGTGGCTTATGCCCGAATCGGCCGATTCGTCCACGTTCAGGGCGGGCTATTGGGTCCGGTCGAGGAGCGACAAGCGCTGCTGAAAGAGTTCTTTGAATTCGTTCAGCAAAACAATTACGTCGCCACGTTCTACAACATCGGCGAGAGTGAGTTGCCGCTGTTTCGACGACAGGGATTTCAGGTCACCAAGTGGGGCGAAGAGCCGCTACTGGATGTTCAGAACCTGACTTGGTCGGGACACGATTACGAATGGGTGAGACGTCAGGCCAATTATTGCCGACGTCAAGATGCGGTCGTTACCGAATGCTGTCCGATCGATTATTCGGCAGACGAATGGGACGAATTGATGGCCGAAATTCGTGCCATTACCGCTGAATGCCTGTCGACAAAACCACAACGGGGCGAGGTCCGATTCTTCAACGGCAGTGTCGATCCCCCCAGTTGGGATCGACGTCGCCTGTTTGTCGCCCGTAGCGACGACGGAGCAGGGCGGATTGAAGGCTTTTTGATTTGCCTGCCTTACGATGACGGTCAACAGTGGGCGATTGAAACCTATCGCCATCGACTGGATGCGCCACGCGGTGTCGTCCCGTTCCTGATTCGCGAAGCGGTCGATTCATTGAAATCGGAAGGCGTACAGTCGGTCTCCCTTTGCCTCTGTCCTGCGGTCCGCTACGAGCGGCTGAAAAATGACAGTTGGATCATTCGCCGCTGCTTGCAGTTCGGTTTCAATTACGCGTCAGCCTTCTTCGATATGCCGGGTGAATACCACTTCAAAAGTCGGTTTCGTCCGCGCTTCGTCCGCCGCTTCATCTGCCACTGGCCGCAGGCGTCCGTCGGTTCGATGTGTTCGACAGTGTGGTTATCTGCGGCACTCGATCTGGACCTGAAGAAGCTGGTTCATAATGTGTGGAGTCGTTTCACTCGTCCGAAGACACGCCGCAATCTTGCCATGCCGAAAGAGCGAGAATTGGCCCCGACGGAAGTCGTTGAACGACCACGACGACGAGTCGAAGAGCGGGTGCCAGCTGTCGCTCGACAATAGAACGGCCTGATGCCTCTGGCGGTCGATACGTCAATGGCCCCCATGGACGCAGACATCCATGACAATTGCGCCAAGTTCCTCGACCCCGAGGTACCTGGTAGTGCGACGATTTCCTGGCTTTCGGTGATGGTCACATCCGGCGCTAGTTTTCCGGCTGAGATGGTCAATCTGCCACGGAAACAGACGATTTCATCGCGTTGTCCGATAGGATGATTTTCTGCTCAGGCCCGACAGGATAGAATCCTTGGGTGTTCGTTCGAATTGATCCGGCTGACAGGGACTACGGGATGAGATTTACGAAAATGCACGGGGCCGGCAACGACTACGTCTATGTCGATTGCTTTCAAGAACCTGTGCCTCAGGATATTGCCGGCACCGCCATCGCGATCAGCGATCGCCACACCGGCGTCGGCGGTGACGGAATGGTGCTAATTTGTCCATCAAACGTCGCTGACGCTCGGATGCGCATGTTCAACGCCGACGGCAGTGAATCAGAAATGTGTGGCAATGCCATCCGTTGCGTCGCCAAATTTGTTTATGACCGTGGCATCGCCAAGAAGTCAGAATTGAAGGTGGAAACCGGTCGCGGCGTTCTGACGATGCAATTGACCGCCGGGCGAAACGGGTTGATCGATCTGGTCACCGTGAATATGGGAAGCCCCATACTGGAAGCCGCTCGAATCCCAACCCTGCTCGCTGGTGATCCCCCCATGAATGCCCCGCTGGAAGTGGCAGGACAAACGATCAGCGTGACCTGTGTTTCCATGGGAAATCCGCATTGCGTGACGTTCGTCGACGAAGCGAACGACGACTGGGTCTTACGAGTTGGTCCCCAAATCGAACGGCACCCCGCTTTTCCACGGCGAGTCAACGCCGAATTCATCCAGGTTGTGTCCCCGTCGGAATTCGTCATGCGCGTCTGGGAACGTGGCAGCGGCGAAACGATGGCGTGCGGAACGGGGGCCTGCGCCGCAGCCGTCGCCGGTGCGTTGACCGGCCGCACCGGACGTAGCGTAACGGCCCATTTACGCGGTGGTGATCTGAAGCTGGAATGGTCATTGCAAGGCGATGTCTTCATGACGGGCCCCGCCACCGAAGTCTTCAGCGGCGAATGGACAACCAGACAAGCCTGAGTTCATTCAGGCGTGGCATTGGCGAGTTCACTCGGCGCGTTAGCTTCACACGGTGGCATTCACACGTAGGCGGCGTTGGCAGCCCCCACGCCCGCACCTGGGGCAACTTTCAGCCCCTGATCGATCAGACATTTTTCGAGAGCGGCCAGGAACACCAACACGTTGGCCGGACAAGCCGCTACTCCCATCAGTCCGATGCGCCACGTCTTTCCCTTCATCGGACCAAGTCCGCCGCCGATTTCAATTCCGAATTCGTTCAGCAATTGCTTCCGGACTGCAACGTCGTCGGCTCCGGCGGGAATCATGACTGCGTTCAGCATCGGCAATTGCTGTCCTTCTTTCACCGCGTAATCCAGTCCCATCGCCTTCAGTCCGGCTTTCAACGCGAGATGGTTCCGCTGATGTCGGGCAAACCGGACCTCCAACCCTTCCTCCAGTACTATTCTCAGTGCTTCGTGCAGCCCGTAATTCATATTGATCGGCGCGGTGTGGTGATAGGCACGATTGCTGCTCCAATAGTCCTTGACCATCTGCATGTCGAGGTACCAACTTTGAACCTTGGTCTTGCGAGCGTCAATCGCCGCGACCGCCCGATCACTAAATGTGACGGGAGCCAGACCTGGTGGACAACTGAGACACTTCTGAGTCCCGCTATACACGGCGTCCAACTGCCATTCATCGACTTCGACCGGTTGTCCGCCGAGTGACGTCACGCAATCCACGGCGACCAGCGCACCGTTTTCATGACAGATCCGCGCAATGTCGACGACCGGTTGACTGGCTCCGGTCGAGGTTTCTGCGTTCACAATTCCCAGGACCTTAGGACGATGCTGTTTGATGGCGGCTTCAATTTCTTCGGATGAAAAAATCTCGCCAAAGGGTCGTTCCAGCTTGATGACTTCCGCCCGGTAGCGGCCTGCCACGTCGGCCATCCGCCCGCCAAATACACCGTTCACGCAGACAATCATCTTATCACCGGGCTCGATCAGGTTGGCGACAACGGTTTCCATCCCGGCACTGCCCGTCCCGCTGACCGCGAGCGTCAATTTGTTCTGCGTGCGAAAGACCTGCCGCAGCATGCTTTGCGTCTCGTCCATGATCCGCAAAAAATAGGGATCAAGATGACCAACCGTTGGTGCCGCCATTGCCAGCAAAACTCGTGAATGAATATCACTGGGGCCGGGCCCCATCAGAATCCGTCGGGGAGGGGCGACTGGCGCGGGGATCGTTGTCGTCATCTTTCACTCGTCTTAAAGTGGTGTTCGGGATCGGATAGATATTCACCATGCGGACACTTTGTCCGCATTTTTGTTCACGGGGTGCAGGTCCACTAATACCACGGAAGAAGCGTCCGTGCTACGCTAGCGAACGAACTGAATAAAATGACGGTTTTCGTATTCCTGTTCGTCGAAAAACCAAGCCATGTTGTCGCGACGAGCCATTCCGAAGGAATCGCCTCCTGCCAACCAGGAAGTCGCAGCGTTGGCCGCCGGCCCCGACAAATTGTCGCCGTCAGACGCGATCTCTGACCGAACGAACCCTCGCGACCGGCCTCAGGATCAATCGACATCCGTTCCAACACGGAATTCGTCCCGCCGTGTCGAAGACCAGGCGACACAAACGACGCTCTGGTTGCGTCGAACCGACCAGTGGCTGTTAGGGTTTCTGTTAATCGCCTTGCTGGCGTTATTGATCGCCTTCCGCTGGAAGTTATCGGGCGCCGGCCAGACTGAGATCGAAATCATCAGCCAGCAACCACGAGAATATTTCTATGCCATCGAAATCAATCAAGCCTCCTGGGTCGAGTGGGCTCAGCTGGACGGGATCGGCGAAAAGCTGGCCAAACGGATCGTCGAAGATCGTGACCAACACGGACCGTTCCATTCGATCGACGAAATTCGCCGCGTGCGTGGTTTCGGTCCGAAGCTGATTGAAAAGCTACGCCCCTTTTTGAAGTGCGCATTCGTTGCGAACGGCGCCCCCAAGCTCACCACTTCCGAATGAGACGGCGACGTCAAAGCACCTCGCTCAGTCGCACGCCGAATTTGCCGTCGATGACCAGCAATTCTCCGCGTGCCACCAACCGGCCGTTGGCGATGATATCCACGGGATCGCCAGCCAGTTTGTCCAACGAAACAACAGATCCCTCACGCAGCCTCAGCACATCTTCGATCAGGATCTCGGCTCGCCCCAATTCGATGGTGATATCCAGGTCCAGGTCGCCAAGATCTTCCAGCGTCAGTCCCGGTCGAGAAGCGGGCCGCGTTCGCGCGGGCAGGGGATGTGACCCGATTTCATCGGACCGCACTGCCGCAATCATCGGCTCATGGCCGGAATTTAAAATCGCATCCGCCAGTTGTCGTTCGGCTTGCTGTAGCAATGAATCGGGATTGTGTGACGATTCCGGCCAATGGGGACCGGATCCCGTTTCGCCTGCCGAGTTCTGATGCGTCATGGAACGACCTCGCAAATACTGCACATCACCCGGCCCCAACTCTTCGTCCCGCTCGTCGGCGGCGGGTTGCCCGGTCTGCTCTCGAGCCATTTTCAGCAGCGCTTCGATCTCGGCGGCAGGAAGGGATTGTGCACTCGTCGCCGGCGTCTGTGGGCCACGATCACGCCACGATGTCACTGTTTGCGATGCAATCGTTCGTTCCTGGGAAGCCGGCTTCGTCACACTAATCCGCCTTTGTTAGAGATATCCATTCCACCACGGTATACGCCACCTCCGCAAAATCCGTCAATGTTTTTTGGTTCGCACAACAGGACGGCTCACAAATCAACCCGGTCAGTAAGACGATGGCCATCGCTCATTCGACGATCCAAACTCAATGGCGACACCTGCCCAGACCAGCGTCGCCGGCCCGATTCGATCGCCCCATGCGACGGTGATCTCAACACGAAAGACCTCTCAATTGGCCACCTTCTCCGGCGACGCGCGTAAAAAAACCTCGGCAATCGCGGGACGGCCGAGGTTTTGATTTGTCAGGCAGCAGGTAACAACGGACTATTGGGCGAATTCCGGACGTCGACGGTTCAGTTGATCTTTCAAGCGGGCCACGATGCTCGAATGCATCTGGCTGACGCGAGATTCGGATAGACCGAGCGTGGTGCCGATTTCTTTCATCGTCAACTCTTCGTAGTAGTAGAGGATGATGATCAGCCGTTCGTTCCGATTGAGACCCTTGGTCACAAGCTTCATCACGTCGCGTTTTTGGATACCATCGGTGGGATCTTCTCCCTTGGTATCTTCGATGATGTCGATCTCGCGAACATCTTTGTAGCTATCGGTCTCGTACCATTTCTTGTTCAGGCTGACGAGATTGACGGCCGAGGCTTCGGACTTGTGCTTGTCGTATTCCTCCATCGGCAAGCCCATTTTCTTGGCGATTTCCGCGTCTGACGGCGGACGGCCAAGTTCGGCTTCGGCTTCTTTCCGAGCCGCTTCCAGCTTGCTGGCTTTGCTGCGAACGAGCCGTGGAACCCAGTCCATGGTCCGCAATTCGTCCAGCATTGCTCCGCGAATTCGCGGGACGCAGTACGTTTCGAACTTGACACCGCGTTCGAGATCGAACGCTTCGATCGCATCCATCAATCCGAAGACGCCGGCCGAGATGAGATCGTTCAGGTCGACTCCATCCGGCAGTTTCGCCCAGACACGCTCTGCGTTATACCGGACCAGCGGCAGAAACCGCTCGATCAACGTATTTCGCAGATCTTGATTGGATTGATCTCGCTTAAAGTCCAGCCAGACTTGAGCGATTTCCAGTTCCGTCGCCACCTTCATTACCATCGAACCCTCCATGGTGGGATACCGACTCCACGGCCTCATGCGGTGGATTTCGCGTCGATAACCTCGCTCGTGGTTATTTAGCCATTGTGTTTGGTCGTCTGATCAAGCTTGATCACATGCTGCCAACTCGTGCCTCTTACTGAGGAACACGATCTCACGGTGGTCGAGCCAAGGCACGACGGACCGTTTTGAGAATTCCTCACCAGTTCTTTATCGGCACTGGCGCGCCTCTTGTATGAATCAATTCACTTTATTTCCCCCGAAGGTCATAATCCAACCATTTGAAATGAAAACTTAAAAAAACGAAAACGACCAACCAATTGAGCTCAATTTCTTCACATTTCCAAATCCGTATCAGGCCTCCTCATTTTGAAGTCGTGAGAAGAAACTCGCGACCCCGGTCGCTGATAGTGGCCGAGTCCACCGCTGAGCCAACTGACGCAGCGCCTCTGCGGCGGGTGACTGCGGTGCTTGAATCACAAAGGGAATTCGCTCGTTGACTGACATCGGAACGGCCGGATCGCGAGGAATATAGCCGCGACGATGCAGATCAACTTGCAAAAACGAATGGGCCGCCTGTTGCAAGCGATCCAGAATCTGTTGTGCTTGAGCGGTCGAATCAGCCTGATTTACGAGTAACCCCAAACGAGGATGCCGCGACGTGGCCACGGCTTTCACCGAGGCGTAGGCTTCAGCCACGGCGGTCGGTTCCGGCGTCGCGACGATCAACAAATCATCCGCAGCCAAAGCGATCTCGCGCGTTGCCGACGATGATCCGCCGCTCGCATCGATGACCAACCAGTCGAGCTGACTCTCAAAGGACTGCAGGTGGCTGAATAACGGATGCGGACCTTGCGAAGACACAGACGAAAATGACTTCAGCTCGCTCGCTCCCGATACCACTCGAATTCCAGCCGGCCCCGTCAGTGAAACCTCGTCCAACTGGCGACACCCTTGTGCCACATGTGACAGATTCCAGTATCCGTTCAAACCGCAAAGGAGTTCGATGTTTCCAAAGTCAGGACAGGCATCCAACAGCCCAACCTGGCCACCGCGTTGTGCCAAAAGAATTGCCAGGTTCAAGGCGATGACTGAACGTCCGACACCTCCCTTACCACCGGCAACCACGATCGTATGACATTGACGTGACACCGGCCGGTCGAATTCGACCGACGTCCTGCGACGTGCGACCAGGTCTCGCAGACCGCGCGCTTGATCACTGCCGGAGTGACGACGTTCAACAGGTGTCAGAAGTGAAGGGGACATCGTGGGAAGGGATTCACGCTGGAAGGACGAAGGTCGGAAAGGGAACTGGAAACGGTGGCAGGTCAGGCGGCGAGGTCAGCGGATCGTCTCCCGCGGGATGGGATCCCGGCCCAGAATCAACCGGGCCAGCCGGTTGGGGTGAGCCGGTTCGATCTGATCGGGCACATCCTGCCCGGTCGTGAGATAACTGACAGGATGAGCGATCTCGCGAGCCACCGATAACAAGGGACCGCCAGTCAGAGTTTCGTCAAGCTTGGTCAACACGAGAGACGTCGGCGACATGGCTGCGAATTGATCGGCAATCGGAGAAAGCATCTTGGCACCCGCAGACAGGCTTAACACAAGCAATACATGATCCGAGGCAGCCAATCGCAGCATGTCACCCAGTTCGTTCATCTTCGACTGGTCAAAGGGGCTGCGTCCCGCCGTGTCAATCAGCACCAGATCGACATCGTCCAACTCGTCGATGGCCGTCCGTAGTTCGTCGCAATTCGAGGCGACTTGCAACGGAATTTGAAGAATTTCGGCATAGGTCCGCAGTTGTTCGATCGCTCCGACACGGTAGTTGTCGACAGTGACCAGACCGACCCGAAGTCCCTCGCGCAAATGAAAATGTCCGGCCAGCTTGGCGAGTGTCGTCGTCTTACCCACGCCGGTAGGACCGATCAGCGTGACGACTTGACGGCGACCTCGTTTTGGCTGAATTGGCGGAGCACAGCGCATTTCACGTTCGATGAATGCCGTCAACATCGCAGCCACAGCCACGGGCGAGTTCATTGTGTCGAAGGTCGAGTGCTGTCGAAGTTTGGAGATAAGATCGCGAGCCACCACATCGTCGATGTCGGCCTCAATCAGCATCCGATAGTGCGGAAGCAATTCGCTCGGAATTTCGGACGCCGTTCGCGGACGAGACTGGCGTTCCAATTGAGCGACGATCGTCTGCAGTGACTCCAGCGTTTTTCGATCAATCGAAATACTCGACTCGGTTCCCGTCGGGATCCCAAGATCAACCGTCGAGGAAACTCGATCGATAGGCAACGGACGTTTTGGTGGCAATGTGGCCGCCTCATTCCACTGATCGTCCACGTCCTCTGCCGCGAGTGCCGGAATCGGAGCCAGCAGTTCGGGCACTGCGGCAGGCTGCGTCATCGTTTCGGCCAATGTGCGAACTGATCGGGCAGGCGCAGCAGGTGTTTTCTCGAGAGCCGCGATTGGCTCAGCGTTCAAACTGCGAATTCGTAACTCGGCGCTGATTTCGATTTCTTGTCGCGTCGATGGCCAAGGCAACATTCGTCGTGTGGCGATTTCCTTCGACTCGACGACAACGGCGTCCTGTCCCAGTTCGCGACGAACCAGTTCCAAGGCGTCATCCATCGTCGCCGCTCGAAATGTTTGAATTTTGCGTTGCATGTTCGAAACTCAAAAAAACGAAATCGAAGGAATCGGAACAGGAGGAATTGAAATTGTTAGGCCATGGCGGCCAGCATCGGTTTCTGTAGTGACTCGTCGATCGGTCGTTTCAACGGAAGTTTGATCGCGTTAATCGGTACTTGCCCCTGCGGCTGAACCAGAGTATCCCGCGTGATCTCCTGCAGGCTGAGCACCGCCAACTTGGGAAGTGTCGTTTGGGTAATCTGCCGGAGGACCGGTCGCACCGATGCGGCACAGACGACGACCGCCGGATAGCCGGCACGAACAAGCTTGTTGCATTGCCGAGTCAGTTCTTGAACGACGCCCTCAATCACTTGTGGCGACAATTTCACGCGCAGGCCTCGTTCACCAAACTCAAAACCACCCATCAAGACGTCTTCCAAAGCAGGATCCAGAGTGATGGTTCGAATTGTTCGCGACGAATCCCGGTACTGCTGACAAATCGTCCGACTGAGTGCGTGCCGAGAATATTCCGTCAGAATCGCCAGGTCTTTCGTTCGATCGGCGTAGTCGCCCAGGGTTTGCAGAATCGTTTCGAGATCTCGTACTGGGACTCGTTCACGCAACAGGTTGCACAGAATTTGATGTACGTGTGACGGTTTCAACAATTCGGGGATCAGTTCAGCAACGACGTCCGGCGATGTTCGCTTCAGATTTTCCAGCAATTGATGTACGTATTGGCGCGTCAGTAATTCGTCGGCGTGTGATTTGACGATTTCTGTCAAATGGCCAATCAGGACGAGAGACGGTTCAATAACTTTGTAACCAAGTGTTTTGGCCTGTTCGGCCAGTGCGGGTTCAATCCATTTTGCCGGACGGCCATTCGCCGGTTCGATGCAGTCGGTTCCGGCCAAATCGCCGCTCACAAAACCCGTGTTGATGGCCAGTAGCGAGTCCATCCGCAATTCGCCGGATGCAACCGAGACATCACGCAACTTGATTTGATAACCAAAATCCTTGAGACGCAGGCTGTCTCGAATTTTGACTTTGGGCAGGATGATTCCTAACTCTTGCGCGATCTTGCTTCGCAATTGAGTCACACGATCCATCAAGTCGCCACCCGCCTCAGGGTCGGCCAGCTTGATCAGACGGAAACCGAGTTCCAGCTCAATCGGTTCGACGGTCAACTTATCTTCTGGACGCGATTCGCGAGCCAGGCGTCCCGTCGCGGTCGGGGAACTTGTCGTCACAGGGGAGGGGCCTGCCACCGGTGCTGATGCGGACGGGGATTCGACGCGAGTCGCCTCGATCCGTTGCTGTTTTCTCAAATTAATCCCCACGAACGCACAGCCCACGCCCAAGGCCAACAGTGGCAGCATCGGCAAGCCGGTAAAGGCCAATCCACCGACAAAGACCGCGGCCAGAAACAGCGATTGAGGATCGCGAAATGTCTGATAAACGACGTCCTGTGATAGATCAGAGGGTCGTGAAGAACGCGTGGCGAGCAATCCCGCCGCCACCGCAATCAAAAAGCCGGGAATCTGTGAGACCAACCCGTCGCCGATGGTCAGTGTGGCGAAAACTTCGATCGCTCGAGCGATCGTCATGTGGTGCTGAAACACGCCAATTGCCAACCCACCCAGCAGATTAATCAGGGTGATCAGAATTCCGGCGATGGCATCGCCGCGAACAAATTTGCCCGCTCCGTCCATGGCTGAATAGAAATCGGCCTGATCCGAGAGTTCTGCTCGTCGTTCGCGTGCTTGTTCAGCCGTGATGAAACCAGCCGTGACGTCGGCATCGATGGCAAGTTGTTTTCCTGGCATCCCATCCAATGCAAATCGGGCCGCCACTTCACTGATGCGGGTCGCCCCCTTCGTCACAACCACAAATTGAATCACGACGACAATCGCAAACAGGATCAAACCGACGATTAATTGTCCTTGAGCCACAAAGCGACCGAACGCTTCAATGACTTCGCCTGCGGCATCCGTGCCCGCAGTATGAGCCCGCGTCAAAATCAAACGTGTCGAGGCGACATTCAGTACCAGTCGCACGAGCGTCGTCAGCAGCAGCAGCGAGGGAAACACGCTGAAATCGAGTGGCTTACGCACAGAAATGGTGGTCAGCAGCACCAGCACCGATGCCGTCACGTTTGCGGCCAACAACAAATCAAGAATCACCGGCGGAACGGGGGCGACAAGCACCAGCACGGACAGCACCACCAGGATTGGAAACACCAATCCCAGCGAATTACCGCTGATACTGCGCGGACCGCGACCGACATCGGTGGGCATGTTGCCTCCGTAGTAACGAAGTGATCACATCACCTGGTGGGGCGAGGAAATCGAGAACGAATTGAAATAGGGGAAGAGAGATAGCGGGCGATTGATAAGAGAAAGAGAAATACCTGTCCAGACGAATGGTAACTCGTTGACCGACAGATTCTTGCCAAAACCTGAAAACGACCTTGAAGGCAGGCAGGAGTTGCCGGAGACATGCCGCGAACAGGCCACTTTTGACCAAAATCGCGATCCCAACCGCGATTTGCCCAAAGTTCTGGCGGTCGGGCGTTGGGAAGCCCCCTGCGGAAGACTACAATCATTCGACGAATTTCAGGCCTGTTATCGTCGAATGACGTACTGAAATTCCTCAACAACAGGAGCGCGTTACTGCGTTCTTTTTAGACATTGCCACAGGAATCTGCCGCAACATGAGCTTTCGCAATCTTCTCGAAACGTTTCCCAATCCCTATCCGCAACGCGATTATTCCATCGAAACGATCTGCCCCGAGTTCACTTCGCTTTGCCCGAAGACCGGCCAACCTGACTTCGGCACACTGACGCTGACCTACGTGCCGGATCAGCTGTGCTACGAACTCAAGTCGTTAAAGATGTATCTGCAGCAGTTTCGGAATCATGGGGCGTTCTATGAAGCAGTGACCAATCAGATTCTGGATGACCTGGTGGCCGTCACACGCCCCCGTTCGATGACTCTCGTCGGAGCCTTCACGCCTCGCGGGGGGATTCGCACGAACGTCACGGTCACGTACACGTCTTCCGAGACTCACCCGGCGTGATCGCCGCACCGCTGGACTGCGGCGCCCCAAATGATCGCTGGACGCACCGCAAGGTTCAGCATCACCAATTCCGGGGCACTCAGTTGCTTGGATCTCGTGCCGGAATTACCGTAACCCGGCTCTCGTTTCCTGCCCGCCAACCGCTTCCTGTAGAGAAAGGCTCCGATGAACCGTTTCCGAACCTGGATCCAAATCGCCTGTTTGACCGGCGTCACCCTCACCGCGTTCACCTTGGGTGGTTTTGCCAACCAGAAGACCGAAGACTCCAACTTCGCCAGCCAAACCATCGATCTGGGAATGGTAGTCAGCGATCTCGAGAAGTCACTGAAGTTCTACAAAGACGTGCTCGGCTTCACTGAAGTCCCGGGCTTCAAAGTCGGAGGCGACTTCGCTGTCGAGGCCGGTTTGGCCAACAAATTGGATCTCGACGTTCATGTGCTGGTTCTCGGCCAGGGGACGAATCCGACGAAGCTGAAGCTGATGGAGTTTAAGACCGCTCCGGGTGCCCGAGTCGATAACACGTTTATTCACTCGTCATACGGATTTCGCTATTTGACGATTGCCGTCAAAGATCTGAACGCGGCCGTCGAAAAGGCCAACAAAGCCGGTGGCAAATTGGTCGGAAAATGCCCTGTCCCATTGCCCAAAGGCTTCCCGGCCGGCATCGGACTGGCCATCTATCGTGATCCAGACGGCAATCCCGTCGAACTGGTCGGACCTTGGAAGCAATAACGCTTTCCGCGAATGGCCTCCCGCATTATTGAGCGGGAGGGACGGGAAATTGTCGCAGACGCTCGCCAATCGTTGTTGCGTTCGGCTTCAGCGTTCCGATGACACTGGCCAGGGCCGACTTCACACCGGGACGATCTGTCAGTTTCCATCCCGCCTGCAAGTCGGCCACTTCATCGCGTTTCAACAGCAAACTAAATCGCTGGATGTGATACGCCAATTGATTGGCGGCCGCCTCCCGCAGCATTTCGTCCGCTTGGGAATTCAGTGCGACGTCAGCCAGCCGTCGCTGGGCTCCTCGAGTCCCGATGCCCCCCAGCGCGACGAGTGCATTTTTCGCGACCGTCGGGTCTTCTACCGCTGCCGACAAGTCGTTTTCCGCCTGCGAAATATCTAGCAGCCGTCCGAGACTGCCGCTGCCAATCGTGGCCAGCCAATACACGGCCGCTTCTTTTTCCAAAGCTCGCTCTTGCGGTGAAAGTGGTGGTGTCTTCAGGCTCTTGATGAATGGCAGGACTTGGCCCAAGAAATCGCTGGCCGACGCGGATTCCGCCACAAATGCGGCCGGAGCATTGCGTGCCACCTGACGAGCCATGTCACCACGAAGTGATGAAGGGCCATAAATCACGATCGGCAATGCCGCCGTCCGGGCATCCGCACGAAGATTTGTCAGCGTCTGGGTCAGTTCCCAACGCACGCAATTCACTTGAACCACGATGAATTCGATTCCCGCCGATGTCGACGCCAGTTCGAATCCTTCGCGCCCCGTCGCGGTGACAATCCCTTCGTATCCACCGTCCGAAAGATAGCCAGCCGTCATGCTGGCTCGTCCGCTGTCGGCGTCAATAATGATCACCCGTGAAGCGCCAGGGTCGGAAGCCGCTCGCGCCAGAATGGAAACGACGCGATTGACGCCGCTGAATCCGTTTTTGGGTTCCAATTTCAAAATGGTCGTGGCCGCGGCGAACTGCACACGAGAATCGGGGGAATTCAACGCCGCCAGCACCGGTGATTTCAGACCTTTTTGAGTTAACAACAGGTCGCGGCTGCCAATCTGACTGAGCACTTCCAGCGACACCACCGCAGTGGCCGCCTGTCCCGCCTCCAATGCTTCGGCAAGAACTTGTGACACCATGGTCTCACCGGCGGTCAAGGCGAGGTACATGGCTGAATTCGGGGTGGCCAGACGCGGCTTGTCCCAACCGTTCCGCATTACTTCAAGAGCCAATAGCGAAGCCAGATACTGTCGCTGGGGCTCGGTCTGCTCGGGCGATAGCGACAATGCCTGACGGGCAAATCGAGTGGAAACCATCAACGATGCAATTTCCGGAGGCAACGACTGCAAAGCAACCGTGCCCAATTCCTCGTTCCAACTCCAGAGTGCCACATGCCCCTGATCGTCAACTGGTAGAGCTTGAGGGCTGCGATACAGTAGCTTCGCCAATCGCCTGAGTTCGTTCGCGGCTTCGACCGATGACAACTGATTGGTCCGTTCCGGAGAACTTTTCAACAATTTGGCCAGACATCGGTTGGCCGCGGCGCGAACTCCCGCCGGCTGATTTTCATCAAACGCGGGATACCATAAATACGGAACCGCTTCCGTCGCATCAAGTTCATAAAGGATGTCGATTGCGGCCGTTCGAACCCGTTCCTGAGGAGCGTCGAATGCTCCAATCAATGGCGGAATCACTTGATTACCCATCTTCATCAACGCGATGACCATCACGTCCTGATGGGCGGCCAAATCCGCTTGCGACATCTGCTTCAGAATCTCGGGAACCACATGGACACCTGCATTTCGCAATTCGGCGATCGCCAAATCACGCTGGGTCGGTCCTTGCGTCAAACGCTGAACCAGCGCGTCGACAAACGCCGGATCCTCGGCCTGTTTTTTTGCGGCGACGTTCAATCGTTCGAGCAATTGCATGGAACGAGGCTGCAACTCTTTGGTCCGTGCGAGCTTCAGGAAGTCTCCAGTACCGTATTTGTCTCGCAGTTTGATCAACAATTCGTCGTCAGGTGACGTCTCTTCAAATTGCTCGAGATACTTGGCCGCCAGGTCCAATCGGGCCAGATCGACCATCAACAACGAGGCCGCAAACATCGCTTCCGGCGTCGTCGGCTCTTTCAGCAGCGGTGATCGCTCAGGAACAGCCGTTTTCTCTGTGGGCTGCGCGGCCAATGATCCCGCCAAGACGGTCGCCACCAGCGCGATGGTCACGATCTGTGTCAGAACAATCCGAATTCGGAACATCTCCCAGACTCCGCTGTCACACGGGCCCCTGCTGTTTCGTCCGTTGAGCGTCAATCGCGCAATCACTCGGCACACCTTTTCAAGCCACGTGGAAGTCATCCTAAGGATGTCGACACGGAGATCACAACGACAAAATCAGGCCGACCCCGGGACAAGTTCAGTCACTGCCAATCGAATCGACAACCGAGTAACCGGTGCATCGCGCATAAACGAAACATCCGTTGCCAAAGGTCCACCATGCGGCCCGTTATGACGAAATCTCCGCCTGTAACGAATTTGCGTTCCAAACCAATTCCGGAAGCTTTGCCGAATCAGTCAAACGAAATCGTCCTACACCGGCAGAAATGGCCGAAAGCGAGCTGAATGTCGCCACGAACCACAGGCCTGACTGTCCTCGACCGGTAGAGCGCCAAATATAAGACACCGATCGAGGGTTCGCAAAGGACAGCCGATTGGCCGGCTTAAAGCAGCCGTTTAGCGACTTGCCGTCGCATGGACCGAGGACAACAAGCGACCAAAGATCATTCGCCCAGCGCTGTTTTGAAGCATGCTGGTGACGACCACGTCGATTTCCTTGCCAATCAGCGTCGCAGCCTGTTCGCAAACGACCATCGTCCCATCATCCAGGTAACCGACACCTTGGCCGAATGATTCCCCTTCGCGCATCACCTTGATGTGCAGTTGCTCGCCCGGCAAATACCGTGGTTTCAAGGCGTTGGCCACGTCGTTCAAATTGATGACTTCCACGCCCTGAACCGAGGCGACTTTATTCAGATTGAAGTCATTCGTGACAACTCGACCGCTCATGCGTTTGGCGAGTGCGACGATCCGCTGATCGACAGACTGACCCAGATCGTCCTTTTCCTGCACTTCCAGCATGCGGACTTCGACTTTGGGCTTTTGCTGCAGCTTGGTCAGAACATCCAGACCGCGTCGACCACGTGTGCGCCGATTCTTGTCCTGGCTATCCGCAATATTCTGCAACTCTTCCAGCACAAAACTCGGCACGATTAACTCTGTGTCAAAGATATTCGTATCCATGACGTCGGCAATCCGGCCATCGATCAAAGCGCTCGTGTCGATCACCAGGGGCCTTCCGCCCTTAATTTCCTTGGCAAATTCGACATAAGGAATCACAAAGCGAAAATCATCCTTTGTCTGTAGCAAGAACGAGATACAGATATACGGAAGCATGATCCCCGCCAGACCGCCAATCACGCGAGCATATGGGTTGTCGGAATTAATGATGACCCCGTTTTCGTTCCTTTCTACTCCAACACCGACGGAGTTCATGAATGCCTGAGCCGCATATTGCAACTGAAAGGCCAACAGCCATCCGACCAGCAAACCGAAATAGATCGCCGTGATCATATCCAGCCGTTTCTTGGGGATAATGATATCCATCAAGGTCACGACTTGAGTCGTCAGCATCAGCAGAATGAACGAAACTGCGGCATTTGCCGAATCGCGGTTCATGAATTCCGGGGCCAAGGGACTTTGAACCAAGGCCACCGACGCGCCCGCACAGATCAAGACATAAATCACACGAAGAAATATTAACATCACCCAACCCCGTCTTGAGGTAAAAAACGTGCGCCCGCCAATGAACCGAGTTTTCAGTATACGAACTGATTCCCGCCTCGACCAGTACTGTTGAGTTTTGAAACGCCAATCATTTTCTGGGTTTTTCAGAAACACCAGTTTCTTCGATTGCAGGAATAGGAATGATTCGAGACAACAGAACGAACGATAGACCGTTTCGTGATTCCTCCTATGACAATTTGTCCGATTTGGCAAGATTTTCACCCCTGAACGGTCAGTGGCCGAGTCAAACGAAGTCGTCGAGGTAGCCCGTGCCGATGACCGATGTGTCTCCCGCCTCAACCCCGCACGATCGTCCGGTTGCTCAACTGTCGTCGACCAGCGAAGCAACGAATCTGGCGTCGTTCGCTTCGCTCACCCGCCAACTCAGTACAGCGCTCAACGAGTTGGAGCAGCAGGCCCGGCCACTTCATCTGGCGCCTCTGGCCGGTCGAGAATGGTTTGATCTGCTGGATCGCAAGCTGTTGCCCCAATTGACGGATGAGGCCTATCTGATTGTGGCAGTCGTCGGCGGCACGAATATCGGCAAGAGTGTCGTGTTCAACCACATCGCCGGATTTCGAGCGAGCGCCAGCAGCCCCTTGGCCTCGGGGACGAAACATCCCGTCTGCCTGCTCCCCACCGGATTTGATACTCAACACGATCTGCAACAACTGTTTCCGGTCTTTGAACTGCGTCCGTGGTCAGACAGCGAAGAAGCACTGGGCAACCACGCCGAGCACTACCTGTTCTGGCGAACCAATGACGAAGTTCCAGCCAACTTGATCATTCTCGACACGCCCGACGTCGACAGCGACGCTCCGGTGAACTGGCAGCGAGCTGACGCGGTACGGCAGGCCGCCGACGTACTGGTCGCCGTCCTCACGCAGCAGAAGTACAATGATGCCGCCGTGAAACAATTTTTTCGCAAGGCCGCCTCCGAGGACAAGGCTGCTATCGTCGTCTTCAATCAAGTCGAATTGCCCGATGACGAGTCTTACTGGCCCTTGTGGCTGCAGACCTTCTGCGACGAAACCGGGCTGCAACCCGAATTCGTCTACCTCGCTCCCAATGACCGCAAATCAGCTGAAGCCATTCGCTTGAAGTTTGAAGAACGAAAGTGGCCCATCGCCTCCAACGGTGAAAGTACCAAGACCCCGACAGGCGTCCCGGCTGGCGCCGCCGAGCAACACACGGCTCCGCCCATCCAACTCAGAAATGTGCTTTCGCAACTGCGATTTGCGGAAATCAAACTGCGAACCTTACGAGGATCACTCAAACAACTCGTGTCGGAAACTGCGGGGGCACCCGCTTATCTGCGCGAAATTCGCTTGCGAGGCCAACAGTTTCGCGATGCCGCCGATGTCTTCGCCACGCGAGGCCTGGTGCGTCAAGTGGATTGGCCCGCCGCCCCCAATTCCCTGATCGTGAATGAAATGTGGAACTGGTGGCACGCCCACCGCGAGGCCTGGACTTCCAACATCCACGGGTTTTATGCCCAGCTTGGTCGCTGGATGGGCGGGGGAGTGAGATTGGTTCAAGACCGCATCTGGGGCGCGCCGACCGCACCGCTCGATCAGTATCGCCGTGTGGAATGGGAAGCCATCGTCCGCGTCCTGCAACAAGTCTACGATCAACTGCGCGTCGTCACGACGCTGGGCAACGAATTGTTGACCCATCGTCTCGAACAGCTGCTGGCCGGAACCACCTGTGAATCGGTACTGGAACGACTGCACCGCGAACACAATCAATTTGACTTCGAGCAGTTGGTACGATCACTCGTCGAGACGGAAATGACCGCTTTGAAAAGCGATCGCCAGGACCTGTTCAACATCCTGCGCAACGCCGACCGAGCCGCAGCCGTGGCCCGACCAGCGTTAACACTCTTGCTGGCTCTCGGTGGAGGAATCGGGGCCGACCAAATGTTGATGCACGCGGCGTCGCAATCGGTTACACACCTCGCCATCGACGCCACGGCTGCCGCCGGGACAACAGTCGCGGGAGAAGCCGTCGTCGAACGGGCAACTGGTGTCATCGGACAAGCCAAAGCCTGGCTGCTTGATCTGCACGAAAAATTCAAAGAACGCCGCGAAGCATGGCTGCTCGAAAAACTCCGGGAATACCTGTTGGGTGATTTGCTTTCGGAACTTCAACAAGGCGCGGAAATTCCTTATTCGGCGGCCTATTCGCAAGTAAAAACGCTTGTTCGACAATTGGACGATCGCCTTCTCAGTAGTCATCACGAGTAAAGTCACGGATTCGGATGTTCACTCTTGACGCGTTGCCGCGACGACGTGGTTCATTCCGCGGGACGTTCACGCCGCGGCCATGTGATTTTCCCTTTTCCCCGGTCTTTTGAATCCGGCGAACGTTTTGACGAGTACTGATGGAACATGCCGAAGAAGTATGTCGCAGGCATGGACAGGGCTCCACGCCACGCTCATGATAATCACAGGGGTTAGTCACGATTCTGTTGTCGACAACAGAAGACAGTCTTTCCCCGCCCTTAAGTTGGAATGATCTTTATGTTGTTGCCGATGTCGTCGCGCTGGTTGTTCAATTTCTGTTTTGTCGGTGCTCTCAGCCTGACCGGATTTACGATCGCAGCGGATTCTGTGACACCGCACCGGACGCCTCTGGACGACTACATCGCCAAGGATGACACGACCTTCAGTTGGCGCCTGGGCGAGACCCGAGAAGCCGCGGATCACACGGTGTTTGCGATCGAACTGACATCGCAAACCTGGCGCACAACGGCCGAAGTGGATCGTCCCGTGTGGAAACACTGGTTGATGGTCGTCCGCCCGAAAGTGGTCGCTTCCGAAACTGGCTTCCTGTTCGTCACGGGGGGCAGTCATCGGGAACACCCCCCCGAAGGGGTTGAGGAATATTTGGTCAAGATGGCGGTCGGCACCAAGTCGATCGTGGCCGAATTAAAGAATGTGCCGAATCAACCGCTCGAATTCTCCGACGGCGGACGGAAGATGGTCGAAGACGACCTGATTACCTTTACCTGGAACAAGTATATTGACACCCGCGATAAGGAATGGCCCGCTCGCCTTCCGATGGTCAAGAGTGCTGTTCGCGCCATGGATACTCTGCAGGCCTTTGCTGCCACGAAAGAATGCGGCAATCTGAAGCTGGAGAAATTCGCGGTGTCCGGCGGATCGAAACGCGGCTGGACAACCTGGTGCACGGCGGCTGTCGATCCACGCGTGGTCGCCATTGTCCCGATCGTGATCGACGTGCTGAATGTCCGCAAGAGCATGCGCAATCACCTGGAAGCTTACGGCTTCTGGGCTCCGTCAGTCGGCGATTATGTTCGCGGCGGGCTGGTCATGAAGGAAAACGATCCCGGCTACATCGAGTTGTTGGAAATCGAAGATCCGTACGTTTACCGCAATCGGTTTAAGATGCCGAAACTGGTTCTGAATGCGGCCGGCGACCAGTTCTTTACGCCCGATTCATCGCGATTCTACTACCACGATCTGCCCGGCGAGAAGTTGCTGCGATACGTCCCCAATACCGACCACAGCATGCGAGATAGCGACGCGCGAGAGACACTGGCCGCGTTCTACGACTCGGTCGTCCGCGGTCTGAAACGTCCCGCCTACAGCTGGAAATTCCTGGATAACGGCGCGATCCGCGTCGAAACCCCTGATCGACCGAAAGAAGTCAAACTTTGGCAAGGGAACAATCCCGCGGCTCGCGACTTCCGCCTGGAAGAAGTCGGCAAGATCTACACCAGCACTCCGCTGAAAGAAATCGAGCCGGGCGTCTATGTCGGCAAGATCGACACACCCAAAGCGGGCTTCACGGCCTTCTTCGTCGAGATGACCTACGACATCGGTAGTATGTTTCCGCTGAAGGTCACCACCGACGTGCGCGTTCTGCCAGACGTTCTGCCGTTCCACGGGATCGCCCCCACCCAGAAGATGGGCGGCGCCAAAATCCTCGAAGCCGAAATGCGCCGCCGAGAACTGGAAAAGTCCAAAGAGTCGAAGTAACGACCAAGCTTCCGCGTCACAAGTGGGTCTGAACTTGGACAGGCCCAGCTCGGGAGGTCTCATCAATCCCCCCCCCGGGGGCCAACAACCGCCAAGGGTTGTGTCGAGCACGCTTCGTTTCGAAGCGGCATTCTGAGCTGTTGCCCTACAGCTATTTGAGCTGCGACGAATCGACCTCCAGCGAAATCCGTTTTTTCTGATCGTGGGTATGTGGCAGCGTTGTTTTGACCAGATTCTCACCGGCGGCTCAGTGCAAACCCGCTCGCTTTACCATGCCGCCCTGAACGTCGGACAGCGAATGCGTGACCACGAAGGCGGAAAGGTCGACTTCGCGAATGATGGCCTTCACTTTGCCAATCTCTAATCGCGTTACGACGCAGTAGAGAATCTCCTGATCAATCCCGCTTTTTCCGCCGCGCGCTTTATAGACCGTCACGCCGCGTCCTAACTCGTCCATGATGCGTTCGCGAATCTTCGAACTCTGGTCCGAGACGATCGTGATGGCCGTGTATTCCTCAATCCCGTAGATCAGGAAGTCCAGAGTCTTTGCCGCCGCGATATAAGTCAGGATCGAATACAACGCCTCTTCAACCCCCAAGACAAAAATCGCAATGAAAAAGATCACGACATTGATCCCCAGGATAACATCGCCGACCTTCAACAAATGACTGCGTTTGCTGATCAGCAGCGCGGCAATCTCGGTCCCATCGAGAACGGCACCACCGCGAATCGCCAGTCCGATACCCGCCCCGATAAAGAAGCCGCCGAAGACGGCTGTCAGTAACAGATCTTCGGTGACATCCGGAAAATGAAACACCTCCAGAATGATCGCCAACAGGCCAATGGCGAACGTGCTGCGAATCGCGAATGCCAGTCCGATCTGGCGGTATCCCAGGACAATGAATGGCAGATTGATCAAAGGAAGTAATACCGACAGCGGCAGCCCCGTGGCCGTCGCCAGCAACATCGAGACGCCGGTCACACCGCCGTCAATGAAGTTGCTCGACATCAGAAAGCCATGCAGACCCATCGCGGCCGAAAAGGCGGCCAGAATGATCACCACCACATTTCGCATTTCGCGCAATTGACGTTTCTGGACAGCGAAACTCGCCACGCTGGCCAAAGTACTCCAAACGCGATTCGGGGACCGATGACTCGGTTGTTTCATGTAATCCAATTCCCGGGAACAGATCGATCAATTCTCGCGCTGACGAATCGAGGCTATACTCGACACCCGTCCTTTTGAGAAGCACGAATCGGACGGAAAAGGTTCGAAAAATGGCAGCAGAGCAGGGCCAGTCTTCCGCTTATTTTCATTGGAACGCGGGCTGGTTCGGCGTCCAGTTCGGTTGTACGGCATTTCTCCTGCCTGGTTTTATCCAGTACCTGGGGAAAGATTCGTTAATGGCCAGTTTCTGTCTGGCCAGCTTCGCCGTCTTAAATGCCTGGGGGTTCTGTCTGTGGAGCCTTCGGAAAACTCTCGATGCTTACTCGGCGATCCAACGTTTCACGGCCACCGTAGCGGTCGTCTTGGCCGTGCTAGTCATCGCAGTGAATCAGCGAGGCCTTGCTGAGCCGGTTCCTCTCGGCGTTCTCGCGATCTTCCCGGCTATCATGTTGATGTTCTTTTGCCAGAAACAACTGG
This sequence comes from uncultured Schlesneria sp., assembly GCA_903871875.1. Lineage (GTDB taxonomy): Bacteria > Planctomycetota > Planctomycetia > Planctomycetales > Planctomycetaceae > Schlesneria. The sequence goes on from CAIQIR010000162.1 coordinate 39,346, forward strand.
CCCAACATGACCAGAAATCGCGGCCACTGGACTAGCAACGGGGCAGGGCCACTGCAGCGTCCAGAACGATGTTGCCTAACGGCAACGTGACGCCATCTCGCGTTTCCCAATCACCACGTTGTTAGCGCGCGTGAACATTCTCGAATCGACGTCAAAGTTGCTTAACTCCTTGGCGTTCCGCTCGTTCGGCCGATCACGTTTCGATTCCCTAGCGCTTCGGCACCAAATTTGTTAGTCCTCAATTCAGGGCGCATCACGTCGTTGACGAAACGCCCTGGAAAAGCCGTCGTCGTCGGATTTGGTTTACGCCTCGCCAAACCTCCACGCGTTCGTCTTTCTTCTTGAGTGTGATCGGTCTGCCAGCGGGATTAACGTTATGTCAAAGCCGGTGATTGTCGTGCTGAGTCGTGACCAGCTCATGGCCTCGGAACTTCCCGGACTGTTCCAGGGTAAAGCGGAAATCCGTGCTTGTGATTCGTTCGAAGAACTGACCGAACTCACCCAGCAGCGTGTACCCGACGCGCTCGTCGCGGATTTCCGTCGTGCGTCCAACGGTGGTCATCAGGAAACGCGAATCCTCGAAGCCGTGCACGAACGGCATCCCCAGATGCGACTGGCCATGGTCACACCGGAAGCCTGCCCCGAGACACTCGAGCGCTGTGCGGCCATGACGGAAATCACGCATCTTCGCGGACATCTCGATCGCGCCGCTCTCTTGACGGCCTTCCGTTCGCTCTTTCCCGAACCGGCGGAAACCACCCCGATCTCGCCCGCTATCCGTGACACCTTCGTCGAGACCAGTTCGCCCGCGATCGGCGATCACACCGAAGAACAACCGCTGGGCGTTCTGACGGGTATTAGTCGTCGATACGAGACGAATTCACCCCATCTCAAGCAGATGCTGGTCGATCTCGAAGTCGCCGCCCGGCACGATGTCACGATCCTGCTGATCGGCGAGACCGGTGCTGGCAAAACCTATCTCTCACGATTGATTCACGAAGTCTCGTTGCGACGTCACGAACCGTTCCTGCCGGTTGCCTGCGGAGCGTTGCCCAACGATTTGATCGAGAGTGAATTGTTCGGACATTCCAAGGGATCATTCACCAGTGCCCATCAGGACAAGGAAGGGAAGTTTCTGGCCGCACGCCGCGGCTCGATCCTGCTCGACGAAATCGATGCGCTCGGATTGGAACAACAGGTCAAGCTGCTGCGAGTGATCGAAACGGGCGAGTTCGAGCCGGTCGGATCCAACCACACGCAACACTGTCAGGCCCGGTTGATCGTCGCGAGCAATCTCGACCTGCAGCCATTGGTCGAGCACGGCCGCTTCCGCCCCGACCTGTACTATCGCTTGAACATGCTGAAATTCGTCATTCCGCCGCTGCGACAACGAAAAATGGATGTCGTACCACTCGCCAAGAAATTCGTGCGACAGTTTTCCGTCAAGCACGGTGTCCGCATCGATGAAATCGACCCCAACGTCTTCAGCACACTGATCGACTATCCGTGGCCGGGCAATGTCCGCGAACTCGAACATGTCGTGCAACGCGCCGTGATCTACTGCCGCGACGGACGGCTGCTCACGTCACACCTGCCACAGCACATCCTGTCCGGCAATGCGGGGCCCACCAATGACCCCACGGTCGTGCTGTCGAATTTCGAGAAGACCTCCCCGGCGATGGCCGAAAAAGAAGACCTGACGCTCGGAAACCAGATCGCACTCAACGAAAAGGACATCATCGAGCAGACCTTGTTCAAAAACAGCTTCAGCCGGACCAAGACCGCCAAGGAACTGGGGATCAGCCGGGTCACGCTGTACAACAAGATGAAGAAATACAATCTGCAACACTAAACCACGACGATCCCAGACGCCATTTCCCATCGATCCCGTTGGGGAACGTCATCCTGACTTGGATGACGATTCACGCGGATGTCGATAAGCTGATCGAACAGAGCATCGCCGACGGTCTTCCAACAGACCGGCGTCGGACAACAAGCGTTTCGGTTAGGGAAAGGTTGCAAGTAGATGACGGGTTACACAGTCCACACAGGTTCGTCGGTAAAATTCTCTTCGGGGTGGGATCTGATTTTTCAGGGAGCCAAAGCGAGCAAAAAAGCGGCGGGCTCCGCACCGGTGAAAGCAGCTGCGAAGGCTCCAGTGGCCAAGAAAGCGGCTGCCAAAACCGTCAAGAAAGTCGCAGCGAAAGCGGCCAAGGCGGCTTCTGGTTCCAAGAAAAAAGCCCCCGCAAAGGCCGCCAAGCGAAGTAAGTAAGTTCGCTTGTGATGAGGGACCGGCAAATCTGCCGCACACCGGGACTGTCAAGTCGGGTAAAGTAGGACAGACCCTGCGGATGATGCTCAGCATGACGTCATCAATCCTGACACTCCGAGTTTGCGGCAACGTCTGCCTCATCTGATCGAGTTGGCTCGCCGATAATTTCCTCAGACACCTGACGACAATTCGAGCAACCAACAATCGTTTACCAAACTCCGCAACCGGACGTCGCGGACGTGTTGGTGAACTGCGATTTGATCGCGATCAGCCCTCCCACGGACGGTGATGAGCCGAGCCGTTTTCATAGAATAGCCTCCAGTGGAATCAACCTCACTGGAGGCTATTTACATTCCGGGGCTCGATTTCTTCCGCGTGAACACACCTCGAAACGACGCGAGAGGGCCAAGACCTTTGCCGTCTGGATCGGTTCGGCCAGAGTTCTTTTCTGTTGTCGTCCGAGCCCATTCATTCTGGCGATGTCAAACCGGAGCATGTTCCCGAAGTCACCGTGAGAATCTCCACAACCCCAGTTCCCACAAGGTAATCACAGGCGCAATTCAAATTCGGCAATTTGTGCCGATTTGGTTTTGACACGATTTGCGCTTCGCACTACAAACCGCTCCCGTCGCTGACGAGCCATGGATGGTCTCGTCAGCGACTTCGAAGCGATGGAGACGTGCCAGCCACGGAAGGACGGCGGAGTGAATTCAGCACCGCATGTTTTGGTGATTGACGGAACCTCGGATACTGAAGCCGTGCTCAAAGCGGTTTTGGAGCCCCGTGGAACTCAGGTCGAGCGAACTCGGGGAACGAATATTCCTCGACGAGTCCAGGAAAAGACGTCGCCCCATGTCGTGGTCATCGACTTGGACGACGCTTCGGCCGACGCGACGACCACTCGTTATGGTGATTCGCATCGCATTCTGATCGGCTCGGTGAAAACACCGGTCGATGAACGCGATCGGTTTCTGGCCAAACCGTTCCAATACCCGGAATTACTGCAGACAATCGAAGATCTGCTTGCTCTGCCCCCTGCAGGATAGGGCATGGCGTCGAATTCCCCCCCGTTTTGCATAGCCGGCAAACGAATGGGGCGTGGAACCCCTGGCGAACGCCCGAAAATGGCCCGGGATTCTTCCTGGCCCAAATAGGCTGAATTCTCGCGCCAGGATTGCCAGTTGCTTGGTCTCGTTCGATATGATACGTCTGATCGGCAAAGACGCGTATTGTTCGGGATAAAGATGTCGTGAAGAAGGCCTCGTTGCTCGTTGTGCAGGGCGTTGAACAAGGCACTCGCTTCGAGTTGGTGGATCGCCCGCTCGCCCTGGGTCGCGATGCGCGCAACGAGATCCGCATTCTCGACAGTGAAGTCTCGCGGCTGCACGCCACCATCCAGCGGGTCAAAGACGATTTCGTCGTGACCGACCGGAACAGTTCCAATGGCACTTACGTCAATGGAACGGTCATTCGTTCGCATGTCCTGGTCGATGGCGATCAGATTCGACTGGGAAATACGCTGCTGCTGTTCAGCGATGTCTCTCAAGACGGCTGGAAACCCAACGCCGCTGACCGGGTGCAGCTGTTACGTCGTCACGATCCGGCTGATCGTTCCAGCATCGTCACCCATTTAGGGCAAGATCTGGTTCCGGCCGAAGTCCGCTCGCGCGACGAAGCGGCCGATTCCCCGCACAGCTTGTCCGTGCTCTATCGGATTGCGGAAGAAGTCGCTCGGCCTTCCTCGTCCCTCGAACAGTCCTTACAGCGGACACTCGATCTGACCGTCGCGGCGGTCCTGGCCGATCGCGGTTGCGTCCTGTTGTCAGACCCTCAAACCGGCGAGATCCAGCCGCAGGTGACCAGCCAGCGGGTGGCCGGTCAACCCGGCACACGGATGCCCGTTTCGCGAACCATCGTCGATTATGTCCTGAAGTCGAAACAGGGCGTTCGAACCACCAACGCTCAGCAAGACAGCCGCTTCGATCCGACCGACAGTATCTTTCAGGCGGGGATTCGTGAGGCGATGTGCGTGCCGATGCAGGGCCGGCATCAACTGATGGGGGTGATCTACGTCGACATCACGACGCCCGCTGATTACCTGTTGATGGCGCAAGACAAGGTACCGGGATTTCGCGAAGACCAGCTGCGACTGTTAATCGCCATCGGTCGCCAGACTGCGCTCGCCGTCGAGAATCACCGTTATCAGCACGCCTTCGTGAAGGCCGAACGGCTGGCCGCCATGGGACAAACCATCGCCACGCTCAGCCATCACATCAAGAATATTTTGCAGGGCGTCCGCGGCGGCAGCTATCTGATCGATATGGGATTGAACGACCACAACGAAGATCTGGTCCGCAAAGGCTGGCACGTTGTCGAAAAAAATCAGAACAAGATCTACAACCTCGTCATGGACATGCTGACGTTCAGCAAAGAACGCAAACCCGCCTATCAGCAGGCTCAATTGAACGACACCGTCCATGACGTCGTTGAGTTGATGCAGGCCCGGGCCGACGAGTTTCGGGTCGAGCTGATCTATCAGCCGGCTGAAAATCTTCCGCTGAGCACCTTCGATCCCGAGGGCATTCATCGAGCGATTCTGAATATTGTGACGAATGCCATTGACGCGGTGGAAGGATCGGACCATGCGACGGTGAAAATCGAAACGGGTCTCGATCCCGTGTCAGACATGTTCTGGGTCGCCGTGTCCGACAACGGTCCGGGGATTGTGGAAGACCAGTTGCAGCGGATCTTCAATGTGTTCGAATCGACCAAGGGCGCTCGTGGAACCGGCCTGGGACTGGCGGTCAGTCAGAAGATCATTCGCGAACATGGCGGCGAAATCACGGTCGACAGCCGGCTAGGCGATGGAGCTCGATTCACCATGGCGTGGCCCCGTCTGGACGATGACCCTCATTCCGGTTCACGAACAGTCGCGTAACCGCGCCTCACAGGATCACGAAGTCTTCCCGCGATTCGATTGGAAGGCCCTAAACCGACCGTGGCTCGCAGACCAATGAATGGTTACCTGGCTGGCGATCAATAGTACTGCCGCGAAACCGGCACGAGTCGAGCGAGCTCTTGCTCAACGTTCCTGGCCAGCAAAAAAGGCGAGCCGGAAGGAACTCCCTCCGGCTCGCCTTGCTCGTGACTTCCAGAAACTTAGGCAGGCGCTGATTTACCAAGTTTCGTCGGCGGATTGTTTTTCGCTGGCTTGCTGGGTCGCAGCTTGCGAGCCTGTTCGCGATTCACCAGCCACAACAAGACCGGATTGGCGATGTAGACCGTGCTGTAACAGCCGGTGATCACACCGATGATCATCGAGAATGCGAAGCCGTGAATCCCTTCACCCCCGGCAATATACAGCACCACGACCACCAGGAACGTCGTCAACGCCGTCAGCAACGTTCGTGACAGCGTCTGATTCACGCTCAGGTTGATCATGTCATAGGTGATATTGGGATTTTTCCCTTTGATTTCTCGGATACGGTCAAAGATCACGATCGTATCGTTCAGCGAGTAACCAACGATCGTCAGCAAGCAGGCGATCTGGTTCATGTTGATCTTGAAGTCTTCGAGCATCAACAGCTGGCCCAGCGAGGTTTTGCTGGCATACGCCCCCAGTGCAATCGCTCCCAACGTGACCAGCACGTCGTGAGCCAGCGCGATCACCGCGGCCAGACCGAAGTAGATCTTTTCAAACCGGAACCAGATGTAGATCACGATCGCCACAAGGCTGGCCAGCACGGCCCACAGAGCGCTCAGTTTGGTCTCCGTCGCCACCGACGTATCGAACGAATTGACTTCGTCCAGCACAGGCTCGGTCTTCAGCCGGCCCTGCACCTTCTTCAAGCTGTCAGCAAAATCTTCCGACTTGATTTCAGGAGTCGCCTGCAGCACCAGTTCGGCATACTTCGCAGGTATCTTGTATTTCGAGTCCACCGGAGTGCTGGCGTCCTTAGGGGCCTCGGTCTTGCCGATCACATGCAACAACGGCTGGGCCGACGGATACTTTTTGGTATTTGGTTCGGCACCCGGCAGCAATTCGAGCGTTTCAGTGACGTACGCCAGGAACGTCTCGGCAGACATCCCCGTGTCGCTCAATTTGACGTCCGCCTGTTGTCCGTCAGAGAATCGCGCGGCATCTCCTTCGAGCTTTCCGGTCGTCGAAATCTTGAAATCATCGACGTACACACGCACCACCGCGTACTGGGATTCTTCGAACGCCTTATTGATCCCTTCGATCACCTTACTGCGATCGATTTCGGAAGTTCGGATGCGGAATCGTTTGCCCGCTTCGGCTTTTTCACCGGCCAGCGTCAGTCGTTCCAGGCTGACGCCGTTGGGGAACGCCTTCTCCAATTGATCGCGAATATCGCTCAGTTTTTGGGTGTTGACGAACTCGAACGTCGCCATCGTTCCACCGCTCATATCGATATCCATGTTGGCTTCCCCTCGTATGACGAGAGCCCCCATGCCCGCGATAATCAACGTGGCCGATGCCAGGAAGGCATAGTTTTGTTTCGCGATGAAATCGATACTGGTCTGACCGATGAATTGCATCATCTTCAGGGTCTTGACGATTCGCTTTCGTTCGATGATGTCGAAGCACAGATGCCCGAAGTACAGCACCGAGAACAAGCTCATCGACAAACCGATGAACAGCGAAACGGCGAAGCCGCGGATCAGGTCCGTTCCGATCATGTACAGAATCACGGCCGTGATCAGCGAGGTGACGTTACCGTCGACGATCGCGGAAAAGGCCTTGTCGAAACCGTTTTGAATGGCCATCCGCAGACTGGTGCCGCGGGCCAGTTCTTCTCGCATTCGTTCGTAAATCAACACGTTCGAATCGACGGCCATACCGATCGTGAGCACCAGACCGGCCAAACCGGGCAGGGTGAACGTGGCAGAGATGAAGGCCATCGAACCGACCACCATCAGCAGGTTGAGCACCAGGCTGAGTGCGGCGACCACACCGGCCAATCGGTAGTAAATAACGACGAAGGCGAACACGACCACGGCCGACGCCACGATCGCGTTGATCCCTTTTTCCTGAACGTCGATGCCCAGCAGCGGGCTGATCGTGAATTCGCTGATCGGGGTCTGCTTCAGCGGAACTTCCAAAGCCCCGGCGTTCAGCACGCCCACGAGCTCATTCACTTCCTTCATGTCGAAATTCCCGGTGATCACTCCGCGGTCGTTGATCCGCGAGTTAATCGACGGTGCCGAATGGACTTTACCATCCAGCAGAATGGCCAGCCGACGCTTGAACTGGTCGGTCGTGTCAGGCAGGTTCTTTTGCGTCAACGAGCCGAACAAAGCAGCACCGCGAGCGTTGAAACGGAAGGCGACGGCCGGATTTCCGTTTTCATCGGGCTCGGGCGAGGCATTGGTCAGATACTTGCCCGTCACCGTGTATTCCGGAAGATCGTGGATAATCAAGAACTGCGTGATGGGAACTTGCTCTCCCGTCACCAGGTCCGTCCGCTGAACGTCGCGAGCGGCGATGCGTGCACCGCGATCCGCCTTGCTTTCAGCCACATCACGCCACGAGGCGATGACGCGTCCATCCGCATTTCGTAATTCGTTGACACCTGGCGAAAGTCGATTGGCTTGTTCGATAATCGACGCGTGATCTTTGTCGTTGGCGACGATGCCGAATTCCAGGCTTCCCAGCTTGGTGATCAGGCGTTTCTTTTGTTCGACCAGATCGGGATCGGCACCGGGAATAATGATTTCGATGCGGTCGTGACCGACGCGGCGGACCGTGACTTCCTCGGCACCCGAGGGATTGATTCGCTTGGCAATCGCCGTGACCATCTTATCGATCGTCTCGGTCGGAATCGGCTTGTTCTTTTCTTTCTTCTGCTGTTGCTCGGCCGCTTCGTTGTCGATGGCATAGACCAGGTTGGTTCCCCCGGCGAGGTCGATACCGAGCGGAATCGCGTCTTTCCACGAGCGATGGACGGTCGTTTTGACCTTCTCGCCCTTGACGTCGACTTCGACCACTCGTGTCTGCATCATCACGAACACGAACGGCGCCAGCGAGGCGAAGATCGTGAACAGCACTCGTCCAATCCGTGTTGACAGATCCTCCAAACGCATCGTTCGCGCGATCAGATTTCCCAACAAGAAGGGAACGATGAAGACGACGGCTAAGACGGCAAATACCGACCATTCGCGTCCGGTCGCTGCGCCTGTGGCCTGCATGAACAACAGGGATTGCCCAATTCCATCCATTCGTGAATTCCAGTCCCGAAAATGTGTCAGCGTCTGAATCAGGGACGAGTCGGGCGAACCCCGAAAACTCGTAAAAAGCGAAACAAAACACCCGACGGTGGAAACTCAGGAACGAGTTTGACCACCTGGGCGGCCGTTATGTTGTTTTGGAGGTGGTATCCGGAGTTGGTTCGGCCGACAAGACTTCGGCGATGGCTGTGCGACGAAATCGGATCCGGGTCCCATCGTCGACCTTCAATGTCACTTCCTTGCCGTCCTGGCTGATATTGGCCACGCTGCCTAGTATTCCACCGATGGTCACCACGCGGTCATCCTTTTTGAGGTTCTTCATCATCTGATCGCGTTTGGACTTCTCGCGACGTTGCGGCGAATCCATCAAGACATACAGCACCAGGATGATGGCCAATGGCGGCAAAATCACCCAAAAAATGTTGTCATTTTTGGGTGCGGCCGCATCGGCTTGCAGTAACAAGAGGCTGAAACAGTTCAACATCATACCTGTCTAAAAGGAATCGCACCGATCACACCGACGCCCTCGTCTGTGCGGTTCTCGCGATTGAAAGCCTGTCTGTCTAGGGGAATCACCTGGCTCGGCCAAATCGCGCGGCACAGACCCTGCTTCCCATGCAAAGTCATGCCATGCCAAACACCCGTCGGCCAGTGGAAATTGGAGAAATTTCAACCGAAGACGGTTCGGCATCTTAAACGGATCGATTCCAACGGGCAAGTTGATCGGTCCGGAACTCGGCGGAACGGCCTTCCCGGATCGCCGTACGCAAGTCTCGCAGCAGTCGCTGGTAATACGCCAGATTGTGCCAGGACAACAAAATCGGGCCTAACATTTCCCCCGCCATGAACAAATGCCGCAGGTAAGCCCGGCTGAACTGCCGGCACACCGGACACTCGCATTCCGGGTCAATCGGGGTCGGATCGGTGCGATGCTTCAGATTTTTCATCTTCAGCATCCCCTCACTCGTAAATGCCGTGGCATTTCGGCCATTGCGAGTCGGCATCACGCAGTCAAACAGGTCAATTCCCCGCAAAATGCCTTCCACCAGATCGATCGGCCGGCCAACACCCATTAAATAGCGTGGTCGATCCGTCGGCAGTAGCGGAACCGTCGAATCGAGCGTCCGATACATCTCCTCTGGCTTTTCCCCCACGCTCAACCCGCCGACCGCGTAACCTGGGAAGTCCAGGGGCCTTAGCCCCGCCACCGACCGTTCCCGCAATCCCGGATGGATTCCCCCCTGAACGATCCCAAACAGGGCCTGATCCGAACGCTGCTGGGCGTCTCGGCAGCGAGCGGCCCAGACCGTCGTCCGGTCTACCGCCTGTTCAATTTTCTCGACCGGGGCATCGTGAGGCGGACATTCGTCCAGGCACATGATGCAGTCGGCCCCCAGTTGCTCTTGAATCCGAATACATTGCGCCGGCGACAATTCCAGCAGGCTGCCGTCGATGTGTGATCGAAAAACCACCTTGTCTTCATGCAGCTTTCGCATGGGCGCCAGACTAAAAATCTGAAATCCGCCGCTGTCGGTCAGAATGGGGCCGTCCCACTGCATGAATTTGTGAAGCCCGCCCATTTCGGCGACCACCTCGGCACTGGGCCGCAGAGCCAGATGGTAGGTATTGGCCAGCACCATCTGAGCCCCGGTCTGTCGCAACTGATCGGGCGTCAGCCCTTTTACGGTGGCCAGAGTCCCCACCGGCATAAACGCGGGAGTCTCGACGGTTCCATGAGGCGTTTCCCACCGCCCCACACGAGCACCCGTCGCGGGATCGGTTGCGTCCAGATGAAAGCGAAACAAACTCACGTGTACCCAAACTCCCTGAACCGACGCCTTAGCAGCGGAACACCCGTTCTGTCAAAAATCAAAGCCTCGCGCGGAGCATACAAGGTGTTTTCCGTCGCTTCCAGTAACCCTCGTGACCCGAACCATCAGAGGCCAACGGCCGGAAAAGCTCAAAACGGGCTGGGGCAGCCGAACAACTCGCCCCGAAAATTCATCCCGATTTCAGCGTCTCGCCACCAGATCCAACACCGAGCCACCCGCCACGCGGCCAACGAGAGGGGCGTCCCCACTTGTCTGGACAACCAACGTCTGTTTAACAGCATTCCATCGCCAACCCTCAGGTTCCGTCACTCGGAAACAGATTGTCGCCAATGAAATGGGCCGTTACATTCCTCGACATGGCGACCATTCCCGAACTTTTGTCGATGGCGATCCAGCACCATCAGAGTGGCCAGCTGCCGGCCGCCGAACCACTGTACCGCCAGATTCTGCAAGCCGAACCTCAGCACCCCGATGCACTGCATCTGCTGGGCATGATCGCTTACCAGGTCGGCCGTCACGAAATCGCCGTCCAATTGATCCAGCAGTCAATTCAAAGCCATGGAACAGCTGCCAACGTCCACAATAACCTGGGCGGGGTCTATCGAGCCCTGGGACGATTTCCGGACTCGATCGCCAGCTACCGACGAGCCCTGGAATTGAGGCCCGATTACGCCGAAGCGTACGTCAATCTGGGTAACACGCTGTTGGACTACGGAAAAGCAGACGAGGCGGTGCCCTGTTATCAACGGGCGATCGAGCTTAGGCCAGACTTTGTCGCCGCCTACCTGAATCTGGCCGATGCCCTGAAAATCCTGACCAGATTTGACGAGGCGGCAACCTGCTATCTTCGCATCCTCGAACTGCAGCCGCAGGATGTCGAAACGCGGATCAACCTCGGCAATCTGTGGAAAGATCAGGGACGGCTGGACGAAGCCATCGTCTGCTATCGTCGATCGATCGAACTGAAACCCGATCTGGCCATCGCATATCTCAACCTCGGCACGGCGGTCAAAGCTCAAGGAAAGGTCGAAGAAGCAATCGACTGCTATCACCGGGCTCTGGCGCTGAAACCCGACTTTGCCGAGGCGCACAACAATCTGGGCAACGCCATCAAAGATCGCGGGCAATTCGACGATGCCATCGCCTGTTACCGTCGGGCCATCGAACTGAAGCCCGAGTTTGCCGACCCCTACGTCAACCTGGGTAATGCCTTTTATGATCAAGGGAAACTCGACGAAGCAATTGCCACTTACCACCAGGCCTTGGCACGACAACCAAACTCTCCCAAAACCCACAGCAATCTGGGTGTTGCCTTAACCACCCAGGGAAAACACGACGAAGCGATCGCCTGTTACCGCCGGGCCATCGAACTAAATCCGAACTATGCCGAAGCCTACAACAACCTGGGATCGGCACTGAAGAGTCAGGGGAAGCTGGACGAAGCCATCGCCAGTTGTCGCCGCGCGCTCGAATTAAATCCTCGTTATGCCGACGCCCTCAATCATCTGGGCAATGCCTTGAAAGATCAGGGCAAGCTGGACGAGGCGATTCGATGTTACCGGCAAGCCATCGAACTGAGACCCGACTATGTCAGCGTCCACAGCAATCTGATCTACACGATGGTCTTTTGCCCCGGCTATGACAACCGAATGCTGCGCGAAGAACATCGTCGCTGGAACCAGCAGCACGCCGCGCCCCTGGCGGCATTCATTCCCGTACACCACAACGATCGGACTGCGGATCGACGCTTGCGCATTGGCTACGTCTCGTCGGACTTTCGCAATCATGTTGTCGGCCGAAATCTGTTGCCCTTGTTTCGGGAACACGACCATCAGTCGTTCGAGATTTTTTGCTACTCCGAAGTGCCCAATGCGGATGACATGACCAGCCAGTTTCAGAGCCACGCAGACACCTGGCGAAAGACCGTCGGTCTCACCGATCGGCAAATGGCTCAAACCATTCTCGATGACCGCATCGATATCCTGGTCGATTTGACGCTGCACATGGCCCATCACCGGCTGCTGGTTTTCGCCCAGAAACCCGCCCCCGTGCAGGTGACGTTCGCGGGCTATCCCGGCACGACGGGCCTGACCACAATCGACTACCGCCTGACCGATCCCTACCTCGATCCCCCCGGCTTACACGACGACGATTACTCGGAAGAGTCGTTCCGGTTGCCCCATTCGTTCTGGTGCTATGACCCACTGGACAGCGAACTGGCCGTCAACGAACTGCCGGCGATCAGACAGGGTGTGATCACCTTCGGCTGCCTGAACAACTTCTGCAAAGTCAATCCAGAGGTACTGAAGCTGTGGGCGCAGGTGCTGCTGGCGGTCGACGGCTCGCGGCTGGTCATGCTGTCGGGCGAAGGATCCCACCGCCAAGAGACGCTCCACCGACTGGCCGACGCGGGAATCACCAGCGACCGCGTGACCTTCGTCCCGAATCAACGGCGAAAAGACTACCTGAGAACCTACCACGGCATCGACATCGGACTGGATACAATCCCGTACAACGGACACACGACCAGCCTCGATTCCTTCTGGATGGGCGTGCCTGTCGTGACGCTGGTCGGACCGACGGTCGTGGGCCGAGCCGGTCTGTGCCAACTGAGGAATCTCGGCCTGCCTGAACTGATCGCCCACCATCCCGAGGAATACGTCCGGATCGCCGCCGAACTCGCCCGAGATCCGTTGCGACTCAGCACGCTGCGAGCCACAATCAGACCGAGGATGCAGGCATCACCGCTGATGGACCAGGCACAGTTTGCCCGCAGCATCGAAGCCGCCTATCGCGAAATGTGGAAGCGCTGGTGCGTCCGATGAAACCGCTGGGCCAATGCCGTCCCTCGCGCGCAGCGAGACATCGATTTGAGAATGGAACAGGCCATGGTGGCGACAAACGCTGAACTGTTTGCGTTGGCCCTGCAGCAGCATCAAGCGGGTCACCTGCAAGCCGCCGAGCCACTCTATCGTCAGATACTGCAGTCTGATCCCCAGCACGCGGACGCTCTGCATCTGCTGGGCGTGATGGCTCATCAAGTCGGCGATCACGCCGGTTCCGTCGAGTACATCAGCCGAGCGATTGAGATCAACGGAGATTCGCCGGTCGCCTACAGCAATCTGGCGATCGCCCTGCATGATCTGCGGCGGATCCCGGAAGCGATCGCCGCTTATCGCCGCGTGCTGGAACGGAATCCGCAGGACGCCAAAACGTATTCCAACCTGGGCGTGGCGTTAAAAAGCCAAGGCCTGTTGGAGGAAGCGATGGCCTGTTATCGAACCGCGATCCAATGGAAACCCGACTGTGTCGAAGCCCATAACAATCTGGGCATCGAACTGAAAGATCAGGGCCAAACCGCCGCAGCGATCGACTGCTATCGCCGCGCACTGGACTGGAAACCCGACTATGTCGAGGTGCACAACAACCTGGGCAACGCCCTGAAAGATCACGATGCCCTGGATGACGCGGTGGCCAGCTTCCGCCGAGCCCTGCAGCTCAGGCCCGATTATTCCGAAGCCCACAACAATCTGGGCAACGCCTTAAAAGACCAGGGGAAACTCGACGAGGCCCTGGCGTGTTACCGACGAGCCATCGAACTGAATCCCCAGTTTGTGAATGCACACAGCAATCTCATTTACACCCGGGTGTTTTGCCCGTCGCCAACGGATCACGAACCTTGGGCAGACCATCAGCAATGGAACCTGCACCACGCCGCTCCGTTGGCCCCCTGCATTGAACCGCACCTTCCCGACCGCTCGACCGATCGACGCCTGCGCATCGGCTACGTCTCGCCCGATTTTCGCGATCATTGCCAGTCCTTCTTCATGACGCCGCTGTTGTCCTCGCACGATCGCGAGGCGTTTGAGATCGTCTGTTATGCCGACGTCGCCCGCCCCGATCAGATCACCGATCGGCTGCGTGCGCACGTCGACATCTGGCGCAACATCGTCGGCCAGAGCGACGAGCAAGTGGCGCAGCAAATCCGCCAGGATCAGATCGACATCCTGGTCGATTTGACGATGCATATGGCCCACAATCGATTACGCGTCTTTGCCCGCAAACCCGCTCCCATCCAGGCCTGCTGGCTGGCTTATCCCGGGACAACCGGACTGCCCACGATGGATTACCGACTGACCGATCTCCATCTGGATCCGCCCGGCCTGAATGACCAGAACTACTCCGAAGAATCCATGCGGCTGCCCGATTCGTTCTGGTGCTATGACCCACTCGACGATGAATCCTCCGTCACCCCGCTTCCGGCGGCAGAGCAGGGGGTCATGACGTTTGGCTGCCTGAATAACTTCTGCAAGGTCAACGCGACGACGCTGCAGTTGTGGGCTCAGGTCCTTAACGCCGTCGTCGATTCTCGCCTGGTGATTCTGACGGGCGAAGGATCACACCGACAACAGACGCGAGATATGTTGAGGCAAGCAGGCGTCGACAGCGATCGCGTGACCTTCGTTCCCCATCGGCCGCGAGCACAGTATTTGAATTACTACCATGACATCGACATCGGGCTGGACACCGTCCCCTACAACGGTCACACGACCAGCCTCGATTCATTTTGGATGGGTGTGCCGGTCGTGACTCTGGTGGGCGAGACCGTCGTCGGACGCGCCGGCCTTTGCCAATTGACGAATCTTGGCCTGCCGGAATTGATCGCCGAAACACCCGCCGAATTTGTCCGAATCACCACCGAGTTGGCCCACGACCTCGCGCGACTGAGCGAGCTGCGGGCCACGCTGCGTTCCCGGATGCAGGCCTCGCCCCTGATGGACGCCCCGCGTTTTGCGCGGCACATCGAAGCCGCCTATCGAGAGATGTGGCAACGCGGCCCCACAACGCCGCGACAGCTCCCTGGCCAGCCTTGATTCGAGAAGCACAAACGGACGACCACCCACCGGTCCGCGGCCGTCGGCGATGGCAAACTGGCCTGCCGACAATTCCTCGATTCGCCAAGATTGACATTTCACCGCGAGCGGGTTCTGCTTTTACGATCGTTGGACACATCGCCCCACTTTGCCTCCATTCGGAGTCCCTCGCCATGTCAACGGATGCCCCCGTTCCAATGCCGTCACGATTTGATGTCATGCCCCACAAGCCGGACGGTGGTGGGGGCTCGTTCGCGGGAGCCCTGCAATTAACGGCCATTCTCGGCAGTGTCGGAATTCTGCTGGGACTGGCCGTCAGTTTCCTTAGTCAGTGGATCTATCTGATCCTGCTGTTTCCGCTGGGAATGGGGTTTCTTCTGGGTCTGGTCGGGGCGAAGACGATCGAACGGTACAAGATCCGCAAACCGCTGATCTGTGGTATTGCCGGGTTCGCCGCCGGCTGCTTTTGTTTTCTGGCGATGCACTATTTGGACTACCGGCGATTTGAAAGCCACTTGTCCGAAGTCCCCGAGGAAATCCGAGCGATTGCGCAGAACATCGACCGACTGGAAGCCCAAGGTTTCCCGGCGGCAAAAATCGAGGGCGAGGCCGAAGATGAGCAGGCCAAGCAGACCCGCCAGGCGGTTGAGCAGGAAATTCGCGACGTCATCACCCAACTGCGCGCCGCGCCAGATCAGCTCGCGGCCTTGCAGGTGAACAGTTTCTGGGATTTCATGGACCTGCAGGCCAAGGAAGGGGTGACACTGTCTCGCGCCGGTCACGGCGGCAACGGAATCAACCTCGGCTACGTCGGCTCATTCATCTACTGGTGCGGCGAAGCGTTGATCGTCGCCGTCATGGCACTGGCGATCATGATGACCAGTGCCTCGCAGCCGTTCTGCCGGCAATGCGATTGCTGGAAACGAGAGATTCCGCTGATCGGCTCACCCGTCGATCCGCATGTCGTGGCCGAGTCGGTTCAGCAAGGCGATCTGGCGGCACTGGAACAAACGCTGACGACCAACGACTCCCAGACCAACAAACCCCAACTGTTCACAAAGATTTCGGCGGCCATCTGCGCGAATTGCGAATCGGCATCACCGGTCGAAGTCAAAGTGGTCAAAGTGAAAACCAATTCGAAGGGAGAAACATCCGACTCAACGGTCGCCCACATCAGCTACCCCGGCGAAGCCCTGGAACCCCGCTGCAAACACGCACGCCATCAAGAGCGTCACGCATCCGATCTTTCGTCGCCACGGCTTGAAGAGCTCGCCCATGATTCACGCTGCCTCGGTGGGGACTGGTTCCGCTATTCGCCGATAATTTCATGAATCGTGACACCGAAACGCAACCCTCAGTCAAACGGATTGGATCAGTGAGAGAATCGCCCGTCGAACTGTTTTCGAGAGCGATGGCCAAGCCTGGATCAGCCGCGCCAAATCGGGGTCGTTTTCAAATGAATCCGGTAAGCTGGACGGTAAGACACGAATCGCGAGTGACGTAACACCATTGCCTGATTGCAGGTTACGGATTCCGTTCACCGCTTTGCTAAAGCGGCGTCGGGGCATCCCCTCGACCGGGGGTTCGCCCCCCCTCCGCATGAACGGCCCAGTAAACACCCGTTATCTTGGCGGTTTCTTCATTTGATGGCCGATCCAAACTTGAGGCGAAATCCCCTTCTGAGAGCGCACCGAACAGCGGGTTTTTGCGACCTGTTCCCCGCCCGCGCCCAAGCGTGAGATACAGGTGGGTACCGTGGATTTTTTGAGTATTGCGGGCCCTCCACATCGTTCGCTTCAGCGAGCGGGACGGTGGAGACGTGCGTCCATCGGACTGAGTAACAACCCGCCAATTGAATGGACCGCGACCGACCGTCATCAGCGGAGAAAACGAAGCCACCACACCACACCAGGCCATGTCGGCGCGGCTGACATCACGATGATCGTGATCGTCGCCAAGTGGTTGTCTGACCACGACTCGAACAGGGCGCGTCGGTTCCTCGAGATCATCCGCGGAACCCGAGATTCACCGCCTGGAAGTCGCGTCAGAGACCCACCTTGCGCCTTCTCCCACAAAACGACAAACCTGCGTTGACACAACATATCGCCATATCATATTATTTATTTGACGTGACATTTTCGACGTGCGGTCTTTGACAACCCATGAAAAACAGGGAGAGAAGAATCCGTCTCTCTTCGACGGGGTTCCTTTCCCATCAGGGCGAGGAACCACTGATGCCGGGTCATTCCCTGAGATCAGCGGCCGTCAGCGGGAATTGGTGATTCGGCGGGCGGGGGTGGTGGTGGGATTTTTCCGCAGCGGACGGAATTTTTCCGTGGCCGTCGCGGTTTCGTCGCGTCGGCCTCATCGGCCAAACGCAATAAAATAGGGATGTTGATCAATGTTGATCTTCGAGACAAACCTCGCAAACCCTACAAAACAGGGAGGTTGATCCAACTTGTTCAATGTTGATCAATGTTGATCATCCGATTTTGAAAAAAACAGCTAATACCCTCAGCCACGCAAGCACCCCATTTTAACCAGCCATCGGGGCGCCACCTCTGGCGGGTCTCGCGGCCGGCTCACAAAGCTCGCCGGTTCGTTGCGGCAAACAGGGGCCGTCGCCACGTTCGGCGACGGGGGGCGTCGCGGTGGAGTCCCTGTTGACACGTTTCGGCAATTTCTGCCATACCTCGCCTCGACGATTCGCGGAAATCCGTGAAGAGCAGGCGTTGGCCTGCGCGTTGGGTCAGGCTTCTGGGCGCCGGAGGTGTGATGACAAGTCATTTGAAATTCAGCGACCTCAATCAGGGTGCCAGACCCGTGTGAAAATCATTATGTCGACGCACCGTGGAATGGTTGTGCAAACAACAACTGCGCAGCCAACGGGTCACCACGGTGCCGAACCTGATGCTGGGAATGAAACAGGGCTGGGGCGAAATCACAAGCGATTGGCAGGCCGTTCGCGGAGCGGGCGTCCTGCGTCAGGATTCTGAGGGACACGAACCCTCAGTGTGATTTCGATTTGATGCAGTGTCCGTGAAAACGCAGGGAAGCAATCATGGGTTGGCGAGTGATCGTAGTATTGGGAATCGGACTGGGTTTGTGCGCGTCGGAACTGCGCGCCCAATCGTCCGCGAAAGCCGAACCGCTGACGGTGGCCACGCTGCAAAAGCGGCTGAAGTCGACTCAGGACAATCCGGACCTGGCCGCGGGGGTCAAAGAAAACGTCGTCCTCTACCTGCAGAAAGCCATCGAACGGCTGGAGATTGCGCAGGAACAAATCGACAAGGCGGCCCAGTTCGAGCGACAACTGTCGTCGGTCTCCGACGCCATGCGAACGGTTCAGAAGCGACTCACCGGATTGCCGACGGCTCCCGAGACAACGCTGGCGAATATCAAAGACCTCGATGAACTCGAGCGTCTGGTCGAGACCCGCGAAAAACAGCTTGATGACACCGAGAATGGACTGCGAAAGCAGATTGCGGAACTGGACGCCGAAGTCGCGCAGTGGCGGGTTCGCCCGGAAGAACTCACGAATGAACTTTCGGAAATCGAGGCACGGTTTCAGGAAATCAACGACGAAAATGAAGGGCTGCTGACCTCCGGCGAGCCACGGGAACTGATGCAGGCTCATCAGTTGTTTCTGCAATCGCGACGCCAACGGGCTGAAAACGAACGACGTGCCCTGCAGGCCGAAGCGGCCTGGTACCAGTCCTCGGCGGCCGCCGATCTGCTGCAGACCGAGCAGGAACTGGCCAGCAAGACACTGG
Organism: uncultured Schlesneria sp.; assembly: GCA_903871875.1. Lineage (GTDB taxonomy): Bacteria > Planctomycetota > Planctomycetia > Planctomycetales > Planctomycetaceae > Schlesneria. The sequence continues at coordinate 58,346 of CAIQIR010000162.1, forward strand.
CCCTGAAGATGGCCGAGCTGGAGTTGCTGCAAAACGAATTGGGAAAACGTCGCGGTGATGAAGCCGATCAACGCGTTCGCCAGGCCGAAGCGGTCGTCGCCCGGGTGAGTGAGGAGCTGATGCCACTCGCCGAAGAAAACCTGGAACTGACCAAAGAACAACGCGACGTGACCGGCAAGCTGCGCGATGTCGAACGGCGACACGACACGACGTCCGCTCAGTTAGTGGATCTGGATAAGGAGTTCGAACGAACTCGCAAAATGGTCGACGATGTCGGTCTGACTGATGCGATCGGATTGTTGCTAAGACAACAGCGAGCCAAACTGCTCGATCCTCGTGGAATCCGCTCGGACCTGGCGCATCGGAACGAGACCGTCCGCGACACGCGGATGAAGCTGTTCCAATTGGAAATCGACCGCACGGCGCTGATCGATCCGGATGTCGCCGCAGCCAAACGTGCCGAGGAACTGAACACGAAGCAAAGCGGCAAATCGGTCGCGGCCGGCCTGCGATCGCTGCTCGTCGATCAGCGTCAGCTCTACAAGGGTCTGGAAGCCGACTATACGAAGTATTTCAAGCAACTGATCGAGATGGACAACGTCCAGCGACGGTTGCTCGAATTGACCACCAAGTATGCCAACTATGTCGACGAACGGGTCCTTTGGATTCGCACGGGCCAGGCGTTTAACAGCAACCATTTCGCCAAGGCGATGCCGTCGCTGAAGTGGATTTCGAACGCGAAATCGTGGCAAGCCGTGGCGGACGCCAGCTGGCACGATTTCAATCGCCGACCGCTGCCGTGGGTGATCGTGGCCGTCTTGTTGCTGGCCTGGCTGGGACTTCATCCGTTGTTGAAAAGCCGGATTAAACAGCAGGGGGCCATCGCTGCGGAAATCAACTGCCGCGAACTTTGGCCAACCTTGCAGACGATCTCGTTGACACTGGTCCTTGCCGCCGGCTGGCCGGGCCTGATCTGGTTCTGGGGCTGGCGATTGGATCACAGCTCGTCACCTGTTCCTTTTGTGCATGCCGTGGCCGCCGGTTTGCTACGGGCCGCGCTGTATGCCTTGCCGCTGGAAGTGCTGCGCATCGTGTGCCTGCAAGGCGGACTGGCCGAACGTCATTTCGACTGGCCCGTCAAACTGGTCAACGGGTGGCGCCGCAACTTGAGTTGGTTCCTGCCGATCGGCGTCGTGCTGATGGGAGCGATCGGAATGACCGAAGGAACGGCCGATGAACATCGGCTGGATACGTTTGGCCGACTGACGTTTCTGGTGTTCACGGGCCTGTCCGCCGTCTTCAACCAGTTGACGATTCGCCGCGGGAAAATACGAAAGACCACGACCGACGGATTGCCCCCCAGCGACACCGATCTCTGGTCGGAACGCTTTTGGCGATTCGCACCCTGGCTGAGTATTGGCGTTTGCCTGGGCCTGTTCACCCTTGGCTGGGCCGGCTACTTTTACGCGGCGTTGCAGTTGACGTGGCGATTGCAGAGTACGGCGTTTCTGGCCATCGGTTTGCTGCTGGTCCGATCGGCCATCCGCCGATGGATTGCTCTGGAACGTCGCCGCATGGCCGTGTTGCAGGACGAAGAATTGCAAACGATCGCCGACGCCGGACGTGAACCCGGCATCACCGGCCACAACACGTTCCTGTTTCCCCGCTGGAACTGGCCTGATTTTCGGCTGAACCTGACGCAGATCGTGACGCAAATGCGCAGCCTGCTCGATACGGGACTATTGACTGTCGCGGTGGTGGGATTGTGGTTCGCCTGGGCGGATGTCACACCGGCCCTGAATATTCTCGACCGGGTCACGTTGTGGGAAACCACCATCGAACAAACCATGACCCCGTCTGACAGCCAGATCAGCCAAACCGTCAAGCGGCTCAAACGAGTCACCGCCGCGGACTTGGGTTTGGCCGCGGTGATTGTGGCCATTGCGGTGATCGCCGGCCGGAACATCCCAGGTCTCGTGGAAGTCATTTTGCTGGAACATTTGTCGGTCGACGCGGGCATTCGTTTCGCGGCAACCTGCCTGGTCCGGTATGCAATTTTTATTGCCGGCATCTCGTTCGCATTCGCCCAGATCGGGGTCGGATGGAGCAACGTGCAGTGGCTGGTGGCCGCGGCTTCGGTTGGCTTGGGATTTGGCCTGCAAGAGATTTTCTGCAACTTCGTGTCGGGAATTATTCTGCTGTTCGAACGGCCAATGCGGGTGGGTGACGTGATTACGATCGGCGACACCACCGGTACGGTTTCGCGAATCCGCTTTCGGGCAACGACGATCGTCGATGGCGACCGCAAAGAGCTGGTCGTTCCCAACAAGGAATTCATCACGGGCAAATTGCTGAATTGGACGCTCAGCGATCGCGTGAATCGCGTGGGCGTCAAAGTGGTTGTATCGAGCAATAACGACCCGTTGAAAGTTCGTCGATTGCTGCTGGATATCGCCGCCGAGCAGCCGCAATTGCTGAAAGATCCCGCTCCCTCGGCGACGTTGGAAGAAGTGAACGGCGGCCTGACATTTATGCTGCGAGGATTCCTGCCGTCGCTGGACGGCCGCTCGAGCGCGATCCATGACCTGTACACCGTCATTCACCATCGATTTCAGGCCGAAGGAATCGAAATGTCCTGCCCGACACAAGAGATTCTCGTGCGAATGGATCGCAGCGACGAGAATTCGTCGAACCCGCCCGCCCCGCATCAAGCGCCGGCCGGGGTTCCGATTAAACCGTTGCCAACGGATTTTACGAGCGCCTACCGCCGGGCATGAAGACCCTTGACTTCACCTGATCCAAGCCGGATGATCGCTGGCCATACGAACGGCCTTTAAGACGTGTGCTATAGTTAAATTATGTAGGGTGCCACCGCTTGACGGCTTTGCGTCAGGCAATGTGCTTCTCTTCGACACCGAGAAGCGAATGCATTGCTACTTCGAAGACAGTGAAGCAGCGGCACGATCCGAAAAATGAAGCTGTGACAAAGCACTCGTGTTGAAGATGTGGCGGCATGGCGCGATGATTTTGATCGGTGGATTGGGCACAGGAAACTGAAATGTCAACTGGTAAACGACGGATAGACCTTGAGGAAATCGGTGGAGTCACGATCGCCAAATTCGTGGACAAGAAGATCCTTGACGAAGCGAATATCCAGACCATTGGCGGTCAACTGTTTGCCTTGATCGACGAAGATGGTCGACGCAAGATCATCCTCGACTTCAGTCTGGTGGAATACCTGTCCAGTGCCGCGCTGGGCAAATTAATCATCATGGACAAGAAGGCCAAAGCGGCTAAGACAAAACTTCGTCTGTGCTGTATTCGGCCGGATATCTACGAGGTCTTCGAGATTACTCGTTTGAACAAGATTTTTGACATCAAGTCGACACAAGAAGAAGCGCTCGAAGACTTCTAAGCCGCAGTGAATTTTGACGGTGACACCCCGACGAGCGCGTCGGCACCGAGCTATCAGCCGGAAACAAATGAGTCTGGTGCAGGGGGACTTCGAAGAGGGGCCCCGTCCTGACATGAAAAGAGAGCTCGGGACGGGAAACCACAACGTCAGCGATTTCGGGGCCACGAAACGGTGATGTTTCTTTCCTGCGAAAGATTGACCTGATCCCGAATCATTCCCATCCCATCGCCTGTTAGAGTCCCACGACGTGAATCTCAGCGACGATCAATTCGAGGTTGTGATCCCGAGCCAGTACGAAGCAGGCCAAGCCGTCGTCGAGCGGATCATGACTTTGGTGCAACCGGTGGGGTTTCAGGACCGCGACCTGTTCGGCATTCGTCTTTCCGTGGATGAAGCCGTGACCAACGCGATCAAGCATGGCAATCAATCGCACCCGGACAAAACCGTTCGCATCGGATTTCATCTGGACGAGCGGAAAGTGCGGATTGAAATCGAAGACCAGGGACCGGGATTTCGTCCCGAAGACGTGCCGGATCCGACCGCCCCGGAAAACCTGGAACGGCCAAACGGTCGGGGGTTGATGTTGATGCGTGAGTTCATGACCCGTATCCAGTACAACGCCAAGGGAAACGTGGTGGTGCTGGAAAAACACCGTCAGACGACACCCGTCGGTTAAGTCGAAACGAGGCCTGGTTCGCGCACTGACAGCTTCGTGCGGGAAGACGGGCAGGTTCGCACGGGGAGACAGTCCTGCGATGCACCAGGAACGGTTATGACGAAACACGTCCGCACCACTCGCCGCCTGGAAGTCTGGCTGAAAGATACCTCGGTGGCGTTGTTCGTGCTGAACGCTCATCGGCGGCTGGTTTTTTTCAACGCCGGTTGCGAGCAGTTAACCGGCTGGACTCCCGCCGATGTCCTGGGACAAGTTTGTGACTATGTGACGGAAGCCGAGGTCCATCAACCTGCTGCGCTACTGGCATCGCTGGCCGCACCTGCAGCCGTCTGGCACGGCCAGACAACCACGGCCCCGGTCTTTCTGGCGCGACGCGAGCATGATCCCGTTTCGTGCGTCATTCATTTCTATCCGCTGACCGACGCCGATCAGAAGGTTCAAGCCGCACTCGGAATCATCCAGCAGGCGGTGTCTCCCGCGCCGGAATCGATCCCCCATTCACTACGACTGCATGCGGAACTCGCCGCCCTGCGTTCTTCCCTGCGACAAGAGTTTGACGAGGGGTCGCTGATCGGTCGCAGTCCCAGCATGCGACGTGTCTTGGGGCAGTTGAAGCTGGCCCAGCAATCGTCAATGCCCCTGTTATTTGTGGGTGAAGAGGGAACGGGCCGTCGACAGATGGCACGACTAATTCACTGCTCGGGCCCCCAGAACCGCAGCGCATTTGTCCCGCTCGATTGTCGACGACTGCCTGCCAACCATCTGGAAACCACCCTGCAGCGGTTGGCGACGGCCCAGCAGAGCGACATCCTGCAACCCGGAACGGTTTACCTGGAACATGTCGAACAACTGCCGCGTGAGATCCAGAGCCTGGTGCTGGAACTGATCGAGTCCAAGGATCCCTCGAAGCCGCGCGTCATCGCGGCATCGCACCGTTCCCTGGAAAGCCTGATCGAGTCGGACGAGATGTTGAATGACCTCTACTTTGCCCTCACCTCACTGACGATCACGGTGCCGCCTTTGCGCAATCGGCCGGAAGACCTGGAGCCGTTGGCGCAATTCTTTTTGGAAGAACTGAATCGCGGCGACTCGCGTCAGATCAGCGGGTTTCACGAGGATGTCTGGCGGCAATTCCGCCGGTACAACTGGCCCGGCAACCTTCGCGAACTGCGAGCCGTGGTGACGGAAGCTCGGCAAACCTGTTCGGGCACGCTGATCGAACCGGATCATCTGTCGTTCGGATTTCGTGCGGGAGTCGATGGGCAATCCATCGGGCCGAACGCTCGCAAACGGACAATGCCGCTCGATCCGCTGCTGATCCAGGTGGAACGCGAACAGATTGAGCTGGCCCTGGCAGAAGCGCGTCAGAACAAAGCCAAGGCGGCGGAACTGCTGGGAATCACGCGGCCACGGCTGTATCGCCGCATGGAAGCCCTGGGTATCGTTGACGATGACCCCGATCAGCCGAACCTGGACACAGGGACCATGCCCCCCTGATGGGCGCGGCGGCCTCCGCGGAAGCACACCTTTTACGACGTCCGTAGGGGGTGCCGATTTGCCGAACCCACCGACGCCAGTTCGTGTCAGCGTCAGCACGAAGCCGACTTCCGCCAGACCGTCGACGCGGTGGGGTCATCAGCGGACGGCGAAAACGCTATGATAGAAACTGGACACGATTCATTATTTCCAAGGGATAAGTGAAACACAGATGGCCACGCTGGGAGTCAACATCGATCATGTCGCCACGGTGCGACAAGCCCGCCGCACAATCGAACCCGATCCCGTCTGGGCGGCCGCACTGGCCGAACTGGGCGGAGCCGAGGTCATTACGGTTCACCTGCGGGAAGACCGCCGACACATTCAGGACCGCGATGTCCGCGTGTTGAAGCAGACCGTCCAGGTAAAGCTGAATCTCGAGATGGCGGCCGAACAGTCCATCACCGATTTTGCCCTGGAAATCAAACCTCAACAGGCAACACTCGTCCCGGAAAAACGGCAGGAAGTCACGACCGAAGGCGGGTTGGATGTGGTCGGAAATCTGGACCGCGTTCGCCGCTGTGTCGACCAGTTACATGCCCAGGGAATCATCGTCAGCCTGTTCATCGATCCGGCGGAAAAGCAGATCGAAGCGACCAAAACGCTGGGCTGCGCGGCGGTCGAACTGCACACCGGCAAGTATGCCGATGCAACGAGCGACGCCGCACAACGAACCGAACTCGAGCAGTTGCAACGGGCAGGGCGGTTCACGCGCGAGTGCGGACTGCTGCTGCATTTCGGCCACGGCTTGACCTATCGCAATGTGCAACCAGTGGCTGCCATACCGGGTGCCGGCGAACTCAACATTGGCCATAGCATCGTCGCACGGGCGATCATGGTGGGCTTTACCCAGGCCGTACGCGAAATGCGAGAACTGATCATCACGGCGAAATGACGTTCCTGTGATCGGCCCTGGCGGCCGCATGATGACCATCGTCCGCCGAGCCAAATCAGTTGGAATAACGGCTACTGGGGAGCAATCTGCCGGTCGCTGTTGTACTGCTCGTAGTAGTCATTAATTTCACCGTCGACGTCGAAGACATGAGCCACGAGGGCCGCCCGGGCCCACATGCCATTTCTCGCCTGACGGAAGTAGAAGGCGCGATCATCTTCATCGATCACCGGAGGAATTTCGCCGAATTCCTTATCGCGAGGAAACGGGTGCAGGATCGCCGCATAGGGCTTCATCCTGGCCACCAGAGCCTTATTCAATTTGAAATGCGAGTAGTCCAGATCCTTGAGTTCCAGCTCTTCTTCGGCCGAATTATGTTCGCGTTGAATGCGTGTCATATACAGCGCATCCAGCTGCTCGATCAGCGGCTTGCCGTCGAACTGATCTTCTAACGAATGGCATTCACGGACATCGACTTTGGCGTCGATCAGCTTGTCTTTCAAGTCGCGTGGCAGCGCCAGCGTGGGGTGCGGCGGTGACACAAAGACCAGGCGCACTTGCTCATGCAAGGCCAGCAATTGTGCCAGCGAACGCACGGTCCGGCCGCGGCGGATGTCGCCGCAAAACCCGATCGTTTTTCCGACGATGCCTTTTCGCAGACCAGGAAACGACTCGCGCAGTTCGTCGAATCGCGTCCACTGGCGCGAGTCTTTGGGATGGGTGAAGCTGAAGGCGCGCTGGATAGTATAGATATCCAGCAGCGCTTGGGTGGGATGCTCGTCCGAGCCCGCCCCGGCGTTGATGATGGGCACACTGCGTCGCTGGCTATTGGCCAGATTGTTCATCATGTAACCGCAGCATTCCGCAAACTTCGGAATGTGGCTGCGCATGATCACCAGGTCGAAATAGCTGCTGAACATCCGCATGGAATCGAACGGCGATTCCCCTTTGGCTTCGGAAGAGACCGACAGATCACGCACCTCGTTACAGGGCATTCCCAGAATCTGGCAAGCCGCAGCGAACGACATGAAGGTCCGGGTCGAAGGCTGCGTGAAGTACAGCATGGCCCGTTTGTGTGACAGCAGCGTATTCAGAAACCGATGTCCCTCGTTGGACTTGGCCAGCAATCGAATCTTGTCCGCCAGTCGGCAAAGTTTGTCGAGCAACGGTCGTGTGAATTGTCCGGAGAAAATGAGGTGCCGGAGACGTTCACCCGTCGAGAAATCGGGAACCTTGACCTTGATGGGGCGATCAAGGCGGCTTTCGTAATCGGCAAAACTGAGTTCATCGGACATGCGGGTTCTCGAAGGCTTCGTGACTCAAATGGATCGATTTGCGTATTCTAGCTCTCCCAGTGAAGTCCGCAATGAGTTCGCCGATTACTCGTCGTTTGGTTTTCGTGCGGGGGTCGGGCCAGCTGACGGCCCCCGGGAAACCCGCGGAATGCGAAGCACTTGAGCGGTCGTCAATTTTCCTTTTTCTTTCGCAGCAATTCTTCATGCAATCGACCGACGTGCCACATGTAGGTCGGCCCATACCCGGCCACGGGGCCCCAGGTATTGCGCGTGGCCAAGGCCAGATGCTGACGAGCCTGAACCACATCGCCCTCGACTGCGTAATTCAAACCGATGTACAGATGGGCGTAGAACAAACGCTTTTCGCGTTCGGTCATTAACAGATCCGCGTTGGCAATCTCGAGCAGAATCTCATCCGGGGTCAGCTTGCCCGCGAACAGCTTATAGACTGCGGGGAACGGCTCGCGATCGTCTTTTTTATACTGCAGCAAACCCTCTCGAGCCTTCTCGAGGCCAAAGGCTCGGTGCTGGGAAAGATAGCGCCAGATGCCATTTTCACGATCAACCTGATCGAACGAATGGTAACTTTCAAACTGGGCGGCCGCGTCTGGATAACGTTCTGCGTAGAACAAGGCGATCCCGCGTCGCCAATGGGAAGGCCGTTGGGTTTCGTCCAGTTCGATCATTTTGTCATAGTCGGCCACTGCGTCCTTGAATTGGCCCAGGAAAAAGTAGGCGTCGCCGCGTTGAGAATAGCCTTCCAGCGACATTGGCTTCTCTTGGACCAGGCGGGACGATTCCTCGAGCATTTTTTGGAATGATTTGGTCAGCTCGGCGATCCGTGCTTCCGGCAGGGGAGCTTCATCGGGTGCATCGGCGTATCCTGACGTGGCAAGCACGGCCAGGACCAGCGTGACCAACAGCGGCGGCAAAATTCGCGGCATGGAAACCTCTAACTTGCGGGGGGATAATTCCAACAGGATGACAATCTGGATCGGCGATTCCAAGCCGAACGGGGCAGAACGAACGGGTTTGCGAACGCCGGCCGTTCGGGGGCGATTCCAGATCTCTCGCGGATGGGTGGGCGAAAACCCGGGCCAAAATCGATCTTGAGCCATTTTGAACTCTCTGTCACATTAGTCAGTCCACGTCCTTGCTTGAGGCAAGATCGCCGCATGTTGCAACGCATCATTTTCTTCGCTCTGGGTCTCTGTTTGGCCTCGGCCTTCACCGGCTGTGTGTCGATGGATGCGCACGGTCCGCCCGTCTCCAACCCGCTGTTTGTCCGCGCCAATAACTCCGAAGAGGCCTGGGAACGAACCGCAGATGTGCTGCATGACTATTTGTTTGACATTGAACGCGAAAACAAGCTGGGCGGGGTGATGGAGACTCGGTACAAGACCGGCGCCAGTGCTTTTGAACCCTGGCATCCCGATTCGGTCGGAACCGCAAACCGCTTGCAAAGCACCCTGCAATCCATTCGGCGCAAGGCCATTGTCCGATTTACCCCGGCTCCCGGTGGTTATCTGGTGGGGATTGAAGCCGTTAAGGAATTGGAAGACGTGGCTCGCGCCGCAAGTTTCGCCGGCGGGGCAACCTTTCTGGACAACAGCGCCCTGCAGCGCGATCTGAATCCGGTGGTCGGTCAGGCCACGCCGTCAGGCTGGATTAGCCAGGGACGCGACCCGGAACTCGAACAGGCGATGCTCCGCACGATCAGCCGACGCTTCAGCCAATAGAGCTCGGGTGGTCAGCCCGGCTGAGGGACGGCCCTTGACGGGCAACGGCGAAACCAAGCTGGCGTTGTCAGAATTCTGATTTGCGGCTAATGTTGCCGCCGCGTCTGATTAAGGATTAATCAGCCCTCTTCAAATAGCCATGGATGGCGACATGAACCGCTGTATGCTGGTGCTAGCCTGTCTTGTCGTTTGTGGATGCGCAAGCCGCATGAATACAGGGCTATTGCAGGCCCGCATTCGAGAGCAAGCCGTGCAACTCGCGGAAACCCAGCGGGAAGTCGAGAAGACCCGGTCCGAGCTGAAACAGTCGCGACAGGAAGCGGATCGCCTGAAGGCAGAACGGGGCGCCGGCGGTCCCGCCGGCGAAGCGACCGTGCGATCGACGGCTCAAATCAACAAGCTTCACATCTATCCGCTCGCCAGTGGCGGGCTCAATAAAGATAACGAGCCCGGCGACGATGCCGTGGTTGTCCAGTTCGCCCCGTTTGATCGCGACAACGAACCGATCAAGATACCAGGGCAACTGGAGTTCGTGCTGCTTGATCCGCAGCTTCCCCAGTCAGAACAAGAACTCGGTCGATGGAGCTTTTCCACCGACGAATGTCGCAGCCATTGGACTCGTGGAATCGCCAGCACAGGATTCCAATTCACACTGCCACTCGAACAATCGGCTCGACACACCGATCTGGTCGTCAAATTGCGGATGAAGACCGCAAATGATCGCCGCTACGAGACCAGCCAGGTTGTCAAAGCCATCGCGGGATCGGGGAACGCGACCGCTCAGAATCAGCGAGCCGGCCGGAAGCTGGTGCAGGTTGTCGACGACTCGGATCAACCGCTTCCGCCCGTCGGAGTTCCCGAGGAGGAATCGAACGACGAAGACCTCGCGGAATGGGCTCAAGAAGATCGCAAAAATGAACCCAAGAAAACCGGGGCGGCGATTCTTCACTCGTCCAGTTGGACCGATGCCCCGGTCTTGCGCTAACGCGAACCGTGACGAGCTTGCGGATGTTCGGGCAAGAAATGAAGTCGCCGAAGAGGCTTCGGCTGGCGAATTTGTCCCGAATCATGCGGTGCCACACGTCAAATCGTCGTGGCGATCAATCCCAGACTCGACTTAGGCCAATTGTCGGGCTCGCTGGTTCGCCGCTTTCAGGAACCGCCTGACCCTGTCAAACGAGTGAAATTTTGCTAGACTGACTCGCTTCCACAACGCGGCCCTTGTCGCGTGTGGGTAAGATTTTTTGTTGCTCATTCAATCTGCTTTGATGCCCTTATCAACCGCTCCAGCGGCCTGGGGGGAACCCTGCGGCCAAATGGGTCTGGTTTGCTGAAAATTCGTCGCTCATTCGTGGAAGGGAAGTCCCTCAATGCCCATTGATATCTATGCTCCGTGCCCGTGCGGAAGCGGTAAGAAATTCAAGTTCTGTTGTTCTGCCATTGCCGACGAAATGGATCGCATTATCCGGCTGATGGAAGGCAACCAGCCCCGCGTCGCCCTGCAACAATTGGATCTGCTGGCAAAGAAGCATCCCCAGAATGCCTGGGTCGGAACGACTCGCGGAATGCTGCTGCTGGACCTGAACGAAGGCACGACCGCCCGCGATGTCCTGATGCAGGTGCTGCAGGAACATCCCGACAACGAGCTGGCCATTGTGCTGTATGCGGCGGCGATGATTCGGGCCGAAGGATTCGAAAACGCGAAACGCGCGATCCATCGCGCATTTCAGCGCAGCGCCAAGAAGTTGCCGGCACTGGTCGGCGATCTGGCTGGGTCACTGGCGGCCACCCATGCCGCCAGCGGTCATATTATGGCCGCACGAGAGCATCTGGCCTTGGCACTGCGGTTGGCCCCGGAAGAGCGACGCCAGCAGCTGTTCGTGCAATTGCTGGAGCTCGACGGAGCCGATGAAATTCCCTACCCCTTGCGCGGTTCGCATCAATTGCCCGCCATCACGGGATCGGATGAACTTCAGAAAGAAATTCGCAAGGGACAAAAGTATGCCGCCGTCGGCTGCTGGAGTATCGCGGCGGATGTCTTCGCGGCACTCGCCAATGCCGACCCCGAGCATGCGGAATTGTGGCATGTGACCGGGCTTTGCCGGGCCTGGGACGGGGACGAAAAAAATGCCGCCGAATCCCTGCACCGCGCCGCCCGCCATTATCGAGATGTGGGCGTCGCCGTTGAGTGTGAAACGCTCGCTCAAATTCTCGATGACAAGACCACGAATGACGTCGTGGAACAGTGTGCTTACCACGCCCAACTGCATTCGGTGTCGCGGCTGCTGAGCATCCTGGACGCGCAACCACGCCTGCAACGGTTGAAGACTCCGACGGAGTCCGAGTTTGATCATCCCCCAGTGGCCATGTATCTGGTCCTCAATACCGATCACAAAGTCACCGATTTCAGCCAACTGACAATCGACAATATCCCGCGTTTCCTGGGACAGATTTCGGTCTTCGACGCGAATCCCAAAACCAACGAAGCCGCCTTTTTGGTGCTTACCGGACTTCGCGGCCCAGACCTCGACGATGCCAAAGCGGCCCTCACGGCGACGAGCAGCGATTTGATCGAATGGCGGGCGGATCTGCCTCAACCACAAATCACCGGTGCCTTCCCCGCCGAATCGCAGATTCTGGATAACCAATGGTATCTGTCAGACCAGATTCCTCTGGTCCGCCGCCGGGAATTGTTTGACCAATTCTGGGCTCAGGTCGTCAATGACAAATGGCCCAATCACCTGCTACGTGTCCTGAATGGAAAGACTCCTGTTCAGGCTGCCGCTGATCCGGCGCAGCATGTGGCATTGCTGGGCGCAATCTATGCGCTCGACGCCGCAGCCCAGCGTCGCGAGAAGGGGCTCGATCTGAAGCCGCTGTTTGCTCGGCTGAACATTGCCGATTTGCCCGTGCTGGAAATCACCGACGAGACGAATCTCGGCGGGCTGTCCATCATGCAACTGCATCGATTGCCGGTCGACAAATTGAACGACCAACAACTGATCACCGTTGTCAATCGGTCGATGTTGATCCGGCACGATGTGACCCTGTATCAGGTGCTGACCGCCGCTGTCGCCCGCCCCGCCTGTGCCGAACAATTCGACATGGCGCGAATCCTGCGAACGCTCAGCGATATCAGTTCTGCCGAGGGACGCCGCGAGGAAGCCTTTTCATGGATTGATCGAGGACGCAATTTGCCCGTTCCCGAAGGCAAGACGGCCTTTCAACACGCCTGGACCTGGGACATGGCAGAACTGGCGACGCGACTTGAGAATCCTGCGGATCCCGAGCTGAAGCCGCTGCTGGAGCGGTTTGTCAGTTACTACGGACCAAAGGTTCCCCAAATTCGCCCGCACATCGAACAGATGCTGCAGCAGTTCGGCGTGCCATCTCCGTGGGATTCGGTCGACATCATGATTCCGGGAAGCATTCAAGGCTCGGATCGAGTCTGGAATCCGGGATCGGCCGAGCCGGTCGCCGCCGGCGGCAGCAAACTTTGGTTGCCGGGGCAGTAAACCATGACACTTCCGCCCGCCACCGCCCAAGCCCTGATGCGTCGAGCATTGGACTTGGCGGTACGTGGTCAGGGAAGGGTGGAACCGAACCCGGCCGTGGGCGCAGTGGTTGTCGACGACGCGGGGCAGATTCTGGGCGAGGGCTGGCATCAAGCGTATGGCGGCCCGCATGCCGAAGTTCACGCATTGGCCGCGGCCGGACCTGCGACCAGGGGTGCCACGCTTTTTGTGACACTCGAGCCGTGTTGCCATTTCGGTAAGACGCCTCCTTGTTCGCAAGCGGTGATTGCTGCGGGAATTCGCCGAGTCTTCGTCGCGATGCGCGATCCCGCCCCCCATGTTGACGGTGGAGGGCTTCGCGAGCTTCGCAGTGCCGGGATCGAAGTCGAAGTGGGATTACTGGAACACGAGGCGAAGCGACTGGTCGCACCGTTCGTCCAATTGATGACCCAGGGGCGGCCTTGGTTTCACGCCAAATGGGCCATGTCGCTCGACGGGAAAATTGCGTCTCACACCGGCCACTCCCAATGGATCACCAATGATGCGTCGCGAGCAATCGTCCATCGCTTGCGGGGCCGTATGGATGCCGTCCTGGTGGGAATTGGAACCGCATTGGCCGACGACCCTCTGCTCACGCCGCGTCCCGCAGGACTACGCGTGGCCACGCGAATCGTGATCGACTCCAACGCTCGACTGCCAGTCGAATCACAGCTTGCTCGAACCGTTTCACAAGCGCCCGTGCTGGTGATCACCACGCCACACGCCCCGAAAGATCGTTGTGATCTGTTGCGGCAAGCGGGGGTTGAGATCCTTGTCATCGAGGCCGATGCCGCGGGACATCCGTCATTGGAGGCCGTGGCGAGCGAACTGGGGCGGCGACGCTTGACGAACGTTCTGGTCGAAGGCGGCAGCGGGATGCTCGGTGCCTTTTTTGATGCGGGCTTGATCGATGAAGTGCATGCCTTCATTGCGCCGAAACTTGTCGGCGGAGCCACTGCGCTGACACCGCTTTCCGGTCGCGGCCTCGATTTTGTTCCCCAGGCAGCGTCACTCGATGCTCCGTCCGTCGAACTGCTCGAGGGGGACATCTATCTGCATGGTCCGCTTCGTCGCGATGACGAACCCTCGCGGCCGAAGTGAGTTGACGGTCTCGTGGCCAGAGCCGAGGCGGGTGAATTGATCCGCGGAGGCTCTCAAAACAAGAACGCCAGAAGCCGTTCGCTGGAAGCTGCTTCTGGCGTTCGAGGAATTCAGAGGCCGAATCGAAGTCGATTAGTGACCACAACCGGGGACGGCCACCGCACCGCACTGGCTAGGAGCACTGCAGGCCGTTTGAACAGGCACCTGACGGCACACGGTTCGAGGCACGCAGATGACCTTGGTCTCGACAATTTGACGAGGCACACAGCGGGTCTTGGTGATCATCTTCGTTTCGCAGACTTGGCGGCAGGTCGTGTAAGGAACGCGACGAGTGCAAGTCTGTTGAGTCATCGTGCAAGTCGTGTAGGGGACTTTCTTCGTGATGGTTTCACAGGTCCATGAGCAGGTCGTGTAAGGAACACGCTTTGTGATCGTTTCGCAGGTCCACGAGCAAGTCGTGTAAGGAACACGCTTCGTGATCGTTTCGCAGGTCCACGAGCAGGTCGTGTAAGGAACTTGTTTCGTGATCGTCTGTTGTTCGTAACGAACGCAATTATAAGGGACCTGTTTCGTGATGCATTCGGGAATCTGACGGCAGACCGTATAGGGCTGTTGGCAGTGACGAACTTCTTGTTCCATTCGCGTGCAGGTCACGGTTCTCATTTCGGTGCGGGGAACCCACTGCTTGCAGCAAACGGTGCGGCAGGTTTGTTCACAGACGGTGCGGCAGCAGCCGGGCTTGTAGCAGCAACGGCAGCAGCAAGGATCCCATTCCCAGGTCCCGGGATCGCAAATGCACTTTTGCACAACAGGACCAGGAACTTGCTTGGTTTCCGTGACCCAGTCGCCCGTGCAGTAGGGGACTTGCTTTGTTTCACAAACCGGCTTGCAGACCGTGTAACACACATCGCGGTAGCAGGTTTGCGTCTCGGTGCGATACCGGGTGCAGCAGACTTCGCGATACTTTGTTTCACAGATCGGTTTGCAAATCGTGCAGCAGACGTCGCGATAGCAGGTCTGGACACAAGGCTTCCTCACCGTGCAGCAAACGTCTTTGTAGCAGGTCTGGAAACAGGGTTTGCGAACCGTGCAGCAGACGTCTTTATAGCAGGTCTGGATGCAGGGCTTTCGCACGGTGCAGCAGACGTCGCGATAGCAGGTCTGATAGACCGGCTTGCAGACAGTATAGCACTCGTCGCGATAGCAGGTTTCATGAATATTTCGGGTACACGTCACAGGAATCTGTTCGGTGCATTGATCGTAGACTGTGCGGCAGCAATTGATCGTCTGTTGCTCGTAAACCGTTTCACGAACCGTTTTGTAGCAGGTTCCACAGCAGCTTTTTGCAGCGCAGTAATCGCCGCAGGGTGTGCACGCAGAAGTGGGACAACAGTTGTAACTGGCGGCCCCGCAATAGGAGGCCTCTACTCGAGAGTCCACTGCGAGTGCCAGCATACTCGCAACGACGATCCAAGCTGCGTGTCTCATCGATCTGTCCTTTAAACCCTGTCAGAACGGCATGTCAAAGCGACTCGTCGCGATGGGGTGTCTGCAGGTACGCAGCGGTAGCGGTTCCGTACTCTGAGAAGATCGGCTGTCAGTGTTCACCTGCTTGAGCCAAAACACGCGGATTTGCGCGTCGCGTACCTTCGCAATTTGTCACTTCCGCAGACTCCTGCGAGCCCCTTGATTGCCTCGAGCACCACATCCCATCGCCAACATCGGCGAAATCGGCCGCTGCACTCGAAGGCGATTGACGTCACTGGCCGTAGAATCGACCAACTCACGGACGTGACTCTGATTCATTCGGTGTATGCCGTCGAATCGGCATATTCCGAACAATTTACCGCTCACATCGGAATCAGCCCGGGTCAGCCCTTGGCATGGGCCACCGGCATTCACGGGGGGCAAGTGCATGAAATCACCTGCGGCACAGGTGATTTGCCGTGATCACGTTCGCCCCTGGCAAGACCGACAACTGCGGGAAGGAAGGACGGCGACCAGCAAGGCGGACACTCAAGCCCGTGGTCGATAGCCTCGCACGGGAGGGCCAGGCGGATTTTTTTTGCGGTTCGCATCCACCGTCACTGTCGGCCGCGTGAATTCCCACAGCAAGACTGCCGCTGCGGCAGAAACATTCAATGATTCTATGCGATTGCTGCCCGGGATGGTGACAAGATGATCGCAGGCCAAGCTGATGTCGTGACTCAGTCCCTCTTCTTCGTTGCCCAGGACCAGTGCGAGTGGCAGATCGACGGCGGGAACCAGCCGGGGATCTCCACCATGGGTTGCTGCTCCCACGACGCAATAACATGTCCGAATCGCTCGGATAAAACCGAGAAGGTGGTCCACACAGAACACGTCGACATGATCGAGACCTCCTTCGGCAACGCGATACGTCGCTTCTGTTGGCAGGGCCGCCTGAGGATCATTGGGCAAAATCAATTTGGTCACGCCAAAAAACGCGGCGGTGCGAATGATGGCGCCAAGATTATGAACGTTGCCAATCCGATCGAGAATCAGCAGCGTTTCGCCTTGACTGGCCCATTCACGCACCTCTTCCAGATGTGGAACGCGAAGCTCCTGCGGTTCGACGACGACCACGACGCCGCCATGATGAATCGATCCCGAGATCAGTTCCAGTTCATTCGATTCCACACAGCGATAGACCAGGCGTTCTTGTGCCATCCACCGGCAGAGATCGCCGATCGCGGGTGCCGTCGCGCGATTAAAAAACAGTCGCTTCACCGAGTCCGAATTCGTTTCGAAACGCGAACGTACGGCCTTCAAACCGCAGATCACGAGTTCTTTTGAACGCATGCCATCAACCTTCGAGCGTAAACAGTGCTGCAACAAACGCCAGTCTCGACCGGCCCATCAATCTCAATTTTGGAGACACGTTCTACCACACTACCAAGCCCAATACCGTAACGGGGAGAAAATCCCGTCGCAGTGGGCTCATCCGATGTGCGGACTCGCCGATTGTCGGGCCGTAGTAACCCCTTACGTTTGCGTCATTTCATCCTCTCGACACACGATCGACAAGACAAATTGATTTCGGTAAGAACCTCTTTTTGGAAAGAAAATTTCCGTTCATTCTTCGAGGGACTTCCTCAGCCGACGAGGGCATCAACAGCATTCAAAGGTTCAGTACCGCTCAAACTCGCAGCACCTGTGCCGCTTCATTGGTTACGGTATACCGAACGCGAATTGTGGTCCTTCCCGAACGGACCATTCTGATTGTCAATTTGACAATCGGATGTCCGCCACAGGTGCTCTCTAAGCCACTCTTCGGAATTTCCACCGTCAATGGCATACAGTCTGCTTAAGTGCCTCGTATCGCCGCAATCGCTTGCGTAAGAATCGGCTTCTGAGCGGTTTTATATGTCCTTGATCGAGTTTTACCATCGTTCATCGGAGCCCACTTCTTACTGAAGATCATGACGAGTTTTTTTCTCCCTTTGTGCGCGGCCCGCTGAAACATCAGCAATCAATGACATGAATCCCCCGGACGGGCTCGAATGATTCGAGCGAGTTTTCCGGAGCCGGATAGGGTCAGAGTGTTTCTCCGTGAACCTTGGAGGTTGCCATGCACCACGGTCGTTGCTCGACTGTCGGCGGTCCACGCCGAGTCGGCAGAAATGGAATTCTGTTTATTGGCGCGTTCCGTGAGGTCCTCGTCGTTGGCCTGGTAGTCGGCCTGGTCCTCTTCGCACTCTGCGAAGCCAAGTCCGTTCTTCAGCTGCATTCGTCAGCGCAGACTGGCGATTCGTCCGACGAACGGACAAATCCGGTGCTCAGTCTCGACTTTGATGAAGATCAACACTCGTTGCTGGTCCATTCGTGGCCCGAGTATTTCGAAGAAATCCATCTGGACTCACAAGTTGTTTCGAAGCGAGTTGCCCCGCAAGGATTGACGTCAGTCGCAACGTCCGCGAAGAATTCCACGACAATCATGTTGACGCAATGGGGACAAGAGGGACTGCTGCGGCATGCCGCCTACATTTTGCGGCAAGGTGAATTCGTCATGTCCGAAGAGATCGACTTCGGCGAGTTATCGATCGCCAATGCCTACATCTCCGACGATGGATCAGTAGCGATGGTCATCAGCCACGAAGGGGCCTGCGTGGGCTGGGAACTCACACAGCCAAAGCCAACTCGCTGGGAGTACCGACTACCGCACACCGCGGTGACGAAACGCCTTTCGCCGGACGGTCGTACCTTATTCGTGCTCTCCACCGGCGGAGTGGCCACAATCCGCGATGCACGCACCGGTGAACCTCAAATGACGCTGCCGAAAATCATCGGCAACAGTCGCGGTGTGGTCTGGTCAGGCGATGGACGCCGCCTGGCATTATCAGACCCCCAGGGTGGACTCTATGTCATTGACGTAGCAAGCGGCAAAGTGGTCTGGAAATATCAACTCGACTTTTTGTTCGGACGGTCGATGTCGATTTCCAAAGATGGCAATCTGCTGGCCGTCAGTTCTTTCGACAAACAAATCCGCTTGTGGGATTTGTCCGATTCCGCCAGTCAACCACACATGCTGGTGGGCCACGAGAGTATCATCACCGACATGGCCTTCAACTCGGCAAATACCAAGCTCGTTTCCGGAAGCCTCGATGGCAGCATTTGCGAATGGTCACTGGCCACCAACCAGCGAATCCGACAGATCCGCTGATCCGTTTATCGCAGACGGTTGAAGCTCCAACATTGTTGGCCGCTTCCCCTGCCACCGAAGCATCAACCCCGCCGACGTTTTGCTAACAGGCGATCGAGTTGATTCGCGAATGCCTGCCGGTCCGTTGTTCGAAACGGAGCAGGGCCGCCGGCCGCCAATCCGCCACCGCGAAGTTCGTCCATCAGATTTCGCATCGCCAATCGTTCGCCGATGTTCTCGTGAGTATAAAGTTCACCACGTGGGTCGAGCGCCGTGGCACCTTTCTCGACGACATTCGACGCCAGCGGAATGTCGGCCGTGATCACCAGATCGGTGGGATCCAGCAATTCGACAATCTTCTCATCCGCCACATTCAGTCCCGAGGGAACCGTCAGAATCGTGATGAATTCTGAGCGAGGCACCCACATCGGTTGGTTCGCCACCAGCGTTAAGGCGATCTTCGCTCGGATGGCCGCTCGAAAAAGAATCTCCTTGATGACGGCTGGGCAGGCATCACCGTCAACCCAAATGCGCATGGTTGATTCTCTCGCCAAATGTTCAACGCGGGTGGATCGGTCTCGATGCTCATCATCTGCGAGCCGCTTCACTCCGATCAGGGAGCGGCATGATTCGCCCTTCGAGAGTGATGCTTATGCTTCCAGTTTGCTGCGACAGTAGGCGGCACCTGCGGCCAAAGCGGCGTCGATCTTGGAGGGATCTTTCCCTCCTGCCTCCGCCATGTCAGGCCGGCCTCCGCCGCCGCCTCCGCAAATCTTGGCCGCGGTTTTGACGCAATCGGAGGCATTCAGCCCCTTCGACACCAGCACGTCTTTGCTGACCGAAGAAATAAATGCCACCTTGTCGTCGGCCACCAGACCGAGCAGGATCGCAACCGACGGGGCTTTTTCACGAATGCGGTCAACGAACTCTTTGAGTGAATCTCGCGAGTACCCTGAGGCATTGTGAACGATCAGTTTCACACCGTTAATCGTTTCAGCCTTGGCAACGAGTTGTTCCGCCGCGTCCGCCAGCGATGCCACCGTATGTTTGGCCAGTTCTTTCTTCACATCGCGCAGCTCCGCTTGCAGAGCTTCAATCTTGCGAGGAAGTTCTTCCGGCGGGGCCTTAACCAGGGCCGAGGCCACTTTGACGAGCGACTCGGTTTCTCGAACGCGATCCAAAGCTTTCGGACCGGTCAAGCAAGTAATTCGTCGCACTCCTGCAGCGACCAGTTCATCCCGGACCAGTCGACAGAATCCCACTTGGCCCGTGTTGCTGAGGTGCGTTCCCCCGCACAGTTCGCGGCTGAAATCGCCCATGCTGACAACGCGCACATTGTCCGGATACTTTTCGCCGAACAATGCCATCGCCCCCAGGTTGCGTGCCTCGGCAATGGGCATCAATCGTGTCGCGATCGAAGCCCCTTCGGTGACGCGAAGGTTGATCTCGTCTTCGATCTGAACGAGTTCTTCCGGCGTCAGTCCCTTGGAATGAGCAAAGTCGAACCGCAACTCATCTTCCTGCACCTTGGAGCCACGCTGCGTAGCGTTCTCGCCCAGATACGTGCGCAAGGCATGATGCAAGATGTGAGTGGCCGAGTGAGCGCGGCGAATGCCCGCTCTTCGCGACCCATTGACGAAAGCCTGCACTTTCGTCCCCACCGTCAACGAACCCGACTTCAGCACCCCGATATGGACCAGCAGTTCACCATCACGCTGTGTATCTTGGACGTCAAATTCGATCCCGTTGCCGATCAATTGACCGACGTCGCCCACCTGACCGCCCGCTTCACCATAAAAGGGCGAGCGATTCAAAACCACGGCGATCTGGGAATCACTCTTTCCGCAGGATTTCACCAACTGACCGTCAGCAATGACACCAACCACTTCAGCGTCGGCACTGGTTGAATCATAGCCCAGAAACTCTGTTCCACCGGCTTTGCGAAGGGTATCGAGCGGACCGGCCGACATGACCGAATTCGCAAACGCCCCACGTCCGCTGGTCTGTTTGTGCTGTTCTTTACACTCTTTGAACCGATTCATATCGACCGTCAGGCCGTCATTGGCGGCCAGCGATTCGGTCAGTTCAATGAGGAATCCGTCAGTCTGATGCAGGTCAAAGGCCGCGTCGCCCGAAATGACTCGCGAGCCTTCTTTGATGGCCTGATCGACCAGCTTTCGAAAGCGACCAATTCCCGATTCGACGACGCGAAGAAACTGTTTTTCTTCTTCCAGAATCCCATTCTGAACCGACTCAATCGTCTGGCTGAATTCGGGATACGGGTGCTTCATCATTTCCGCAATGACCGGAACGAGTTGAGACAAGAAGGGTTCTTGTTTGCCCAACAAGAATCCTTCCATCGAAGCCCGACGCAGCAGCAGTCGGACGATGTAGTTTTCTTTCTCGGGCCCCGGTCCACAGCCTTCGTGCAGAGCGAAGGAACAGGCCCGCACATGATCGGCGATACGACGCAACGCGCGACCTTCGGGAGCGCCGTATTCGTATTTGACCCCAACGATCTCACCAGCGGCCTGGCAGATCGGCTTGAGAATATCGATCTCGAAATTGCTCAGCACGCCCTGCAAGGTCGAAGCGCATCGCTCCAATCCCATACCGGTGTCGATATTCTTTTTGGGCAACGGCTGCAGATTGTTGGGTGGCGAACCGACCCGATTAAACTGCGTAAAGACCAGATTCCAAATCTCCACCGTCTTCGACGAACCGGGGGGCAGATAGTAGATTTCACTGCAGGGGCCGCAGACCCCATCCGGACCTTGCGAAGGTGACGATGCGGGCCAGAAATTTTCGCCTTCGTCTTCGCGGGAAATGCGATTGGCAGGCAATTTGATCTCTTTATTCCAAATATCAAACGCCTCTTGATCGTCGAGGTAAACCGTGACCGTGAGTCGAGTCGGATCCAATCCCAGCCAGGATTTGTCGGTCAAAAATTCCCAGGCCCAATGAATGGCCTCTCGCTTGAAGTAGTCTCCGAACGAGAAATTGCCCAGCATTTCAAAAAACGTGTGGTGGTAGGCGGTAATGCCAACGTTGCCGATGTCACCCGTTCGCAGACATTTCTGCGACGTGGTCGCCTTGGTGAAATCGAGCGGCCCGATACCCAGAAACTGGTTTTTGAACTGATTCATTCCCGCCGGTGTGAACAAGACTGTGGGATCGTCCTTGGGCACCAGGACGTCGCTCGGTCGACGGACACAGCCTTTGGACTCGAAAAAAGTGAGGTATTTTTCGCGAAGTTCATCTGTTTTCATGGCGATTCCGATTGTCGACCGTGACCGCGAGACCGCCGATTTGATTCGTCGGAAATGTTCGTGATCATCCCGGATTGTAAGAAAAAACGTTGTCCACGCCGTCAATCGCGCGGTGCGGTCAGAAAAGATAGCAGATGACGAGATTTCCAGCGACTCTTCACGACCCCGGTTCCCGTCGTCGCAAGTGTCTGCCTGCAAACGCCGATTTGTGATGTTTTTCCAGTCGCACGGACACTTCCGTGACCGGGAAATTCAGCACCGTGGCTAGCAAGCTCGGCGGAGCGTCAAAACCCGGTCCTGGGCGTCGTGTTTCAGAGAAAGGGAGAGAGAGTCGGGCCGCCGATCGTCGGCGGCCAATGGGCGGAACCCGCCGAGTGGATCTTCGTCAGTTGTTTTCACGGATGGCCACGAATCGATCGACGTTCTGACACGGAAAAAGAGCAGGCATTTTCAGGAATCGCCGCTCAGCGACCAACGACGAAGAAATCCCCACCCGCGAGGAAAAATTCACCAACCCGCCGGGGCACAGCACAAGAAACCTCGAAAAAACAGCACAAACAGGCTGGTTTGTGGATGGTGCAGAATTCGCATGAGTCAACGTCCAAGGCTCGCGTCCGAGCCAATTCATCACCGTCACTTTCGATTTGAGGACGTTCTCATGGTTGATACCGATCTGCGAGCGCGCAGCCGCAAAAGTGGTTTTACTTTGATTGAGCTGCTGGTCGTGATCGCCATTATTGCCGTGCTGATCGCCCTGTTATTGCCCGCCGTGCAGCAGGCTCGTGAGGCGGCCCGCCGAACGCAGTGCAAAAACAACCTCAAGCAAATCGGCCTGGCTCTGCACAATTACCATGACGCGTTTGAAACCTTCCCCATGGGTTATTGTGCGGCGATGACCTACGGGTCTGGCTCCATCCCCGGCGGAGACGATACCGACAACGGTTGGGGATGGTCGGCCCTGATTCTGCCTCAACTCGATCAAGCACCGCTTTACAATCAATTCAATTTTGGGCAACCGATCAAAAACTTCCCGGCCATTCAGACATCAATCGCCGCCTATCTTTGCCCGTCTGATCTGACGCCGGGTGGTCCGGTGACGATCGTCAATTCGACGGGTACGCTTGTGACAACGGCAGCGGTTTCCAGCTATGCCGCCGTCTGCGGTGGAGATGAAACCGGCACAGCCGATCTGACGGGATTGGGGGCGTTTTATCGCAACAGTCGGGTCCGAATGGCCGACATTACCGATGGGACGACCCACACGATCCTGGTCATGGAACGAGCGACCTGCAAGTCGCGAGGGATCTGGGCCGGCGCGATCAATACCGGCGTCGTCTCGTGTGGCCCGAAGAATACGGCCTCACAAACGGCCACCGAGCCCGCAGCCTGCCTGGTCCTGGTGCATGCCCATTTGAACAATGTCACGGTCGACCCGGATGGTGGCCTGGACGACGCCAGCAGTCTACACGTCGGTGGATCGTTTGTGTTATTTGCCGATGGCTCAGTCCATTTTGTGAGAGACATCCCTGGCGACTTGCCGAACGGCAGTTACACGTCGGACAGCATCATTTTTCAAGCGTTCACGACTCGAGCCAATGCCGACAACGCACCGGACGATTGGGTCAACTGACAAGGCATCAGTTCTTGGATCGCGCAGAACTCGCGAAACACGATTCGTAATCGATGCTTCGTTTGTGGTCAGACGCCTTGTGGACCCCGGTCGACTGCGGGAAGATCTGAATTCCCCTCCAGCTCTTTCCACAATCCGTTCAAATCGAGCCGACGAGTGAACATCGCGATTTCCCCCTGGGCCGACCGAGGCCAAGCCGCTTGCGGGCGGTCCCAATACAACTCGACGCCGTTTTCGTCCGGGTCACGCAGATACAGTGCCTCGCTGACTCCGTGATCGCTTGCTCCGTCCAGGCCAATACCGGCCTCGGTTAATCGCTGCAACGCATCCGCCAGCGCACGCCGAGTCGGGTAGAGAATCGCCAGGTGATACAAACCCGTCGTTCCCAGAGCAGGGGGTGATCCTCCCAGGCTGTCCCAGGTATTCAATCCAATGTGGTGGTGGTAACCACCCGCAGCAACAAACGCAGCCTGTGTCCCGTATCGTTGCGTCAGTTCGAAGCCAAGGACACCGCAATAGAACTTCAATGACCGTTCCAGATCGGCCACTTTCAGATGCACGTGACCGATTCGTACCTGCGGATCAATCGGGGGTGCTTGATCGAAGGCCAAGATGAGATCCTCCGGTTCGATTCACGTCAGTTCAGTTCATGCCGGTCCTGCCGAGAGCAGTAACCGCGTTCAGGACCGATCTCGCCCCACCTGCCATTGAGGGTCGACAACACACGGCCATGGCGAACATAACCTCTTTACTGAAAAGTAGTTTCACGATCGGCCCCAGACGGCCACCTGATCATCGACCACTAAGTGTCACCGGGATGCATCCCCATTTCAAGAGTCGAAATCGCCATTCCCCATCGCACCGACCTTCGTCGTTTCCGACGGGTCTCGACAGAATTGCATTATTTACCGATACTTATTGATCTTGGGATTTTCGACGCTCGTGTTTCCTGACCCGGATGGGCATGGACCACAGCCGAAGGTTTCGTTTTTCGCCACTCATGGAAGGTTGGCCGGCCTATGAATGTCGTCATCTCTGGAATTGGCACTGCTGTACCCGCACATCAATGCGAACAGGAAGAAGCAGGCGAAGTCGCCGCTCACTATTGTTCCGCAACACCCGAACAGGCACACATGTTAAATGTGCTGTACCGGATGTCGGGGGTGAACACACGAGGCAGCGTCGTTTTGGACCGTGCAGAGGGTGCTCTGGCGGAACGACAAGAATTTTTCCCTCCCTTTTCTGACGAATTTCCACATGGCCCCACCACCGAAACACGCCTGGAATGTTTCGCCGAAAAAGCCGGGCCCTTGGCCATGTCGGCCGCGAAACAGGCGTTGGAACGTAGCAGCGTTTCGCCCAAATCGATCACGCATCTGATCACCGTGACCTGCAGCGGCTTCGTCGCGCCAGGATTTGACTTCACACTGATTAAGGGGTTGCCGTTGCGACCCGATGTCCAGCGGACACAAATTGGATTCATGGGATGCCATGCGGCTCTGAACGCTTTGCGCGTGGCGCGTGCATTCGTTGCCGCCGATCCGCGGGCGGTCGTGCTAGTCTGCTGTGTCGAACTGTGTACTCTGCATTACCAGTACGGTTGGGATCCCGAACAAATCGTCGCCAATTCATTGTTTGCGGATGGCGCGGGCGCGTGTGTCGTTCAAGCCGACACCTCGCCGGCAGCAGGAACGAACGGTTCGAACCATCACTCGCGTACGTCGACACTCGATCGAATCATCGACAGTGGATCAATGGTATTGCCCGATTCTGACGATGCGATGACCTGGCGCGTCGGCGATCATGGGTTTCGCATGACACTTTCCTCTCGCGTTCCGGGAATTCTGGCGGAACATTTGCGTCCCTGGATGACCAAATGGCTTGCCACACACGATCTGACGCCGGAAAAGATTGTGACTTGGGCCGTGCATCCCGGTGGTCCACGCATCCTGAACGCATTTGCCGATGCCATGTCCATTCCGCGCGACGCTTTAGATATCTCGCGCGAGATCATGCAAACCCACGGCAATATGTCATCACCCACGGTGCTGTTTGTGCTCGATCGCCTTCGCAATCTGGGTCGGTCGGGCCCCTGCGTGGCGATTGGATTTGGGCCCGGATTGGTCGCCGAAGCGACGCTGATCGGTTAGAGCCCCAACGTCCGTCGATTACTCGCGAACGACCACCACCCGTCCCGATCGAACTCCGCGATTGTCGTCGGCAAGTTTCAGCACGACCGAACCCGTTACCGATTTCACCGCGGCATAGAACTCGGCGGGGGTCTGCACGGGCGTATTGTTGACGTGCGTGATGAAATTGCCGGGTTCCAGCCGGGCGGCATGCCCCGGAGTCCCTTCCGCGACCTTGGTGACCAGGACCGTGCGAAAATCCAATGATTCAGGCCGATGGCGATCTCTCGCCGTCGGATAATCAATCGAAATACCTCGCCAGGGGGCGAACCGAGGTTTCGTTTCGATAATCCCTTCTTCGTCGCGTACTGGCCATTTGCCAAGCTTCACTTTGGCCGTATCGAGACGCCTGATTCCGCCTCGCCACAACGTCACATTGATTTCACTGCCCGGCGGATGCAACCCGACAAGCCGCATCAAATCTCCCACGGAACGCACCGGCTGATCTTCCACTTTGACGATCACATCGCCGGGAGCAATTTGAACCGAGTCTGCGGGGGAACCCGGCGTGACACTTTTGATCGATGCCGCCGAACGCTGTGGCAAGCCGGTATTGAGATTGAGAAAATTCTCACCGTCGATTTCTTCGGGGGCCACACCCAACATGCCATATTCGACTTCTTGTCCCGCCAACAGCGTGCGAATGATGCGACGGGTCAGGGGATCGATCGGAATCGCGAAACCGACGGACTGCTCGTATCCTTCGAGCGCGGCCAGCGACGTACTGATGCCGATTAATTCCCCTTTGAGATTCAGGACGGGCCCGCCACTGGTGCCAAGGTTCAGCCGGGCATCCAATTGCATCACGACGCCCAGACGGTAGAGCATACTGTTATTCGTCAATTCCTCGTGAGCGGTGAGTTGACCTCGATTGAGTGTGATCGGTTGTCGCGTCAGATTGCTGACCAGTCCCCAACTGATGCTGGCCGACCCGTCCCGTGCGATGGCATGTGGATTCCCCAACAGCACCACAAACTGCCCTTTTCGGGGCGCCGACGCGGCCTCCCAATTCAGGCTCGGAAAATCGGTCGGCTTGATTCCGGACTGGTCCCAGGCCAACCGCAAAACGGCCAGATCACTGCGCGGATCTGCGGCAATGATTGCCCCCAACGTCCCCCGTCGGTCCGAGAAGTGGATACGCAGTTCCGTATCGTCTTCTGTTCGGAATTCAGGATAGATCGGCCCGCCGCGGACGACATGAAAATTGGTCAGGATCAGCCGATCGGAACTGTTGGCCGGGCTGATCAGGAAACCTGCCCCAAATTCGTTCGGCAGCACATCGAGTTCCGCCAGAGGCCGATCATCCCGATTACCAAAGCCGAAAGCCCGATGTTTCGCCTCGAGCCGCTCGGCCATGGTGGGTTTGAAACGTGCGATGCTGACAACTGCGGGTTCTGCCCGCTCGACGACCTTGATCAGTGTATCTTCCAACTGAGCCGCGACATCCTGAGCAGCAACGGTCGATAGCGAACTCGCAACGCAAACAATCAGCACGACCACCAGCCGTACCAGCTCTTGCCATCCTCGAATATCGCCCGATCGTCCGCGCATCATGGTGAACTTCACACCTCGATCGTTGTCGAGGCCATTCCTGCCTGGCCTCGACAACGATCATCTGCAGCTTTTTCGCGGCACCGACGCCTGGTCCATGCCTGACCAACTGGCGACGACACAGGCCATTAATCGTCACCACCACCGGCCATTTTTTGTCCGTTCGCAAAGAACGACGCCATCACTTTTTCTCTCAACTCCGTAACCACCTCGGGATGTTCTTCGAGATAGGTCCTGGCTTTTTCACGACCTTGACCGAGCTTTGTCGATCCATAGATGTACCAACTGCCGCTACGGTCAACGACATTATAAACGGCGGCCATGTCCAGCACGTCACCTTCAAGACTGATACCACGCGTACCCAGCATGTCGAATTCCGCCACGCGGAACGGCGGTGCCACCTTGTTCTTAACGATTTTGACCTTCATCCGAATTCCGATCATATTCTCGCCGTCTTTCAGCACGGCCAGCTTACGAACATCGACTCGGCAGGAACTGTAAAACTTCAGCGCGCGACCACCTGGCGTCGTTTCCGGCGAACCGAACATGACGCCGATTTTTTCGCGAATCTGATTGATGAAGATGACCGTTGTCTTGGCTTTTGAGATACAGCCAGTCAACTTCCGCATCGCCTGACTCATCATGCGTGCCTGCAATCCGACGTGAGAATCGCCAATATCCCCGTCGAGTTCCGCCCGGGGGACGAGTGCGGCCACCGAATCGATGACGATAATGTCCACGGCATTGGACTTAATCAGCATTTCGGCGATCTGCAGCGCCTCTTCACCCGACGAAGGCTGGCTGACCAGCAATTCTTCCAGATTCACGCCCAGCCGCTTGGCCCACGCCGGGTCGAGCGCATGTTCGGCATCGATAAACGCGGCGACACCACCTTCCTTCTGTGCATTGGCAACCGCATGCAGCGCGAGTGTCGTCTTTCCGCTGGATTCCGGGCCGTACACTTCGATGATTCGACCACGGGGAAAGCCCATGCCGCCCAGCGCCAAATCCAGTGAAAGTGACCCTGTACCAATCCCCGAAACAGTCATCGATGCGTTGTCGGAGAGCTTCATGATCGAGCCCTTGCCAAACGCCTTTTCGATCTGGCCCAGAGTGTTATCCAACATCTTCTTATCGCCGGGTTCGGAATCGTGAAATTCATTGACCGACTTGGCCGCTTTCGCCTTGGCCATAACTGCATCCTTGAGAAAAGAGATGATCACAAACGGGAAATCGACACGCGGAACGCGAGGTTCTCGAAAAGTATGGTTTCATCCTTTGTTTCGCAAGCGACGAGACCCCGGCATCGCGCAAATCCGATGGGCAATCATCATTTCGGAGCAGGATGTCGGCTGTGCCCCGACGATCAACCGCACTCTTCCCGGAAGCCAGACAGGGCGCGAACGCTTTCATGAAAACGTCCCGGCCTCCCAGCCGACGGATGGCGATTCCGCGGACTCCCGCGGCATCCATTGATCTTCTTGCCAATGATATTTCATGTCCAATCTCCGGTAACGACCATTCTGCCGCAAACGCGATTTTTGTTGAGGGACGACTTCGTCACAACCAACGTGGGGCCGGAGTGATTCCTGCTGTCGCGTCCCTGAATATTCGCGCCCCAGCCATCCGAGCGGTGCTCGCGCCGTTGCCGGTTCAAGACGCCACTTCCGTCTCGACACATCAATCATCTCGATTCCGAAAACTTTTCGGATCATTCCCTGAACTTGTCGATTTCAGAGGCGGAGCAATTTCTTTGACTGTCGACTCGCTTGAAGGTCGGTGTGACTTCACGTTAGTGTCGCTTTGTTCGAATCGGGCCAGTCGAGAGGGATTCTGTTTTATTGTCGATGGATCGGATCAGGAAATGCCGTTTGCAGCAGCAGTGTCCGAAAAGACAAATCTGAACGCCGCAATTCAAGAGGTTGTACAGGTCGTCGCCGGTGAGTTGGGACGCACGCCCGATTTGACGTTTGTGTTCGTCACACACCACCACGCAAATCATTTTCCCACCTTGGCCGCCACGATCCGTGAGCGACTTGGCGGTGGTCTGGTGCTGGGCTGTACAGGCGAGACCATCATCGGCGGCGAACGCGAATACGAAGATGGTCCAGCCATCGCGCTGTGGAGTGGCATATTGCCCGGCGCCGATCTGCTGCCGTTCCAATTGGAATTCGCACAAACCCCGGATGGCGACATGTGCTGCGGGCTTCCCGATGACTTGGGGACTCGCGCCGCCGAAACCCGGGCCGTCCTGCTGCTCGGCGAACCGTTCAGCTCCGTTCCACAATCTGTCTTGGACCTGCTGGCCGACGAATTGCCGGATGTGCCCATCATTGGTGGCATGGCCAGCGGCGGAAATCCTGGGGAAAATCGACTATTCTTGAACGATCGCGAAATTGACCAGGGAGCGATCGGAGTGGTCATTCGTGGCGGACCGCGCGTGCGAACCGTTGTTTCCCAAGGTTGCCGACCGATCGGTTCACCATTTGTCGTGACCAAGGCCGAGCGAAATGTCGTCTATGAATTGGGCGGAGCGTCGCCGATGCAACGGCTACAAGAACTGTACCATCAGCTGCCGCCCCGCGATCAAAAGCTGGTTGAAGGTGGTGTCCATATCGGGATCGCCCTGAATGAATACCAGGAAACGTTCCATCGCGGCGACTTTCTGATTCTGAATGTGATCGGCGTCGACAAAAAATCGGGGGCGCTCAAAGCAGGGGGATTAATTCGCGTCGGCCAGACGGTGCAGTTTCAAATCCGCGATGGAGAAACGGCGGACGCAGACCTGAAACGCCTGCTGGAGCGACATTCGTCGGAACATTCCCGACTGCCGGCCGCCAGTTTGTTATTCAGCTGCAATGGTCGTGGCACGCGAATGTTTTCCGCGCCGCATCACGATGCGGAATTGATTCAACAGCATCTAGGCCCTTTGCCACTCGCAGGAATTTTCGCGCAAGGCGAGTTGGGCCCCGTGGGAGGCAAGAATTATATTCATGGTTTCACCGCCAGCGTGGCGCTGTTCGAAGAAGAATCGACGTGACACGGTACTCGTGCTTTTGAGTTCGGCAATAACATCCGGTGTGGTCGGAGGCTGATGTGGGGACCGTGCTGCAAGGGTCACAAACTTCCGATCGCCTGATAGAACCTGACTTCACAGATACGCCAAGTTCCGCCAAAGACTTTTTTATCTCGGAAGGATCATTTTTCGCCCATGACCGTGTTGCACGGGTTTGAATCTCCCGCCTGCTATCGCGACGGTTTCGTTTCGATCGGCAATTTTGACGGTGTCCACTATGGTCACCAAACAATGCTGGCCGCGCTGGTGAACCGCGCTCGATCGCAGAAAGTTCCGGCCGTCGCGTTGACGTTTGATCCCCATCCCGTGGAGCTCCTGCGTCCCGATGCCATCCCCCCCCGGTTGACGACCATGGCACATCGGGCCGAGTTGTTGCAGCAGTTTGGTGTCGATTGCGTCATCGTACTTCCCACAACACCCCGATTTTTGACGATGACGGCGGAAGATTTTTTTCACACCATCGTTCGGACGGAACTGCAAGCACGAGGCCTGGTGGAAGGGCCGAACTTCTTTTTCGGCCGCAACCGAGCGGGCAGCATCACCGTACTCAGAGGATTCTGCACCGCACATCAATTGACGCTCGATATTATCCCACCCGTGATTGTCGATGAGCAACTGGTGTCATCGAGCGTTATTCGATCGCTGATTGAAGCGGGCGACCTGACGGAATCGGTGCGATTGCTGGGACACCCCTACCGATTATCGGGAATTGTCGAGCACGGAGCCGAGCGCGGGCGGACATTGGGTTTTCCCACAGCCAACCTGACCGATTTTGCGAACCTTGTGCCGGGAAATGGCGTCTATGCCGCAACTTCGACGATCGAAGGAAAGCGATTTTCCGCCGCGGTGAATATTGGTCCGAACCCGACTTTCGGCGAATTCGCACAGAAAGTGGAAGTACACCTCTTGGATTTCAGTGGCGATCTTTATGGAACCATCCTGGACGTCGATTTCCTGCGTCGGATTCGTGACGTGCGGCCGTTCGCCTCTCGTGACGACTTGCTGCTGCAGTTACGGCAAGACATGGTCCAAGTCCATTCGATTGTCGAAGGATTGAACGCCACCGGTTGATCGAGATGACGTGCCGCGACGGAACAAGCCCCTGTCGCAGGGACTGTTGGCCGCATCAGTTTTCGCCGGAGATCAGCGAAAAAACGAAAAAAGCGGCAGGGGTCGATCATCGACGCCTGCCGCTCATCAGTCTGGCAACGCGAACCTGCTGAGGACCCGTCCCTGGTCACAACAGATCGTTATCCGGACGATTCATCTATGTTCTTCAGGCCAATTGTTTCTTCCGACCGACGAGGGTCCGAATCCGTTCGGCCAGCAATGCTGAGTCGAATGGTTTGCGGAAGGTCTCGTTGAACGGGGTACGGTCGAAACCGCTGGCCGTGTCGTCATCGCTCAGTAGCGCCACGAGTACGGCGTCGGCATATTCGTTGTTTTTACGCAGATTTTGCGCAATCAACGTCGCCTCGTGTCGTCCCATGCCGAAGTCAATCACCACGCAGTCTGGATGCAGCGATTCTGCCTGGATGCCGGCTTCAAAGCCACTCGCCGCGGATTCAATTTTGTAATCCTCGGGAGGCATCAAGTCGAGAATCTGGCCGCGAACGTTCGGGTCGACTCCGACGAGGAGCAATTTGCCCATCGCTTCGTCTTCCAGTTCGCCCAGGGGCATCCCGTGTTCCTTAAGGAACCGTATCAAGTGCTCGCGTGGGATGCGTCGGTCCTGTGATCCGGGAATGCGGTAGCCGCGCAGACGTCCGGAATCGAACCATTTGCTTACTGTGCGGGGTGCAACCTTGCAGATCTTTGCTACCTGTCCAGTAGTGAAGATCGTTCTCATCGCGGGCTCTCCAATCACTAGATAGTTCTCACACAGAAGGGCGTCGCGACCCTCCGGATCTTCACCCTCAAACGTGTTAACGAGGTTTCTTTGTCGAGGTTTTTACTCTCTTCAAATCAACCGCCGATTGCTCGGAGTCGGTGTCTTTCGCAGGGTGAACTGCGGCTCGATTGATTCGAGACTCAGTTCACTCGGCAATAGTCTTAACGCGTCGGGCATCGGCGGGCACATCGACTTGATCCCTGGTCGACACACCCGTGGAGGGAGGGAATACACGTTCCCTTAGACAGAAACTCTAAGTCTCTGTGTTGAGAAAAACCTGATTGTCCTACCCCCCAGACGATTCCGCTGTGCTACTCGTGAACTCCAGATCAATCGCCATCTGGAGAGCCATCGTTGGCACCGCTGCAAACCGTCTAGCTATTTGAATCGTCTTTTCAGGATTCGGTCTTGACATGTTTTGTGGAAGAACTGTCCGATCTTGGCGGTGAACTTCATTTTGCCTGACTTGTCGCCGCGGTTTCTCTGCAAAGTCGCGTTAAATTACCGAAATTGCCGTCATCTCCGTGAGAACGTCGAAAGCACGGTTCGACGAACGTAAGAATTGTGACCGGCAAGACGACTCGCACCACAAACTCCGGTTTCGCAGCCCCAGAGACGCGTATCAGTGGAATTCCACGGATGCGCAATCAGAAACTTCGTAACATTCGAGCAAGGTGGCGCCAGTTTCCGTGGTGCATAATGAGAAAAGAGCAAAATCGAAGAACAACCGAATTCTCCTACAGTTTCAGGCTCAGCCGACATCTTTGCGCGAATTGCATTGTTGCCAGGAAGAATGGAACAAATCGCGGGACGCGGCGGTCTCAGAGTAGAGAAGAGAGCAGGACCAAGGAATGACCGGCTTGGAGCTGGCCGCCTGGCCCCAAAAGAATGGGGCGTCGCTCGATTGTTCAGCTGCCCGTGTCGGCGATCACGATTCCCCTGTGCTTCTATAGAGACAGCAGAGACAGCTATAGATAGAGAGTAGAGAGTAATGCGAAACAATTCTGAACTGGGGGGGGGTGGACTTACCCACGAAATGTGGGCGCGAGGTTAGGGTTATACGGCTTGCTCGAAGTTGACGGGTGACAGATACCCGAGTTTCGAGTGCCTTCGGACACGGTTGTAAAAGGTTTCGATGTATTCAAAGAGGCTTTGACGA
>CAIQIR010000163.1 GCA_903871875.1 uncultured Schlesneria sp.
CGGGGTCAACTTTCTGAATCGACGCGACGCCGGCGATCCTGTTCAGATAGCGGCTCAGTATGAAGAGGAAGGTGCGGACGAACTGGTGTTTCTGGAGATCACCGCCAGCCATGAACAGCGGGGAATTTTCCTGGATGTCGTCCGGCGGACGTCAGAGGTCTGCTTTATGCCCTGACTGTCGGTGATAGTAGGCGAGGGGTCGGGAGGGCCGTCTCGAGATTAAGTCGTGCAATTTACCGGCGGTTTTTGTTACGCTAATTTAATCTACCTGCCCAGGATTGTTTGCGAGCGAGACCAGGATCATGGGAGACTTTTTCTTTGGATGGCGACGAAAGTCGGGAATTGTCCTGCTGGTCTGCGCGTTGATGTTCATGGTCGGATGGGTTCGGAGTTCGTTCAAGTTCGATTCGATGCTGATGAGAGGAAGTCAGTCGCTGAATCAAATCAGCTCCATCGATGGCAGTCTCTGGTATTTAAGAACAATCACGCAGCCTGATGGCATCCCATTGATTGGCTGGAATTCTGCCGAGATCTCAAAAGTTGACGGATTCCGATACGACGACAAGGGCCTGCGAGTCCGATTCGTCCCTTCGGATTACGTCGATGTGAAATGGCGATGGGAATGGGAGGGATTCCATTTCGGCGCCGGAGAAAGCAAGTACACGCGCGGCGAGGAAACGGAATTCGGCGTCATTCCCTACTGGTCCGTGGTCCTGCCACTGACTCTGCTCTCGGCCTATCTGCTGCTCTCAAAACCGCAAATTGCGAAAGCCCATTCCGTCGGCATGAAATGATCCCGTCGAGCAAGATCCAATCTCTCAGGCCAAACCGCTGACGCCGCTGGTTTCGTTTTCAGCATGATCTCGGTGGGGCGATTGGGGAGGCCGTTGGTCGTGAACTGACGACGGATCTCCTTTCCGTTGATCGGAACGCCCGAACAACACCTTGGCAACCCAATCATTTTGGAACTGGCCGCTTTCGTCGAAGTCGTGCGCAATGCGGCGGAACTCGGGTAAATGGGGGTACAAGGCATCCGCTTGTGCGGCGGTCAACGGGCAGACTTTGCCCCAGTGGGGACGACCGGCATCAAGGGCCACCAGGCAATCCGCCAGACACTTGGCAAAACAGAAGAAGCCGTCCCGTTCGTCCGTCCGAGCGAAGCTGATGAAACTCATCGCGTAATACGGTTCGTCGTCGCTGCTGGCCATCGAGATCAAGGTCTCGTCGGGTAAGACCTTGCGGACGCAGATGACGTAATGATAGGTGAATCGACCGCGCAGCGGTGCCAGTGATTCCCACAATCCGTGCTGCAGCAATTGGTCACGCACCGTGTCAGAAAACGCGTGTTCATCGCCATCGGCGTATCGCAGCAACTGCTCCACAAATGTTAGTGAGGCTGATAATCGTGAACGTTTGACGAAAACTTCGATTTCGATATGGCGAAAGAGTTCGTGCTTCATGGTGAGCATGCGGTACGACCGATCCACGACCTTCCAATTGCGGACAACCGCCAGCGGCAAGATCCGTCGAAAGAAAATGTGGATGCAGCGGCGACTTCTCAGAAACTGAGCCAGTGCGATCACCGAGAGATGCGTGCAAATATCCAGATTCAGCAAACAATAGAGGCGATAAAGCCCTGCCAGCCTGCTGCGCGGCGACTGGACCTCGCGGCGATGCTGTACAAAAAAGTCCCACGACCAGGGAGTAAAATAGAATTGCTGCAACGGGTATTGATCTTCCGCGGCCAATACTTCTTCGATGGTTGTATACCGGGCGAAATGTTCTTCGACATTGTATTGGGGCCGGCACCAAAATCCGACGGAAAGAATGACGCCCAGACAACCGAGCGAGCATCTGGCCGCCTTGAGCTCGGGTCCGTCTTCGATCGTGCGAATCACCGCCTGGCCCGAGACCGGATCGAATGTCGCGATACGGATTTCGGCGATGTCATGCGAGAGGCTGTGTTTGCCTGATCCGTGCGTTCCCGTCGCAATCGCTCCCGCAATCGACTGTTCGGTGATCAGCCCCACCGAAGGCGTCGTGACCTTCGCCAGTTGCTCCAAATCCGCCAAAAGTTTCTTGATCTGGCAACCCGCCCCGACTGAGGCCCACACGCGACCAGCCCGTCGTTCGATTTGGACGCTGTTCAAAAGTTGCAGATCGAGCAGCACTTCGTCGCTTCGCGCGGCCTCGCTCCAGGAATGCAATCGACCTGCGACCCGGATTCGTTTGTCGCGATGGTCTTCCAGAATCTGCAAGACTTCTGCTTCGGTACGAGGTGTCAGACAGAATTCCGGCGTGAATGAGACATTTCGGCCAAAATTGTGAATCACCAAGGCACCTCTTTGGAATGAATAGAACTCACCGAAGTCCGTTCTCGGATTATCAGTTCGGCGATCGATTCGCGGTCATGGCGCGGTAGTGGATTTTGATTTCTTCGTCCTCGAGTGCTCTGAGGTAGACTGCGAATTCGGTGATCGCTCCCGAGAGTTGCCTGTCGCAAAGCCCCTCATCCAGTCCACCGACAAGAAGCCGGTAAGGATCTTCGTCACAGGCGGAGGTTTCCGCAAAATGACGCACCAGCTTGCCGTTGAGGAATAGCTTGATCCGCCCGGGCGTCTTGATGGCCACAAGATGGTGCCAGAGGCCGGGCGAGCAATCGCCGTCTGAAAACAGATTGGTACCGCCACTGTTGCCCGGAGGATGGCGATAGAGAAAACGGAACGATCCTGGTGAGCAAACGAACGAGCTGTTGTAAGGTAATTCGATCAGCGTCATGTGGCGGTTGCGTGCCACGGCGTCCTCAATTTCCGCCGTCGGTTGGGGGACCACGGCAACGAGCGATGCCCAATGGAAATTGTCGAGGCTGGCCCAGAATTCCAGGGTAAACGATTCGTGGTTGAAACCGGGGATCGTGTCGTCCGGTTCGAGGCGATGTGGTTTTTCAGAAGGCGTAAACCGTGCCATCCCATCGTGGACGACAATGGCCGACGGATCGTCAGGGGCGGCATGGATTGTTCCCGACCAACGCGGGCTAATTTCATTCGGCACGCGCCCGTCGACGAGTTTTTCGAATCGCCAGTAGATGGCGGGACGCGATGCTCGAATCGACCGGACATAGTCTTCATTCACGCGAAGAGGGGTCGCGATTTGGGCTTGTAGCCCAGGCAGCGTCACGCTGGGAGCGTCGATCCGTTCCAAGCCTGCTGGCTTCCGATTCACACGGACCGACATCCCCTCGGTGATCCGCAGGCTTTTTAACGTGTTTCCGTCGTTGCCGAGCAATGAGACGGCGACCTCGCCGTCCGCGACATGAACCTCACTTGTTCCTTGTTTGTCGACGAAAACGGCGAATTCCGTCCCCAAGTCGACAACGGCCGCATTGGGCGTATTGAGGACGAAACCGCGTGCCCCCGGCGGAATTCGGACAGCAACCTTGCCTGAGATCAACGTGGCTTTGTCGACCGACTGGATATGCAATTCTGCCGGTCCTTCGACATTGATCTGAGCACCATTGAAGAATTCAAATTGGACCTGACCCGTGGCCACGTTCAGCAGACCCGGCCTGATTTTCATACCAATCTCGAGCGGACTCGCCGGGTTCTCCGCAACTTGATGTAACTGGGTGACAATGGCCACCGGCTTCAGTCGCGGCAGCAGGCTGGCGGCGGCATTCGGATTGGGCGCGCCGGACATCCAGAACAACCAACCGACGAAACCGAACAAAACCGTCGCACAGGCGGCGACCATCAGGAAGACTTCGATCGGCGATTTCTTCCGAGTGACGGTGGTGGAAAAAGTTCCGGGGAAGTTGAAGGCTTCGTACAAACCGGCTTCGATGTCGATCGCGCGAATGTACCGTTCGCGGAAACCGGGATCCGACAACAGACGTTGTTCCACGGCCGAAAACTCGTCGGCAGACAGGCTGCCATCGACGAGCTGTCGGAACAGTTCGCGTTCACGAGCCTCATCAATTTTGCTCAAGGCATTACCCCATTTTTTCCGTCATGAATTCCTGGAACGCGGTCATTGCGTGGTGATTTCCAAGAGGAGCGTTGATTCGAACATCAGTCTGCGGCCGATGTCGGGCCGACGGAGCCCATTCGGCGTTCGATACAGTCGGCAATCAGGTCTCGAAGTCGATCCAGTCTGCGGTAAAACGATTTCGGACTTCGTCCTTTCTCCGCGGCCAGTGCCGCAATCGTCTCGGCATCACAGTATCGACGTCTGAGCAATTCGGCGTCATCCGGTGTGATTTTTCCGAGGCATTCTCGTAAAGCGAGCTTTTGCGATTCAAGGACCGGGTTCAGCGTTTCCCGGGTGTCGGCCAAGGCTTCGAGGACATCTTCTCGGAAGATCAGCCGGTTGCGAGCCGCTTCGGTCCTGAATTTCAGAACCTCAAAATACGCCACTCGCTGGGCCCACGGCAAGAAGGAGCGAGTGGGGTCGTATTCAGAAAACTTTTGCCAAAGCACAGTGGCCACGCGCTGCAGGATTTCCTCGGCATCGGCATGCCGGCCGACGAACGTCAGGATATACCGGAACACGGCGCGGTCGTACTGCACAAGCAAGCGTGCAAAGTTTTCACCCGCGTCGATGTTCGTCGAACCTGGCATCTGATTCCTCCCCTGCGGATCGCGGACTGTCCCATTGCTTATCCCACCGCCGGGAGCGAATTCCCCTCGCTAAATTGTCGATGACCTCACAGGTGGTGTGTATGTCATTTTGAAGACGGGACTTATGTCATCCTAATTTGTTTTTTAATTTTTCCCAACAAATTTGCGCATTTTCGAAGGGGAATCCGCGTCTCAGCCGGTGATCTTCGTTTATCCACATC
This sequence comes from uncultured Schlesneria sp., assembly GCA_903871875.1. Classification (GTDB taxonomy): domain Bacteria; phylum Planctomycetota; class Planctomycetia; order Planctomycetales; family Planctomycetaceae; genus Schlesneria. The sequence goes on from CAIQIR010000163.1 coordinate 4,838, forward strand.
TGCATCGTAGCAACCTTGATGAATTTGTTTTCGCGTGAGAGCAGCGTTCAGGTTTTTCTGTCGCTCCCGGCGGGTCTTCTCAATTCGACGAATTGTGCACGTTTCTGGTGCGTCTACGTTTTAAAAGCCTGTTGGCTTTGGCTCTGTTGTTCACTTCTTTTGGAGTCGTTTACGATGGCGAGACAGACTAGTTTGTTGCGAAAACGCGGATTTACGCTCATTGAATTGCTGGTGGTGATTGCGATCATCGCCGTGCTGATTGCACTGCTGCTGCCTGCCGTTCAGCAGGCCCGCGAGGCTGCACGAAGGACGCAATGCAAAAACAATCTCAAGCAGATTGGGCTGGGGATGTTCAATTACGAAGGCACGTATTCGCGCTTTCCTCTGCCCGTATTTTCCTCTGTCATGAATGGTACGCCAAACACGGGAGGGGTGCTGACAACGACTGTCTGGTCGTTGGCGATCCTGCCCTACATCGATCAAGCGAATACTTTCAATCTGTACAATTCCAACCTGTCCGCGTACGACACGATTAATGCGCCTGCTGTGAAGACCGTCGTGAACGCTTATCTTTGTCCATCGACACCGCGGGCCAGCAATAAAATTACGTACTCGAACCCCTACTCGATTGGCTCAACGACCACGGCGGCGGTGGGTCTAACGGATGCAGGTGCAATCGACTACATCAGTACGACTGAGGTGCAGCCTGCCTTCATTGACACCTATGGCAGTGCTGCCAACGACAGTAACTGGCAGGGATGGGCATCAGGCGGCCTGACCTATGCGGGCTTTATTCCGGGGGCCATTTATAATCCCAATGGGGGGCGGATTGCCGATATCGTCGACGGCACGTCCAACACGGTGATGGTTGGGGAACTGGCTGGTCGCAATGCACTGTATGTCACTGGAAACAAGATTCAGGCGCCGACAACTCCGATACCCTCGTCTCCCGATACCGACGCAACCTGGCAGTTCGTTGTTGGGGGTGGTGCCTGGGCAGACCCTTATAACGGGGTCTGGAGCCTTAACGGACGTAACCCAGATGGTTCGGGAGTGACAGGTCCGTGTGTGATCAATTGCTCGAACTCGCGTTCTGCTCTTGGTGGTGTCGATCCAGACCATTTTTCGGCGGGTCTGTACGGGTTCCACGCGGGTGGCGCCCACGTATTGCTTTGTGATGGCACCGTGCGATTTCTCAGTGCGAATATCAGCAACGTGACCATGATTGGCCTTGTGACAAGACAGGGCGGCGAAGTCCTGGGCGAATTCTGATTTTCGCGTCGGTCGTATTGCGGCGAACAGATGCGGGTCAGACGACTCGCATCTGTTATTTCATTCTCCAGATTTGTCAGGTGATTTCCGAACGTCGCTGGATATTGCCTGTTCATATCGAGCGGCTGATCTGGTGATCACGGGCAATTCTGCAAAACCGTAGGAATTTGATTGATGAAAAAGTACGTCACTTTGGGGGTGTTTCTGGTGGGGGTGCTTGTGTTTTCCGGTTGTTCGTCCGGTGTTGCTGGAGGGACTCGTTTGAAAACCAGCCCCGTGTTCGGGGTTGTGCAAGTGGACGGCGAACCCGTGGCGGGGGTCACTGTGGAATGCTATCCCGAAGCGGGGGCGTCGGAAAAGAAATCGCCGATCATTACCGCTGCCGATGTTCACGGAAAGTTTTCCTTCACCACGTATCAATTCGGCGACGGCTTGCCGGAAGGGGCATACCGTTTGGCATTCAAATGGAAGCCGATTACAGCCGGGGGGCAAGATAAGTTGAACGGTGCCTATGCCGAACCCGCGGAATCCAAATACAAAGTGACGGTTGTGGCTGGTCAGCCGAATGATCTGGGGACCATCGAATTGTCGACCAAAGGTCCTGGAAGATAGGCGACCCGGGCCATGCCGTGACGAACGATTGTCGTCGAGAGCCGATATATTGTTAGCCACGGCCTTCGGCCACCGTGTCAGTGGTCCGAGCCAAGCGAAGCAGCCTGACGACCGGTATTTCCCATCGACTGATACCTTTCAAGGGTGCCGATATGCAACGATTGTTTTTCGGTCTGGCAATTCTCGGTCTGGCGTTTGGCGTCCAGGCATCGGATCGCACACCTGCCATTGGTGACACGATTGCTGGCCTGCAGTTCAAAGACATTCGCGGACTGCAACGGTCAATCACCGATCTTGGTCCGAAGCGGGCGTACGTGTTTGTCTTTGTGACGACACAATGTCCGCTTGTCAAAAGATCGATACCCAAGCTGGTCGATCTGGACCATCGGTTCCGTTCGCGCGAAGTTCAGATCGTGGCGGTCAACGTGGGGCCTGAAGACACCCTTTGTGACATGGCTGCCCAGGCGATCGAGTTCGACGCGGTATTTCCGTTCGTGAAGGATACCGATCTTTCGTGCCGGAAGGCGCTCGGAGTCGAACGGACACCCGAAGTGGTCGTGCTGAATGCCGAGCGAACCATCGTCTATCGAGGCCGTATCGATGATCAACTGCGGCTGGGAGGATCGCGTCCCGAACCAACTCGACGAGATCTGGAAGAGGCATTGAAAGATCTGTTAGAGGGCCGAACGGTGTCAGTTGCTCAAACGCCGGTGGACGGTTGTTTGATCACAACTCCTGAACCGATCACGGTCGGTCAACCCTCGCCCACATTTTATCAAGATGTGGCACCCATCTTGAATCGGCGATGTGTTTCTTGCCATCGGGTCGATGCCGCAGCCCCCTTCTCGCTGACATCCTTTGCCGATGCTGCTGCGCATGCCGAGATGCTGGCCGAAGTCGTCGTCGACCAACGGATGCCACCGTGGTATGCAAATCCCAAGCATGGCCCGTATCAGAACGATCCGTCGTTGTCTCGGGCTGAACGTGACACGCTCGTTCGCTGGGTGAAGTCTGCTCGCGCGGAAGGTGATCCCAAGGATGCGCCCGCCGCACGCGAGTTTCCGAAATCCCAATGGCGGATCGGAGAACCCGATCTCATCATTTCCATGTCGGAAGAGCACACGATTCCGGCGACGGGATTTATTCCCTACAAGAACGTTCTGTTGCCTTATCTTTTTCTTAAAGACACGTGGCTGGAGGCGGTCGAGATTCGACCCGACAATCCGGCCGTCGTGCATCACTGCAATATGGCTTACGTGACGGCAAAAGGGGCGGGTGATCAGACCTTCATCACAGGCCATGTCCCCGGCGGTTTACCAATGGATCTCAGCAATTACGACAATGGTGTGGCCTACAAGGTTCCGCAATGGGCATCGCTCGGATTGCAGATTCACTATGTGACCACTGGCAAAGAGGAACGGTGTCGGATCTCTGTCGGATTCCGATATCCGCGAAAGGTGATTCAAAAGCAGTTGAAGCACTTTGTGCTTGATCCTCAGGACTTTCAAATCGAGCCGGGAAACAGTGCGTATCCCATTCGTTCCAGCATGACATTGAACGAAAACGTGACGCTGCTCGGCCTTTTTTCGCACATGCACGTTCGAGGCAAGGACATGACGTTTTTCGCCCAGGCTCCCTCCCGGGCCCGCGAGACGTTGCTGCAGATTCCAAACTACAATTTCGAATGGCAATTGGCCTACAAATTTGCTCCGGGGCAGAAGCAACTTCCCAAAGGAACTCGAATTGAAGCGATCGCTCATTACGACAACTCGGCCTTCAATCCGTACAACCCCGATTCCAAACGAACCGTTCCTTATGGTGCTCAGACATATGACGAGATGTTCAATGGGTACGGATTCTACGTCGCCGACGATGAACAACTGAACTTGACCGTCGATCCCAAAACGGGCGTTGCATCGGGACCGGATGTGACGTCGAAGAGCGATTCGCGTTAGCCATCACTGCCATTGACTACTGGTGAATCAAAAAATGTGGCGTCACCAAACATGTTGTGGGTACCTGGAACGATCTCCTTCTTGCCCTCAGGCAAACCGGATGGCCATGGCTCTGCGGTGCGAAGTCGATCGTTGAATCGCAGACGGTCTGTTTCTCCATCACACACGAAGACCTTCTCATGACGTCGAACCTAAGTTCCGAAAATCCGACTCATCTGCCGTCGCAGGCATCTTCGCCGGACGGCCGAAGAGTGTGGTTCGTGCTCTTGTCGTTGGTTTGGGGGACGCTGTTGGTCGGCTCGATGCTTGTCGGAAATCTGGCGGGCGGACACGGTTCCCCTGCGGCTGTGTCGATGCGGATGGGGTCATCGGTTGTGCTAGTGGTCACTGGTTGGCTGGCCTTTCTGTTGTGGCGGGGATCGGATGCCGGTCCGTATGCCTGCTGGATTGCCGTGGGCATGACGCTTGGGACAATTGGCGATTTTTTTAATGCGGGCTTTCTGAATTGGATACCGCTTCCCGATCCTGTGCTGGGGGGAATCGCCGCTTTTGGCCTGGGACACATGGCGTACATCACTGGTTGTCTGGTTTTGTCGAGACAAGCGGGTTTGACCAGTTGGCGGGCCTTCGTCATCGCGTTGACGGTCTGGCAATTGTTTGGGCTCGTCACCTGGTACTTCGTGGTTCTTGCCGGAACCGAGGCGCGTGGGCTGGTCTGGCCGTCGCTTCCTTATTCGGCGCTGTTGGCGGGAACCGCGGGGATCACCAGCGGTATGGCTTTGCAAGACTCGCGATTCCTTCGACTGGCATTGGGCGGAGCGCTGTTTTTAGCGAGTGACCTGATTCTGGCCTGCGGCATGTTTCGCGGCCATGTTCCTCATCAGACCGAATGGGTCTGGTGCACTTACGGTCCCGGACAAATGCTGATTGTTTTCTCCGTACTCAGTGCGACAATCGTATTACAGGACAGGCATGCGACTTATCGCAGACAATTCCATTTGGTGATAAAAAATTAGAACATGCAATCTGTGACGATGTCTTCTATTCTCCCTCGCTTCCACTAATCTTCACACACGATCGAGCATTGAGAGTCGACGGGATTTGGCTTTGTTTTTTATTCCACGATTCCTTGTTGTTTGGAGTCGTCACGATGATGGGGCCGGCCGGTTTGATGCGAAAACAAGGATTTACGCTCATCGAGTTGCTGGTGGTGATCGCGATCATCGCAATGCTGATTGCGTTGCTGCTGCCTGCCGTTCAACAGGCTCGCGAGGCTGCGCGAAGGACGCAATGCAAAAACAACCTCAAGCAAATCGGCCTGGGGATGTTCAATTACGAAAGCTCTTACGGACGTTTTCCTCTTCCCGTGTTTTCCTCTTGCTTGAATGGCGGCGCCACGGGCGGGATGCTGACCACGACCGTTTGGTCTTTGGCAATCCTGCCCGACATCGATCAAGCGAATACCTTCAATCAATACGATTCAAACCTTTCGGCCTTCGATCCGGCGAATGCGCTCCCCGTGCAGACCGTCGTGAATACCTACCTTTGCCCGTCAACCCCACGCGCCAGCAATACCGTCAGCTATGCGAACGCGGTCGCCGCCACCATGTTGCCGTTTGCGACGGCGACCTTGACTCTGAAGAACGCGGGCGCAATCGACTACATCAGTACCACCGAGGTTCAGCCCGATTTCATTGGCTACGTGAACGGCACCACCACTCCGGTTGGTGTCTGGCAGGGATGGGCAGTCGGGGGCTCGACGTCTGGTGGCGTCATTGTGAATCCCATTTACACTCCCAATGGCGGGCGGATTGTCGACATCATCGACGGTACGTCCAACACGTTGATGATCGGCGAACTGGCCGGTCGCAACAGCCTGTATTATACCGGCAACAAGCTGCAAACCTCAGCCACGCCCTACGACGACGCAGACTGGCAGTCGTACTTTGGCGGCGGTGCGTGGGCGGATCCCAGTAACGGGCAATGGAGTCTGACCGGGCGACTGTACGACGGTGCCGGAGCGATCGGTCCGTGTACGATCAATTGCTCCAATGCGCGTTCCAATAACGGGAATTACGATCCAGAACATTGGTCCGCCGGCTTGTACTCCTTCCATTCGGGAGGGGCACAAGTCTTGCTTTGTGATGGCTCGGTTCATTTCATCAGTGAGAACATTAGCAATATTACGATGATCAGCCTGGTGACGAGGCAAGGCGGCGAAATCCTTGGCGAATTCTGATTTGTGCCTCTGTTTGACTGCGACGAAGGGGGGCAATCGATTTGTGACGATTTACCGAGGCCAACTTCGTCATGCTGCCCCTTCCAAGTATCGACGGATGTTCGTCGAGCAAGCGAGAGGTCAATCGGAATGATCACGGGCGAGTCTGAAAAAACGTAGGGATGAGAATGATGACATTGCGAGTCGTGTTTGTGACGTTTCTGCTGATCTCGTTGGTAGTTGTTGGTTGCTCATCCAAGGTGGTCGGGGGACCTCGTCTCAAAACCACCCCCTTGTCGGCGACTGTGCATGTGGATGGCGAACCCGCGGCGGGCTTGATCGTGACGGCTCTTCCCGACGCTGGCTCGTCGTCCGCGAAACGCCCGGTGATCACGATCACCGACGCGAAAGGAAAGTTTTCCGCCGGTACCTATCAAGCAGGTGATGGCCTGCCGGAGGGGACCTATACGCTGGTATTCAGATGGCCGACGATTGGAGAGTCGCGGAAAGATAAGTTGAATGGATCTTATGCCGAACCCAAGGAATCGAAGCACAAAGTGACGATCGTCGATGGCAAGTCGAATGACCTTGGGGTCATCGATTTGTACACCGAAGGTTCCGAGAAATAGTCCGATCGGTTGGCATGCTGCCAATCTGGTCATTCATCCGAGGTTTCAATCGAGGATTTCAACAAGGCCATGCCGGTTTCTAAAGCCTTTTAACGTACCGATTCCCTCGAGACATCGTCAGCCACATGACACTCAATGAGAGAATCGTCACGGCGATGATGCCGATCATTCCGGCGGCGGGAGTCGATATGGCCAATGATTGCAGACCGGGTACTTGGTAGTCGGCGAAAGGTGCAGACCAAACGGCCGACAGTGAAGACATGTCGAAACCTAATCGCTCGATTGTTGCCTCGAGCCCATCCGGATTTGTCGACGCGACGGTGGACAGGCCTACGGAGGTGAAAAGCGCGATGGCGGCTCCGGCAATGACCAGACCGTCGATTCCCTTCGTGGCCATGAGAGTGTCTGCCGGTCGATCGAGCAGACTCGGGCGGACTTGCGAGATGCAGGCAACGGCCAGGCCCGTGATCAGCATTTCGCCCACTCCGATGATGCTGTGAAAGTACTCCATGTTGGTCAAAGTCGATTCGAGTCGGAACATTCCACTGCCCGCCAGTTCGATCGAACACAAAATGGCACCGATTTGAACGGCGAACCATGACGCGAGAGCCGCGCCGGCGATGATTCCCATTCGCCCACCGATACGACGCTGAACCGCGGAATACAGCGAGTATCCGAGCAACGATCCGATGATGCCCATGTTCAAAATATTCGCGCCCAAGGCGGTGACGCCGCCGTCATGAAACAGCAGGCTCTGCACGAGGAGCACGATTGACATCGTAATTAAGCCCACCCACGGGCCGAGCAATGCCGCTGCCAATACGCCTCCCAACAAATGACCCGAGGTTCCTCCGACAATCGGGAAGTTCACCATTTGTGCCGCAAACACACAGCTCGCGGTCATTCCGATCAAGGGAATCGCTCCAGACTGAAGTTCCGTGCGCACGCGATGCACGGCATATCCCACTGTGGCGGCCGAAACAATTCCTGTACAGACACAAGTGGTGGGGTCGAGAATACCGTCGGGCAGATGCATGATTACCTCCATTATTCTCCCGTGTTGTCGTTATTGCGGATCAGGGTCGCATCGATCTCACCCTGAATCTTACGAGTTCGAACCAACCCGCTGCTCAGCCCGCTTTGATTCGAGAAACTGCAGCCATTGAGGCATTCCGAAGCCCGTCTTGGCCGAAACCTCCAGGATTTGCATGCCAGGTCGAACCGCCTGCACGCTCGCAAAGGCCGCCTCGCGATCAAACTCCACTGCCGCCGCCAATTCGACTTTGGTGATCACGGCGACATCGGCCGTATTAAAAATGGTGGGGTACTTGCGGGGCTTGTCTTCTCCTTCTGTCACCGAAAACAGCACCAATCGCAGGTCCTCGCCCAAGTCGTAGGTTGCCGGGCAAACGAGGTTCCCGACATTTTCGATGAACAGAAAATCGAGATCCTCCAATCGCCAGTCGGCAATCGCGTCCTTCACCATTAACGCTTCCAGATGACAAACAGAACCGGTGATGATTTGTCTGATGGGAACTTCCGCTCGCGCCAATCGCTTGGCATCGTTTTCGGTTGCCAGGTCTCCGACCAATGCCGCGCAGCGATAGCGTGAGCGAAGCATTTTCAGCGTCTGTTCCAGGAACATGGTTTTCCCGGTACCGGGACTGGAGACAAGACTGACGACATAGACTCCACTGTCATGGAATCGTTGTCGCAAGGCCCGTGCGTCATTGTCGTTGGCCTTCAGAACCTGGGTTCTCACTTGCACCATTCGGGTTGTCGCCTGGATGGTCATTCTTCAATCTCCATCGCCACGATTTCTAATTCGCGGCCACTGATGACATCACCACAAGGGGTGCCACATTCGGGACAGCAGAAGTCTTGAAGGCTTGGCAGGATTTTTTCGGTTTGACACACGTGACACATCACGACCAGTGGCACCTCTTCCACCATCAACTGCGAATCGGCAAACGGCGAATCTTCGCGAGCCAGATCGAATGCCGAAACCAACGCTTGCTTGATGACGCCGGATAATGGTCCCATTTTCAAATAGATCGATTTGATGACGGCGCCCCCTCGACGATCCGCCTCTTCACCGGCAATATCGAGGATGCTCATTGCCAGCGATAATTCATGCATCCCGATCAGCCCCTTTCACATGCTTCTGATGCGCAGGTAACGCGGCAATCCTGGAAGCTCGGCAAACATGCACAACAGAACCCAGAGGAAGATGAAGATCCCCAAGATGATGGCAAACAGATATTCCCCGAATGCAAAAACGGCGTTCATGATTGAAGCTCCCCTCCGCTTGGCGTCACGGCTTCCTGCGTGAACGAGGTGTCGCCCGAAGACATCGTTGAGATGTCGTCCGTGTCCCGAGATAGTTCCTCGACTAATTCTTCAATTCGATGGCAGGCAATATCGATCGCTGTGCGGACCGGTTCGCTCAGTCCCATCTTCCCTTCGAGTTCATCACCCAGATCTTCCGGTTCGCATCCCACCAGCAGAATTCGTCCGGGATTTCCCCCCAATGTCCGTACCATTCGCAGCACATTCAACGGATGCATACTGTGGGCGTCGATCAATAGATTTGATTCACCTGCATCTTCCAGACTTAATTCCATCGTGTAGACAGTTCCTGGGGTGCTTCCTTGCGGTGTGGCATCCACCAGGATCGTGGTCTCAATACCCTCCGTCAGTACAAATGCCAAATCCATGCCGCGTATCCCGTAGTCTCTGACGCAGACGCCATCGGGCCATTTGCGGTGTGACAGTCGGTGAACCACTTCACAGCCGAATTCATCATCCCCGCGGAAGATGTTCCCGATCCCCGCGATTAAGATCCGAGGTAGCATCAAGGGGCCTCCTGTCGATTGTCGGCTAATGCCATCGGTTCCACTTCTTCGGTGGAAAAGAAAAAGCGGTGACCGGGTTGTCGCTGCAAACCCCACTCGCGACCGGGGTCGTCATCGAGGACGACGGCCAGGTGAATCTGGCCTTCAAAATCCTGTTCAATGGCTTCGATCGTCGCCACCTTCTTTCGCAGTGCGAGATCCATGATGTCACCACGTTGCTTCGGCCACAGGCGGACCTTCTCACCCGCGCGTAAATCGACTCCGAACACGCGAACAGACTCCAGTGGCGTGTCTTCGTTCTGTTCTGGCCAGGAAAAGTCGTCCTTCATTTCAATGTTACTCCCTTTTCTTCCGCAGCCATTTGCGATTCGTTGATCGATCCCATTCCTCGCATGGCACCGTGCAGTGTTTCCAGATAATCCTCTGGCAAGCTCTCCGTTCGTTCCAATAGCCGTCGTGCTTGTTCGTCGACCGACCGCATTTCTCGTTGTTCCTCAGGTGTCATCGTCATGATTCGCAGCATCAGCATTTCGTCAATTTCTGTGGCGTCAAAAAAGTCCCCCGGACTTTCTTCGGCGATCTGCGGATAGTCGTAAAGAATGATGGGCGACGCGAGCATCGTTCCGCGGTCGTCGTTTTCGCCGACTAGCACGGGCCAACAGCCATGTTGCTGGCATTCGGCCGCCTCCTGGACCAATTCTGGCTCAGGATCCAACAACGAAGAAAACTGTCCTTCCGTGGCCGTCAATACGGCATGCGTCGAAGCAAAGGAGGATAAGAGCGCTTGCTCGCGAGTCAGCGAATCGGCATCGGGCAGCGGCGTTTCGTTACGAATGGTGACTCGCAGCCGATGAAGATCATCCGCTAGTCGTGTCGCCTTTACGGCCACCGTCCCCCAAAGTTCTTGCTGAGTTCGAACGACCAGCCCCGCTTGTTTTTGATCGATACCGCAAATCGTTTCCGTTGTGGTACTGGGGCCGAATTTGAACAGGATTTCACGGGTGGCGCCGCAAAGATCCTGGATTATCAAATCCAAGGAATCGACTTGGCGTTCAATGGCTTCTTGCCAGGTCTGATAACGCTGTTGATCCACCTCGAGGAAGTCGACCGGCCGTGTCGGCCGCCCCAGCATTGACGGGCTGAATGGGTTCGCGGCGACGAACTGTTCTACCTGCCGTTGAAGCAGATGCAGGAAGCGGGCTCGAATTCGCACGGAAGGCGCGGGCCCTCGCAAAAGACACTCGGTCTGCATGGTCCAAGATTCGTTACCCGAATGAGCTTCGCTATAGTCTCGCGGGACAATTGCGCCGAAATTGAACCGCTGGCGATTTTTTACCGCCGAGGCTCGATAGGGATACAACAAATAGCCCTCGTAGAGCACCGCCTGTGTAATTCGATCGACCAGTGGTTGTTTCATGACGGCACCTTTTGGGCTTTCAATGACAGCAAACGTTGAATCGTTTGATCCCAAGTGGGGATTCCCTCAAGACACTTGAATTGATAAAGCTGGGCGAACACGTCATGTCGCAGGCAAAGCCAGGCCGAGTTCGGATAATAGAATTCCATCATCCGCTTCCAGACTGACACGGGCAGGCGATATCGCGCTTCCTTGGACCAAGGAATCTGCGTCACTTGCAGTAACCCCGTTTCTTCGCGGTAAAAAATCGAACCGCTGAACAGCAGCAACAGCGGGATTTCTCCCTGTTCCAATCCATAAAAATACTTCGTCGCCGCGACATTAAAGTCGTATGTGCAAGGTACCTGTAAATCGACGAGCGTCTCGCCCTCGAAAGGCGGGACTAGCGTCCCGACGCGAGTCCAATGCATGCTGCGTAACGTTTCCCCCCAACGGTCCGGCGTGCCAAATAAATCAATTAGTTCCGCTTGTTCATCGGGCGTATATTGCCGCCGGACGGATTCGATCTGAATCTGGCATTGCAGCAGCACATTTTGAATCGATCTTGCCTGTCCGCCGCGGACACGAAGTTTGAGAACAAGTGTCGGAACGGCGGCATGTTCCAGCGAATTCGCACCCTCGACGGAGAAATCAATGTCAGACATGGGCATCCTCCGAATCCGATTTGGCCGTCCGCCGGATCCCGTCGAAGAACTCACGCACGCGTTTCCAAACCTCGGTGCCGCCTGACAGTCCGCGCCAGTGCATCCGCAGCAAGCCGACCAGCTTGTAACACTGATCGATGGGCGCCAGGAAATAGTCATCCGTCAAGAACCCGACGCGTGAGCCCATCCGGTTCACCAGCAAAGCTTCCACATCCGGTTGCATGGTGTTCAATGCTAAATGGCCGCGAATGATCTCGTGCCACTTGTCCAGGTGCAGCAAGGATTCCACAGGGCCTGCGGGGCTAGGGTAGAAGGCGACCATTTTCTTGGCCGAACTATCGAAAAAGAAGAAGGCCATATTGATCGGGATCATCAGGCTGTCCCAATCGGAATCGGTCAATTGAAAGTCGTTCAACCGGCGAACGTCGCGGGGAACGCGACGGTACTTCAGCTCGGTGGATCCCGAGAACAACAGTCCGCAGGCGATGCACGAACAGAGCAGCCGCCGACTCTGGGGTTCGACCAAATGATCGTGTTCGGGCGGTAATTCCAGCCCGCAAAGTTCGCAGCGTTCGACGGGAGGTTTCCGCTGTCCAGAGAACTTTCGCAGTGTGGCGAACGTCTTGAGCATCGAACTGCTTGAGCTGTTCATGGTGACACCGCCAGTGCGACACGTGTCGTTCCGCCGGTTTGCAGCAACGGCAGCGGTTCCAGATGCAGTGACGGTGCGTCCAGACAACGACCGGCGCGCATCACATCAAACTGAGCGCCACAATCCGGACACGAAAGGACACTTCCCGCCAGGCTTCCCGTTTCCAGCGGCTTTCCACATCGGGAACAATCATTCTGGTAGGCGTACAATCCGGAATTCAAACGCAGAAACAAGACGCTTTGGTCGTGCAGGTCTCGCGTGTCGACTTCTCCATCCGCCAGATCTTGCAGACCACCGACTTCCTCCCACTGGGAAGCCGAACTGTCCTCGGCCGCGCGTTCGAGTGTTTCCACCGGAATAAAGCCCTTCGGTGAGGGCGGTACAACGCCTTCCACTTCCAGCCCGGCAATGTCCGGAGCCGTTTCGTAAATGGACTCTTCGATCGCCATCTTCAACGTCATGGCTGAGGATGGACAGCCGTGGCAACTTCCCTGCAGTCGCAATCGGACAACGCCATCGTCGATTTCCACCAGCTCCACATTTCCGCCATGCGACTTGAGATACGGTCGTACTTTGTCCAGAGCTTTACCCACACGAGTGGGCAGATCGACAGGATGCAATCCATGCAGCAGCAGTAATCCGGAAACCGATTGGTCTTCCGCCAGCCGCAGCAGCGCGCCGTCGCTGGTGGCGATTTGCTGGGTCACGATCTTCAACAGACGTTCCAGACCTGTTCGGTGCAGTTCCATGACCAATTGCACCAACTCGGTCGCGGTGTCGCGAGTTTCCTCGTCAGCGACGTGCTCGAGCCGCTCAACCAGCGTGTCGATCATTTCCCATCGCGGTTGCAGCAAATCTTCGTCGATCATGGAAATCTGCCGATCTGTGAAAGTGAAATGAAATCTGTCTGCGAACCACGGCGAGTGACGCGCCGATTGGCCAGGATGAACCTGGACTCACTCGGCGCGTCCTCCGGCACCAAGTCTGGTTACGTTTGCTGGAAGTGCTGACCGAACATGGGCGAATGATGCATGTCCAGATGTTTTCCATTCCCCAGGTACATGTGGACTCCACAAGGAAGGCAAGGATCGAAGCTGCGAACGGCACGCATGATGTCGATGCCTTTGAAGTTCTCGGGTCCGTTCTCTTCGAAAATGGGCGTGTTTTGGACCGCGTCTTCGTAAGGCCCCAAGGTTCCATAGATGTCGCGCGGATTCGCGTTCCAGGGTGTCGGCGGATAAGGATGATAGTTCGCGATCTTCCCGCCACGGATGACGACGTGGTGCGACAACACACCACGTACCGCTTCATGGAAGCCGCAACCGATGGCTTCGTCGGGAACGGCAAATTCCGACCAAGTCTTCGTCCGCCCCGCGTGCAATTCCTTCATCGCCCGTTCGGCGAAATAGAGTGCGCATCCCGCGGCATAGGCCTGGAAATAGGTCCGGGCTCGATCACGTTCGATCGCGTTGCTCCACTGCGGAATCTGCCATTCAAACTCGACTTCGGGTTTTGTCGCCGTCTGGGGCAGATAAATCTTGACACTCTGGCCCGTCGCTTTCACATAGCCGATGTCCACTTTGCCGGCCAGCGCTGTAGCCCAGAAGCGGGCGATCGGTCCGCCACCCGTATCGAGTGCCAGGTAATCGCCGGTCCGTTTGTCGAACCAGCGCGGACACATGACCCAGGTATAGTTTCCATTGAAATCCCGTTTTTGCGGCTTCGGAATCGTCGTCTGGTTCCAGGGGTGTCGCTGATCAACGGGATTCCCTAATGGATCGTTCTTCACGAACGTTTCTTTATCTTCCCAATCTTCGTAGTAAGAACTGCCCAGCAGGATCCGGATCCCAAGATTGATATCCACCAGATTCGTGGTGACCAGTTTTCCATCGACCACGATCCCTGGGGTGACGAACATCTTGTTACCCCATTCATTCATCCGCTGGTAGGTGTAGTCGCAGTCGTCCGGATCCTGAAACGATCCCCAGCATCCCAGCAGAATTCGCCGTCGGCCCACTTCCTCATATCCGGGCAAGGCCTCGTACCAGAAGTCGAACAGATCGTCGTGCAGCGGCAGACACTTTTTCATGAATTCGACATACCGCATCAGGCGTACGATGTAGTCGGTAAACAGCTGAACGGTCGGAACCGTACCGACACCTCCGGGATACAAGGTCGAAGGATGGACATGGCGTCCTTCCATCAGACAGAACATCTCCCGCGTGTAGCGACTGACCAACAGCGTTTCGCGATAGAACTCGCCGGTGAACGGGTTCAATGCTCGCATGATGTCGGCGATGGTCTTGTAGCCATGGTCGGCGGCGTGGGGGGCGGGCGTCTTTTCGGCCAGCGCGAGCACCCCGGGATTGGTTTCGCGAACCATCTGCTCGCAGAAATCGACACCGACGAGATTATCCTGAAAGATGTTATGGTCGAACATATATTCGGCCGCTTCTCCCAGGTTGACAATCCATTCACCGAGTGCCGGTGGCCGCACTCCAAATGCCATATTTTGAGCGTAGTTCGCACAGCAGGCGTGGTTGTCGCCGCAGATCCCACAGATGCGGCTGGTGATAAAATGGGCGTCGCGAGGGTCCTTCCCTTTCATGAAGACGCTGTAGCCGCGGAAGATCGATGACGTGCTGAAGCACTCGGCCACTTTCCGATTGGCAAAATCGATCTTGGTGTAGATGCCGAGGCTACCCACGATGCGAGTGATCGGATCCCAGTTCATCTCAACGAGATTACTACCTTCCGCGCGATTTCGTTTTTTGGGTTGGACTGTCGTGGCCATGAACGGACTCCTGGTGAGCAATCGATGCTCGGATGGGAATTTGATTCTGACACGAGGCTTCCAGGCCGCTTTCGCAGCCAGACACGATTCACCCGCCGCGAATGCGGCTGGACAATGTTTTTCATTCGGGACGTTCATCAACACCGTCGAAGACCGCACTACGGTCGACTGTCTGTTACTTGGATCTGACGTATTTGCTCTGATATCCGGTCGTCAGCTGAGGCTGGTTATGTCGCCACCGCGGTTCTTGATTCAATTTCCTCTGCGTCATCCGGCGCAGTGGAGTGATAATTTTGCCGTAAAACTTCGACGCCAACGTGGAGACGCGCGCACCGGGCGGCTCGTCCATAAACGGCATAAATTTGTCGGGGAACCCGGGCATTGTGCAGCCGATACAGATTCCGCCCACGTTCGGACAGCCGCCAATACCGGCCATCCAACCGCGTTTGGGAACGTTGCAGTTGACGACCGGACCCCAACAGCCCAGTTTGACCAGGCACTTGGGTGATCCGTATTCCGATGCGAAGTCAGATTGCTCGTAGTAACCCGCCCGATCACAACCTTCATGCACCGTATGTTCGAACAGCCATTTGGGACGCAGGGCTTCGTCCAGCGGGATCATGGGAGCCAATCCGGCGACCTGATACAGCAGATAGAGCAACGTCTCCATGAAGTTATCGGGTTGAACGGGACAACCGGGCACATTGACGATCGGCAGCCCGGCTTTCGATTTCCAGTTCCAACCCAAATAGTCCGCGACGCCCATCGCGCCTGTCGGATTCCCAGCCATCGCATGAATTCCGCCATATGTCGCGCATGTTCCAGCGCAGACCACTGCGATCGCCTTAGGGGCTAGCCGATCGATCCACTCGTTAGTGGTAATCGGTTGCCCCGTTTTTGAGTCTGTTCCAAGGGCGGCCCAGTAACCTTCGGACTTAATCTTCTCGTTCGGAATCGACCCTTCCAGAACAAGGACGAACGGATCGAGTTCACCGCGTGCCGCTTTGTGCCAATACTGCATGAAGTCATCGCCGACCTCATACGCCAGCACCGGATTATGCACATGAACCTTCGGCAAACCGGGAATGGCCCCCATGATCACATCTTCGATACTGGGCTGACTTGCCGCCGTAATCGAGACCGAATCACCGTCGCATCCTAAGCCCGTTGTCATCCAGACAATATGAATCTCGGCCACGTCCGGTTTTCGTTTTGCTTGTATGGCAGGTGAGGGCATTTTGACTTCTCCTTGCGAGGGATCCTGAAGCGTTTTGTGTGCCTAAACACGAAAAAAGGCCTTAGATTGAGATGTTTTTCAGAATGCGAAAATCATTCGTCGTTCGGGGGGCGCAACGGCAATCTGCCACAGTCGCAATATTGTCGCGATCGACGCCTGCCCATTCAGAATGGGCAACACGGCTCGACTCGTCTGCTCGGTGAACAGTTCTGATCGACCAATGACGACCAGGACGAAGCCAAAGGAATACATGATCGCGACCAGAATCTCTCTGACTCCGAAGGGCCGCTCGTTGAAATTCAAGGCGTGGATGCGAGCCATCAGCAGGAGACTGAAACCGAGTTCCAATCCCACGGAAGAGCTCGAAAAAAAACAGCCGGCTATTGGTAATGTCCAGAGTGTGGCGGGCTTCTTTCCGCTCGTGACGCATGATTTGGGCCGATGGTTTTTGGGGTTCCTGTTCGACAGCATCAGGCACCGCTCCACTGACAGTCTCCTCGGATTCGGCCATCACCGCAGTGTTGGTCGTCCGAATGGGCATCGGTTTGAGCAGAGGTGACATCAGCAAATCCTTGGTAACTGTTCTCCTGCTAGCATGGTCACAACACGTTCCCCGCCGATGACCGATTTCAGAACCACCATGTCGGGGTGATCAGCGACGACGGTGCCAATCTCGGCGGCATCTTTGCCGTACGGATGGCGGCGCATTGCGTCCAGGACTTTGTCGGTGGCTTCGGCGGGCACGACCGCGATTAGTTTTCCTTCATTGGCCACATACAGTGGGTCGAGTCCCAACATTTCGCAGGCTCCGCGGACTTCGCGGCGTATTGGCAGGCGCGATTCCTGCAATTTGATGCCGACCTTCGATGCGGTCGCGAGCTCGTTCAGACTGCTGGAGACCCCGCCGCGGGTTGGGTCGCGCATGCACCGAATTTGCGGACAGGCCTCAAGCATCGCTTCGGTGAGGCCATTCAGCGGGGCGCAATCGCTTTTCAGCACGGTTTCGAATTCAATCCCCTCGCGCTGGGACATGATGGTGACGCCGTGGTCGCCGATCGTCCCGGAAATCAGGATGCGATCACCGGGGCGGGCATGATGGATCGACAGTGTCCGTCCTGCGGGAACCCAGCCAATTCCAGAAGTGGTAATGAAGATCTGATCTCCTTTACCGCGATTGACCACTTTCGTGTCCCCTGTGACCAACATGATTCCGGCGTCTGCACACGCCGCCCGCATTGAGGCCACGATGCGACGCAAATCATCGATCAACAATCCCTCTTCTAAGATAAATGCGGCCGAAAGGAATTGGGGGATCGCCCCGCCCACCGCCAAATCATTGACCGTGCCGTGGACGGCGAGTTTGCCAATATCACCCCCAGGGAAAAACAGCGGCTGTACCACGAAGGAATCGGTGGTGAAGGCCAGTCGAGGGGTCTGATTTCCGTTTTGCCGGACCCAACTCGACAAATCCAGAGTGGCCTGATCCTCAAGTGCTGAGAGCACCGGATTGTCCCACGCGGGCAGGAACGTGTTCTGGATGAGTTCTGCTGACATCTTGCCGCCGCTGCCATGTCCCAGCAGGACACGATCACGCTCGCCGAGTGGCAGCGGACAGCTCATTCGACCAAAGTCGATGACGTTGGACATTGTGTTCCCATCGAAGAGACAACACCGCGTTCAAGCTGAGGAACGGTTTCAATCAATCCAAAGTGACATTTCCAATCCGATCACGTCTATGAATCTGATAAGTTTCCGAACCGACGGCCATGGGGTGCCGCAATCGACCGTAGTTGTAGTAAGCGGCGCACGCTCCTTCGGACGAGACCATGGTGGCGCCCAACGGGTGCTCGGGCGTGCAGGTTTTGCAAAACGCCTGGCATTGATGCGGTTTCTTAATTCCTTGCAGGATCTGCCCGCTAATACAAAGTTCCGATTCCTGGACGGCGAACTGTGCAACGTCAAATCGCTGTTCGGCATCAAACTGTTCATAAGCGGGGGCCAACCGGTAACCACTATTCGGGATCGTACCGATCCCGCGCCATTTGCGATCGCCTACCTCGAACACGTCGTGAATCAGTTGAATTGCCAGTGGACTTCCTTCGCGGCGAACGGCGCGCGAGTACTGATTGCCGACGCCGATTCGATTTTGTTCCAGCATGCAGATGCACTCGTAGATACCTTCCAGCAGGTCAAGCGGCTCAAATCCGGTCACCACAATCGGAATTTGAAACTCTTCTGCAATCGGAATGTACTCTTCATAGCCCATCACCGCGCAGACATGTCCGGCACCCAGAAATCCCTGAACTCGATTGTTCGGTGACGACAGGATGGCGGTCATCGCGGGGGGGACAATGACGTGTGAGACCAGCACGGCGAAGTTATTCAGATTCCGTTTTTTCGCCTGCGCGACCGCCATCGCATTGGCCGGGGCGGTCGTCTCGAATCCCACGGCAAAAAAGACGACCACGCGATGGGGATTCTGTTCGGCGATCTTCAGGCAGTCGAGCGGTGAGTAGACGACCCTGATGTCTCCGCCCGAGGCCTTGGTCGAAAAGAGATCACTTTGGCTGCCCGGCACTCGCAGCATGTCGCCAAAGGAACAAAAAATGACTTCCGGACGACCAGCAATCGCAATGGCTTTGTCAATCAGCTCTAACGGCGTTACACACACCGGACAGCCTGGGCCATGAACCAACTCGACTTGCGGCGGCAGCAATTCATCGATCCCATATTTCACAATCGTGTGAGTCTGCCCGCCGCACACTTCCATAATTGTCCAGGGCCGAGTCGCGACTCGGGCGATCGCCGTCTGCAATTTGGCTGCCGCCACCGGATCGCGATATTCGTCTTGAAATCTCATGTTTCCCCCTCACGAGATTCGCAGGTGACTGCCGCAAAATGGCCCGGAAGGGCAATTTCGCCTGCGTGAAGTTCCTGCAAGTCATCCATCTGCCTTAAGAATCGAAAAACTTGTTCCGCTTCGATGGCATCAATGACCTGTAAAGAAAAACCGACATGCACGATCACAAAATCCCCGACCTTGGCGTCGGGGGTATGCTGCAGGCAAACTCGTTTGTAGACACCTCCGAAATCGACTTTCGCCATCGACATGTCATGTTCGGTATAGGTCTCGATCACTTCGCCAGGAATGCCTAGGCACATGAAGAAGATCCTTTTGCTAACGAACCTGATCCTGGGCGGCAGCAATGGCTAATTGGCCGAAGCTGATTCCGCCATCGTTACATGGAATGCGATGTTGCAGGTAAACCCGAAATCGATCGGCCGTCAATTCCTGCAACGCTTCTTGTGAGAGCAAGGAATTCATGAAAACCCCGCCACTGAAGACAACTTCCTCAATTCCGAAATCACGCCGTAATTTCTGGCAAACGACTTTCATCATTTGAACAACGGTGGAATGAAATCGTCTGGCGATCAATTTCGGTTCCACGGCAGCGGAAATGTCGTCTATGATCGCTCGAATCAGGGGGCGAGTATCAATTTGGAGACAGGATCGCCCATCCAGATCGCGAGATTCATCGAGTTCGAATGGATAAGAAAGATCGTGCGGAGTACCGATTGCCAGCAATTCTAGTTCCACTGCCGCTTGGCCTTCGTAACTGATATGCGTACGAACACCAATCAGTGCCGCGACGGCATCGAACATTCGGCCCATGCTCGACGTCAACGGGGTGTTAAACTGTCGATCGATCATCTGCTGAATTGTCTTGAAGGCCTCAGAACCGACTTGCTCTGCAAGCGATGCAGAATGGCATTGGGCATCGATCAAATGAGCGACGGCGCTGCGCCAGGGTTCGCGAATCGCCGCGTCACCACCGGGAAGGCCCACGTAGCGAAGATGTGCAACTCGCTGGAAACTACGATAACCGGCAATGAAAAATTCGCCACCCCAAATTTTTCCATCGGTTCCCAATCCTGTGCCATCAAAGGCCACACCGATCACCGGACCTGATAACCGATGTTCGGCCATCCCGCTGGCGATGTGAGCATGATGATGCTGTACCGCGAGCAATTGCAGAGACGATTCGCGGCCACGATCACGCGCGTAAGTCGTGCTGGCGTACCCAGGATGCAGGTCATGAATCAACCGCAACGGACGAGTATCAAATAGGTTTTCATAAAGCTTGATATCTCGTTCGAACGCCTGAAACGCGGCGAAGTGGTCCAGGTCGCCAAGATGATGGCTGACGAAGGCCAAATTCTCCCGACCCAAGGCAAACGTCGACTTCAGTTGGGCTCCCACCGCCAGCGTCGGCATGGCGAGTTGCATTGGAAGCGATAACGGCTCGGGCGCATAACCGCGCGAACGACGTAGAAGCGTCTCTTGCCCGGCGGAAACTCGAGCGACCGAATCATCGCAGCGAACATGGATGGGACGATCGTGCGTCAGCACCAGATCAACGATCCCCACCAGACGTTCCAGGGCGTCGGCATCGTCATAGGCGATTGGTTCGTCTGCTCGATTCCCGCTGGTCATCACCAGCAGTTTAGACTCGACTGCGTTCATCAAGAGATGATGCAGCGGAGTGTAAGGCAGCATCAGGCCGAGGTAATGACTGGCCGGTGAAACCGAGTGTGCGACTGTTGTCGCGGATTCATCCTGACGGATCTGCAGCAGCACAATAGGCCGCCGTTGTGATCGCAGCAATGTGACTTCCGCTGCATTGATGCGGCAATAACGTCGTGCTTCATCGACCTGACTGACCATCAGCGCGAACGGCTTCTGATCCCGCTGCTTGCGGTGCCGCAGCTCAGCAACGGCCGACTCGTTGCCGGCATCACAAACGAGGTGGTAACCGCCCAGTCCCTTGAGTGCTCCAATCTGTCCACGCAGAATCGCCGCCGCGAAGTCACTCACCGGGTCGCTCGTTTCGATGGTCTGACCGGTCGGCGTCAATAACCGCAACCGTGGTCCGCATGCCGCGCAACACGTGGGCTCTGCATGAAATCGGCGATTGGCGGGATCGTCATATTCGCGTTGACAGTCGGTACACATCGCGAAGGCGGTCATCGTCGTTCGCTGCCGGTCGTAGGGAGCTTCGCGAATGATCGTCAGTCGTGGTCCGCAGTTCGTGCAATTGAGGAACGGATAGCGGTATCTGCGGTCCTGGGGATCGAGCAGTTCCCTCAAACAATCCGCGCAGGTGGCGACATCAGGAGAAATGAATACCGCCGATGAGGTTCGGTATGCGACGCTGGCGACGATCCGAAACGAGACGTCGTTTGTGACCGGTAGCAGCCGCCATTCCACTGATTCGATCCGAGCCAATGGAGGAGCCTCATCGGCCAGCCGCGTCGAAAAGCAGACCAACTGTTCCTGCGGTCCTTCCACCTCAAGATATACTAACCCCGATTCATTTCTCACGAAGCCAGCGAGACCCAAGTCCAGTGCCAGTCGATGAACAAATGGTCTAAACCCAACCCCCTGCACCAGACCCCGCACGACGAATGCCCGGCGCTGCAAAGAGCGGTCATTCAGACTCGTCACGCCGACATTCTGCTCGCATGACGCTTGGTCATTCTGCTTCATGCCTACCCCGCAGCGTTCTTGTCCCTCGTGAACTGAAGGGACAGAACGCAAATTCCGCCAGAAAGGTCAGATGTTCTGAAGCTCCTGGCCACAACACTGGAAATGGACCTCTTCCGATTTATCGCACCGACAATCGGAGGTGACTTCGATCGACATGCCACACTTTGAACACTGATAACGGTCGCCTCTCTTCGGTGCGAAGATGTGATTGGTGGTTCGCGGTTGAGTCTTGCTGGCTTTGTTTGGTGTATTCGTAGTCATTCTCAATCCTTTCTGGAAGCGAAATCCGATTCCCGACGAAATGTCCGTCGGCATGCAACGATCACATGCAACGTGCATGCCGGGATTTCACCGAAAAGGGCTGGCGTGGTCGCGTCGTTGCTCAATTCGGAGTTCATTGGGCAATTGTCGCCGTAGCGGACATGACGGTGCATGGTGAAAGACCGTCTATCAAGCGTTTGAACTCGTGATGCCTGGGCCCGGACACGGGCAGAAGCGACGGAAAATCGGCAGGAGAATTAGGCGGGAATCACGCGGACCGCGCAGCTCTTATAGGATGGCTGTTTGGAATACGGGTCAAAAACCGGATCGGTCAGTCGATTCGTGCCTTCGTAGTGCATGGGAATGAAAACGACGCCGGGGGCCACAGCAGGAGTTAAAAACGCCATCGCACGCATTTCGCCTCGCTGTGATTCGACCCTGACCCAGGCATTTGGCGTGATACCAAGTGCTCGCGCGTCGGCCGGATTGATTTCGATGAATGGCTGTTCCGGGTAGAGCTTTCTGAGGACGGCCGATTTCGACGTTCGAGTTTGAGTGTGCCATTGCGAAGCCGAGCCACGGCCGGTCAACAACTGGAACGGAAATTGTGCACTCGGACGTTCCGTCACCGGGCGAGGTTCTTCGGCGAGAAATTTGGCTTTTCCGTTCGCATGAAAGAATCGACCGTCCTCGAACAGTCTGCGTTCTTGTCGATCGTCGCCCTGATCGGCGGCGAACGGCCATTGAACTCCACCATGTTCCTCCAGAAACGAGTAATCGGTGATTCCGGAAATGTCGCAGGGACGTCCTTGGGACAGTTCTTTCAGGATCTCGAATACGGTTGCGGGGTCTGACCAGCGCTGGAACATCTCGCCGCAGCCCCAGTAATGCGCAATCAACTGAAAGATCTGGAAATCGGCCAGAGCTTGTCCTGGGGCTTTGCGAACCTTTTTCAAGACTCCGATTCGTCGTTCAGAATTGATGAACGTTCCTTCTTTCTCGCCCCAGCCAGCCGCAGGGAGAATCAAATGCGCGCGCTGAGCCGTTTCCGTCGTGTGGTACATGTCCTGTACGACGAGAAAATCGAGGCGGTCGAGAATATCGCGCGCCTGATTCTGATTGATCCATGAATGAGCGGGATTCGTGCAGATCACCCAGAGACCTTTGATTTTTCCTCGAAGAATCCCCTCCATGATTTCGTTGTAGGCCCAGCTGTTTTCGGACGGAATTCGCACGGGGTCGATGCCCAGTACCTTGGCAACTTTCTCACGATGCGATGGATTCGTGAATTCGTGACCGCCGAGTAGTCCCGTGGTGTTGCTGAACAATCGCGAGCCCATCGCATTACATTGTCCGGTAATCGAGTTGGCCCCCGTACCAGGTCGACCAATGTTTCCCGTCATGAGTGCCAGATTGATGATGGCCTGTGCCGTTCGAACCCCTTGATGACTTTGATTGACTCCCATCGTCCACCAGAACGATGTCCGATCGCGTTCATGAATCGATTCTGCAAATCGGCGAAGTTGCTCGGGACGAAGATGCGTCTCGGCGGCGACACGACTGATCTCGAACGGCTCGACAAACTTTGCGAATTTCTCGAAATCTTCTGTCGATTGCTCGATGAAGGTGTGGTTGATCCAGCCTTGTTCGATCAAGATTCTGGCGATGCCATAGAATAATGTCTGATCGGATTTGGGGGCGATGGCCAAATGCTGGGTGGCATACATAGCCGTTTCGGTCATCCGGGGATCGATGACAATGATCTCGGGCGAACGGCGATTGCGCATCACCCGCTCCCACATAATGGGATGAGCCAGACACGGGTTGGCGCCGGTAAACACCAGCACGTCCGATTCTTCAAAGTCGGCGTAAGTATACGGCGGCGCGTCGAAGCCGAAGGCCTGCTTGTAGGCGACGACGGCCGTGGCCATACACTGTCGAGTGTTGCCGTCTCCATGCAGCATGCCCATGCCGAACTTGGCCAACGCGCCGAGAAACGCCATTTCTTCGGTGGGAATCTGTCCCGTGCTGAGGAAGGCAATCGACTGCGGCCCGTGAGTTTGCTGAATCGCCTTCATGCGGCTGACGAATTCGTTCATCGCCCTGTTCCAATCGACAGGGACAAGTTGACCATCCGCATTTCGTAGCAGCGGCGTCGTGGCACGGTCGGGGGCATCCAGAACGGTCAGCGCCTCCCAACCTTTGGGACAAGCCATGCCGAGATTGACTGGGTAGTTCGTTTCGGGAGAAAGATTCACCACCTCGTGATCGCGAAGATGAATTTTCAATCCGCAACCGGTTGAGCAGTAACCACAAACCATGGTCGTCGTGGCGTCGGGCAGTTGACGGGAAGGAACTTGACCCAATCCGTTTCCTGCCGGCTCGAGCAATAACTCTCGTGTCAATTTGCCGTCTCGTTGATGAATCAACGAGACGGGTGACAGTTCCGAAAGGCGTTTCAATAGGGAATTCATGGCCGGACTCCACCAGGCATGCGCGGGCTCGAGACCGCCGCGAAAAACAAATAACGCTCAAACAGTTCACCGCCCAGACAGCCGAGCCAGGCCAGGCAGATCGTCGTGGCGATGATGGGGTTCGCGTCGATGTTGGAAATATCATTCAATTGGCCGAGCAGCATGGCTGGCATGGCGATCCCGCCGAGAATACCGAGCCCCAGGCGAGCGAACGCCTCTGTCGACAATGCACCACTGACGAGAAGTGCCGACCGTTTCAGCGAGGTCATTCGGCGGCTGGCCAAATGTCGAAGTAACGCGCCGTCGAACAAAAGTTTTGTGATGCCAAGGACCAGCAAGGCGCCTGTTAAAGGCTGGCCAACGCCGACGATCAGACGACCCGCCGCTTCGGGGTCGACCAGCCACTTGAGCAGTAAGAACGACAGTAACGTCGTTGTCGTACCCAACAAGGCCGCCGTCAGCCCGAACCGGACTAACGTCTGCCCGAAGCTCCACAGATCACGCTGAGTGAAAACGTAGATCATCACCGAACAGAATAGTCCGATCAGCCCGGCGACCGCGACGGCACCTCCGGCCAGATGCAGGTGGGGAGTCACAAACTCAGCCCATGCCAGGCCGAGGGGAGCCGCCGACGATCCGGTCCAGCAGGCCACGGCGTATTGCACCGCGAGCGCCGCGAACAGGCCGAAGAAGGCGATCTCGCGGCTGAGCCACGAATGCCTCCAGCCCAATACGCCACGAAATGCATAGAGGGGGCGGCCCAAGTGGCAAGTACTGGCGGCAAGTGCGAGCAGCCCGAGCAGCAAGGCGTTTGTCGCATGCAGCGGGCGAAAGACCGCCCCCAATCCGGATGCAAGCGTGGCGTCCAACAGAACGCCGATTGTGAAGGCTCCCACCGACAATTGTGTTAAAACAAGCATCACAATCAATGGCCAATGGGGGTGCTCGGGACTCACAGAATAGTAGTCCGCTGGCAGCATGTTCCGCGGAAAGACACGCTTCGTTTTATAGGTGGTCGTGGGAAGCGTCAGAGACGGTTCGGGAGCGGCCGGAAGGAAGTGATCGGCTTCCGAATCTTCGATCACTTTTTGAATGGTCACGGTCCGGATGGCAATTGCTTCATGAGGGCAAGCCTGTACGCACGCGGGAGCTTCTCCTTTCGCTAACCTGCTTGAGCACATGTCACATTTGCGAACGATCCCCTTCGATTTGTGATATTTCGGAACGTTGTACGGGCAAGCGAGCGTGCAGTACTGACAGCCAAAGCATTGATCGTCGAGGTGTTTCACAATGCCGGTCAACGGGCTTTTCTCGTAGGCATTGACGGGACAGGCGATCATGCACGCTGGTTCGACGCAATGATGGCAGGCGGCTGTGACGTGCTGCATGACAGGGGCCGTTTCGGTGCCACCGACCAGCATTCCCACGTCCCGCCACGTTTCGCCTTCGTCCAGCCCATTCAACGAATGGCAGGCAGTTACGCAGGCTTTGCAGCCCGAACACCGATCGAGATCAACTTCAAATGCATATTGCTGGCCGGGCCCGGGCGGTGTCGCCGGCAATAACTTTTCGTAGTAGCGAGCTTGATCTGGAACACGATTCAGAACGTGATCTCGAGAAAATTCCTCAACCGCCGTCAGCTGTTGTTGCTGTTGTAGCAGCCGTGCGATCAGTGATGCCGCGTCAGAACCCTGTGCAGCAACATCCGACGAGCCCCTTTGGAAGTCTTCGAGTGTCAGCGGACGTGTCTGAGATGACGTCATCAGGCGGTCACCAGTTCGTGTCGATCGGCACACGATGTTGCCAATGCACAACCGATTTCGGTGGCGTGTCGTTGATCCAAAACCTCAACCGACGGGAGTTCGAGAAATACGTCACGACCGTCGATTTTCACCGGAAACGTCGCGATTTGATATTCCGGGTCGGAAAGCGACTGGCCCGTTTGCAACGAGAAGGTCTTTTTATGGAGCGGACAGGCAACCTTGGGAACATCCTGGGCATCGCCGACCAGTCCCCGCGAGAGTACGAAGGCCTTTTTATGCGGACACATGTTCTGGGTCGCGTACCATTCGCCGCGAGTCACACAGTTGAAGACCGCGATTTGCGTCTTGCCGTACTTGATTGTCGCTCCGCCGTCCTCGGGAAAATCGCTCACGGTACCCACCTTGACCCAGCGGACGTCTTCCTGGTCAAGTCGACCGAATTGTTGATCAACCGTTGATTGGAACTGTTCCAACGAGATGATTTCGCTGGGCCAATCCGCCGGGTGTTGTTGACCGCGTTCCGAAACGAATTCGATACAGGGTTCTGTCTCGTCCGTGTTGACGAATTGTCGGAATCGTTGTCGTTTGATGGGGTCATCGACCACCGCTTTCCATTCGCATTGGTAAGTATCGACCAAATGTTGCAGCATCGCTTCGAGTTCTGCTGCGATGCCCAGTTTGTCGTCCACGATGACTTCGCGTAGATGATCGATTCCGCCTTCCAGCTTGTCGCACCAGACGGAGGTGCGGGTCAGTTTGTCGGCTGTTGTGATGTAGTACATCAGGAACCGGTCGATGTAGCGGATCGCGGTCGCTTCATCAATTGCAGCGGCCAGTAGTTCGGCGTGACGAGGTTTGGTTCCCCCGTTGCCACAGACATAGAGGTTATATCCCCCTTCGACGGCGATCAGGCCGACATCTTTTGATTGCGCTTCCGCGCATTCACGAGTGCAACCCGAGACTGCCATTTTGATCTTGTGCGGTGACCGAATTCCTTTGTAGCGATTCTCGACCTCGATGGCGAAGCCGACCGAGTCGCGCACACCATACCGACACCAGGTCGTGCCGACGCAACTTTTCACCGTTCGCAAAGATTTGCCATACGCGTGTCCGCTTTCGAATCCGGCATTGACCAGCTTTTCCCAGATGTCGGGAAGGTCTTGAACTTGCGCCCCGAAAAGATCAATTCGCTGTCCTCCGGTGATCTTCGTGTAAAGTTGATAATCTTTGGCCACTTCACCCAGAACAATCAGCTTTTCAGGCGTGATTTCGCCGCCTGGCACGCGGGGAACCACCGAGTACAACCCGCCTCGCTGCATGTTTGCCAGGAACCGATCGTTGGTATCCTGCAGCGTTTCCAGCTTGGGATCCAGGACATTTTCATTCCACAAGGAAGCCAGAATCGACGCGATCGGCGGCTTACACAATTCGCAACCCGTCCCGCTGCCAAATTGCTGCAGAACGTCCTGAAACGTTGTGATCTGTTTGGTCTTGATGAGCGCGAATAACTCCGTTCGCGAATAGGCGAAATGTTCGCACAAATGGTTCGTGACCTGCTTGCCGAGCAATTTCATCTGATCTTTGAACAGGTCAGTGACCAGTGGGAAGCAGCCGCCGCATCCGGCACCGGCTTTGGTGCAGGCCTTCACCGCAGCCGGAGAGTCCAGGTTCTGATCGCGAATGGCACTGCAAATCGTCCCCTTCGTTACGTTATTGCACGAACAGATCTGGGCTGAATCGGGCATGCTGCCAACCCCCCCCAGCGAGGAAGCTGCCGAAGTGCCGCCCACGATCAGTTCATGTGGCAGGCACGGAAGCGGTGACTGGGATTTCACCAACATCGACAAGGCGGCATATTCGGACGCGTCGCCGACCAGGATTCCACCAAGCAGCAATTTCCCATTGGGCGAAAACAACAGCTTTTTGTACTTGCCGCCAAACGGGTCTTCAAAAAACAAGGGAACCGCTTTTTCTGGCGGCGCTTCGTAGTCACCGAAACTTGCCACATCAACGCCCATCAACTTGAGCTTTGTCGACAATTCGGCTCCCTGGAAGGTTTTTTCACCGCCCGTCAGGATCGAAGCCAGTGTGTCGGCCATCTCGTAACCGGGAGCCACTAATCCATACACCATTCCTTTGTGCAAAGCACATTCACCGATGGCGTGAATCTTCGGGTCGGACGTTCTTAGCCGGTCATCGACGCTCACTCCACCGCGTGGTCCGATTTCCAGGCCACATTTCATGGCCAGTTCATCCCGGGGGCGAATCCCGGTGGAAACAACGATCATGTCCACATCGAGTCGGTTGCCGTCTTGAAATTCGATCGCTTCAACGTGTCCGTTGCCATGAATTTCTTTTGTGCCGCAATTCAAATGAACATGCACACCCAGGGCCGTAATCTTGTTCACAAGGACGCGAGAGCCCGCATCGTCGATCTGTCGGGGCATCAGCCGCCCGTTGTACTCGATGACATGTGGCTCGAGCCCCAGATCGTAAACGGCTTTGGCCGCTTCCAGGCCTAACAGGCCGCCGCCGATCACGGCGCAACGCTTCGCATGGGCTGCGAAGGCGATCATGCGTTCTAAATCCTCAATCGTCCGGTAAACGAAGACGCCGCTCTTGGTGATGCCCGGAACAGGAGGCACAAAGGGATACGAGCCCGTCGCCAGCACGAGTGTGTCGTACTGAATGACCACTCCTTTTTGCGAAGTCACCTGTTGTATTTGGCGGTCGATCGTATCGGCGCGATCGCCCACGTGCAGTTCCACTCCGTGCGACGTGTACCAATCCCGCTTGGCGAGCATTAACTTTTCGGCATCGCGGTGCGCGAAAAACGATGTGAGGCCGACGCGATCGTAAGCCGCTCGCGGTTCTTCGCAGAACGTGACGATCCGGTAGTGGTGATCCTTGTCGTACTCGACCAGTTTTTCGCAGAACCTCAGCCCCACCATCCCGTTACCGATGACAACGACGGTTTTCTTTTCGCCCGTCGAACTACGACTCGAGTTTGGCATCATCATGATCAAAATCCCTGAAAACCGAGGAACTGAGCCGCGGATAAGACTGTCTGGCACACAGCACGTGTTCAGACGGCGGGCTGGGGAGTCGCCAACTCCAGACCCATCGGCTCACCGATCAGGTTTTTCTCTGACAAGGACTCGGTCCAAGGCTCTTCCGCGAATTTCACCGTGAGAATCACGAACGATGCGCAGGTGACACAGATGCCAAGAATGAATAACGCCGTCGGCCAGGTGACCGCAGTGCTTTTGAAGAGGAAGCCCGCGGCGACGGCGCCCGCATTCCCACCCGCTCCCACGATTCCGGTCACACTGCCTAACGATTTCCGATTCACGAAGGGAGCGACCGAATAGGTGGCTCCATTGGACATTTTGACGAACAATCCCAGAAACATCAGCAAGGGAATCCCGGCCATCAAGGTTCGTGCTTGCGAAAAGAGCAGCAGTGCGAGCCCCTCGCAAAACAACGCGATGAATAGCCATTTCACGCGTCCATTCAGGCCCCAGCGAGCACCAAATCGATCGCCAACAATTCCGCCCAACGCTCGCGCGAAAAGATTCATGCCTCCGAACAGGCCGGCAATCAGACCCGCCGTGTTGAGTGCCTGGACTTTGTCCATATTTTTCAGCTCGCTGAAGTAATCAATAAAGTACAGGGCCGCCACGTTATCGAGCGTCAATTCCAGGCCGAAGCAACACGCGTAGGCAAGAAACAATGTCCAGACGCGATAGTCGCTGCAGGCTTTCCAGAACGAACCCCGAATCGCATTTTTCTGCGGTAGCGATCCTGCTGATCGCAGTTGAGCGAAGTTGCCTGCTGGCGTGTCTTGGGTCAGAAAGTAGTAAGCGACGCCCATGACGGCACAGACGGTTCCTGCGATGAACAAACTCGCCCGCCACGCCGTGGCCGTACTGAAGCCGAGTACGCTGATGAGCGCCGCGAAAACCAGTGGCATGACCATCTGCGTGACCCCGCCGCCCAGGTTTCCCCACCCCGCGGCAGTGGCATTGGCCGTGCCTACGCAATTGGGGGCGAACATGATCGACGTGTGGTATTGCGTGATGACAAACGAAGCGCCGATGATGCCAATCGCGATTCGAAACAAGAGAAATGTCGTGTAGTCATGCGCGAGGCCGATCGTCATCACCGGGATGGAACCAATGATGAGCAGTCCAGAATAAGCGAGACGCGGACCAATCCGATCGCACAACCAGCCGACGAATAGACGCGCGAAGATGGTGATCGCGACCGATCCGATAATGCACCAGCCGACTTGATCTTTTGTCAGCTTCAATTCGTCGCGGACAATCGCCATGAGAGGTGCGATCCCGAACCACGCGAAAAAACAGCAGAAAAAAGCGAGCCACGTCATATGAAACGCGCGCATCTGTGGTGAGTGCAGATCCAGCAGTCGAATTCGCGTCGCTTTGCCCGGGACATCCATCGAAATGTTTCCTTCAAGAAAAATCGGATTAGCGCTGTCTGTGAAAATCTGCGGCGACGAACGGCTGAAGTGCTGCCGCCACTGGTCTCGCTGAGGACAATCAGGGGCTGTCGTACAGTCGTCGCTGATGCAAAATCCGACGATCGCAAAACTCAGATTTCCCCAATCGCCCCCTCACTGCGAAAGCCAGAGGACGACGACAACAGTCAGCACTCCAATCGCGATGGTTGGCAAACAATGTGCCCCCAGGGACCCTGCGAACGGCGTTTGTCAAGCCGACTTCGGGGGGCCGAACGGTCGAGTGTGGAAGGTCACAGCTACGTCGCGGATCCCGAAAATCGGATTTTCATCGACCTTCGTTCCGGCCACCGCGGACCTCTGTCGAGACTTTTTGTGTCTCGTAAGTGATAGTCGTTAAATAGGTTGCGTTCGTTGCGTGGAGTCGATCGTTGAGTGGCTGCGGGGCTGGACGAACCGACTTTGCCCGACGAACCTTGTCGATTCAGACGACGTCCAGGGAATTGAGTGGAATGCGTTCTGCGCATTAGTTCGGCAACTGCATGCTGTGTTTGCTGGCAGACTTCGTTCAACTGCGGCCGGAAATCAAAGGTCAATCATCCGAATCAATCAGTTCGGTGCGAAGGATTAGGCGATGAACCCAGCTTTGAAGGGGGCTGCTTGATAATATCATTCGTCGAAGGAACGCGTTTTGCGGCTTGGTCATAACGCAATCAAAACAATCCTTTCTCTTGAGCGATCCCGCTTCACGACACTTGAGCAGGGTTGAATCGATCTCGACGAGTGGCTGTCCGTGCTCTGGGTGGTGATTGTTTTTATCATGAATCAAAATCGGTGATCCTGAATGGAGCGAGAGAATCCCGCCCGGCGACTCGATAAGCGACTCTGGTACTCGTTGGGACTCTCCGCGGGATTAATCATCCTGCATCAATTCCTGATCCAACCTTCTCTGATTCGATTAACGTCTGACGCTCCGGTGATCAATATTGCGGGCCGACAGCGAATGCTGTCCCAGAAGCTGGCGAAGGAAGCGTTGGCCTTAATGATCGCCGGGGATTCCGCCGCGCGCGACGCCCATCGATCAGAACTCGCGGCCACGTTGCAGACCTGGCGGGCGGCACACGCCAGTCTGCGGGATGGTAATTCCGCGACCTTTCCCGGCGGTTTCGCTAACGCGGTCGTTCAGCGGGCCTACCATGAGATTGAGCCTCACTTTCAAGTGTTGGCGAATGCCGCCGAGGTTCTGTTGGGGGAATCGGCCGAGGCAACCCGTCGCAACGCTCTGGACTCGCTGCTGAAAAATGAGCCCGAGTTTCTTGCGAAGATGCACGCGATCGTGGGGCTTTACGAAGACCAGGCACGGGGGCACGTGCGTCAACTTCAACTCTTGGGATTGACGATCATGATTGTCATCCTGGGATCTCTCTTGGCGGTACAATTTGGAGTGATGCGACCGCAGCTGAACATCGTCGATCGCGAGTGGGAGCAAATTGAAGCGGACTACGAGCTTCTCGTCGAATCGATGACCGATGGCCTGGTCGTTTTCGACAAACAGGGGCGAGTCGAATTCGCCAACCGCCGTTTTCACGACATGCTGGGACAAGGCGCGAATCAGCTGATTGGAAAACCGGCGTCGACCTTCATCTCCGATATCGATCGGCGACAGTTTGAAAAGTTGATGTTAGAGACGGTCGACGTTTCCGGGCCGGTCGATCTCAAGCTAAAAAGTGAGAGTGGACGCGACGTTGATACCATGATTTCTCCCCGGCGCATGACCGACATCAACGGTCACTTCCAGGGATTACTGCTGGTGGTGACGGATGTGACGGCTCGCAAAGCGATTGAGCATCGTAGCCGGGAATTGCAATCACAGCTGGTCCATGCTGATCGGCTGAAGTCCATGGGAACGATGGCTGCGGCACTCGCGCACGAAATCAATCAGCCCTTAGGCGCGATTTCGAATTATGCCGAAGGGTGTTTGACGCGATTGGCGGGGCCTGGCATCGATCCAGAAGAACTGGTGTCACCTCTTCAGGCCATTCTGCGAGCGTCGCATCGCGGCGCGGAAATCGTACGCCGAACGAGGACATTCGCTCGCCGTCGTCCCTTTCAACTGGCCCCAGAATCCATCAATGATTTGGTGCACGAAGTGGAAGAGTTATGCCGTCCGGAAGCACGCCGGCGCTGTGTTTCGATTGAATCCGATTTGGCGAACGATCTTCCTTCCATCCCGGTTGACGGGATTCAGATCCAGCAAGTACTGACCAACTTGATCGAGAATGCCTTTACCGCTCTCGAACGCGTCGATGCCTTCCGACGAAGGATCAAGCTGACGACAAGACGCTTGGGCGAGGAGGCGTTGGAAGTCTCCGTCGTCGATTCGGGGCCAGGTCTTCCCGCGGAAAACGGACGGTCCCTGTTTGAACCGTTCGTGACGACGGAAGAAAATGGGACCGGTTTGGGTTTGGCGATCGCCCGCGCGATCGTGGAATCGCATGGAGGTCGGATTTGGAATGAAGATGACCGCGACGGCGGGGCGGTCTTCCGATTTACTCTGCCGTTGGTTCCTCCGCCGGAATTACAGGCCGAACACGTCGGGCCGCCAACGGAAGTTGAGCTTGGTCGAATTCGAAACGAAGACTTTGCCTTCGTTCGAGCGCACTGGGAAAGTGAGTCGCGGAACGTCGTCGACGTGCAATCGTTGGACACAAGATTACCGGAAATGTCTCATACATCACCGCGAGGAGTGTAATGTCGGCTGAAGCTCAGGCAACCGCATTCATTATCGACGACGACCTCGACATGCGAGGATCGTTGCAATTTCTGATTGAGTCGGTCGGGATCGCGGTCGTCGCGTATGCGTCCGCTGCGGAATTCCTGGCGGACTTTCAGCCGTCGCGGTCTGGTTGTCTGGTGTGTGATGTGCGCATGCCCGGAATGAGCGGCCTTGATTTGATTGAACACCTGGAACGGCTGGGAAGTCATCTTCCCGTCATCATGATGACCGCCTTTGCCGACGTTCCCATGGCAATCCGGGCCTTGAAATCGGGGGCTGTCGAATTCATTGAAAAACCGTTCAGTGCTCAAGTGATGCTGGAGGCCATCCAGCGAGCGCTGGCCGATGATCGTGGACGACGTGCGTCCCTTCAAGCCTGGGACGATTTCGCGCGGCGAATGAAAGAACTTACGGACAAAGAGCGTCAAACACTTGCCATGCTGCTCTCTGGGGCGCCGAACAAAATGATTGCGGCGCGATTGGAGATTACCGAGCGGGCAATTGAAGGGCGTCGGGCGTCGATCATGAAGAAACTGGACGTGGGTTCGTTTGCGGAATTGGTTCGTCACGTCACACGTTACGAATTGCTCTTTCCCGGTGAGAAACCCGTCTTCTCAATTACCTGATCCGCATCATCGTCACGTTCGTAATGACAGTCACTCCAAAAGCCGAATTCTGCGGTGACGGCATCTTTTGGCGTTCTCCTCTATGTGGGACGAATGACGAATTTGAAAGCTAAGGATGACGGCTGACATGGTCTTCATCCTGGTGCCTGCCGTGCACTCGCACGGTCACGAATTCTCACTCTCGGATTTGGAATTGACCGCCACGGGCGGTTCTTGCGAAGGAGCGCTTCAATGCGGCTCAGCCGGCGTTTGTACTGTTGTTCGGCGATCGGGTTGCTATTGCTGATTCAAGTCGGCCGGGCGCAAGATTCACCGCTGTTGCCAAAGTCCGATTTGGACCTGCCTCCCGCCCCCGTTGCACAAGACGTGCTGGGTGATGACGCGGGACTGCCCCCGTTGATTGCCATGCAGCCTGGTGGATACGGAACATCGTCAACTCCGGCCGTGGAGGCACCGAAACCGACACCGGCAAAATCTACTGGTAAGCCGAAGCCACCGCCACAACCGTTTAAGAATTGCTTCTTCGACAACGACTTCAGCTATAAAAAAGATCCCAAACACATCCCGATTTTTGGTGAGAATTGGAAAGACGTCAGTTCCGATCGTCTCTTGCCGTTTGACACCTTTGAAGATTTGACGATTTCGGTCGGTGGCGAACTACGATACCGATACATGGACGAATCGAATCGCCTGCGAGCCCCCTTCGCGAAACCCGGCAGTGCCACCTACGATCTGGTTCGCTGGCGAAACTACCTCGATATCAAGTATTCGGATTGGATCCGCGGATACATCGAAATGATCGATGCGTCCAGTAATTTCAGTGACCTGCCAGTCACAGGAATTGATGTCAATCATTGGGACATCCAAAACGCATTCATCGATCTGAAAGTTCTCGAACGAAACGACAAGCCGGTCTGGCTTCGACCGGGTCGTCAAGAATTGAGTTTCGGCTCGCAGCGACTGGTCTCGCCGTTGGACTGGGCCAACACCCGCCGCAATTTTGAAGGACTGCGATTGACGAGTCCGGGGACGGATTGGGATTTGGATGCGTGGATCACCCACCCCGTCAACACCGCAACCGCGGGCGATGGTGGCGGATTTGGTCCGAATCTGGGGGTGAATAATTTTGCCAATAAACTCGATACGGCCAATCGCGGCATCACCTTCGGCGGTGGATGGGCGACGTACAAGGGGCTGAAAGACAACACGATCCACACCTTTCTGTTATACGACCACCACGACGCCTTTACGGGCGGCATCGGCTTCCCGGTAGGCGACCGCGTGACCTACGGAAATAACTGGGTGGGAACGTTCAACGTGAGCGGTGGCGCCCGCCAGTGGTTGACCGACGTGGAGGGCGGCTATCAGTTCGGTACCGATCATGGCCAGTTGGCGGCGCTCGGTGCCACTGGGACACAGACCGTCAGCGCCGGGTACTTCACGGGCGGACTGGGACATTGCTGGAAGTCATTACCCTGGGAGCCGACCATCTGGGGCTTTTACGACTATGCGTCCGGCAGCAACAATCCCAAGGGGGGAACCGACAGTACGTTCTTCCAATACTACGGACTGACGCACGCCTATTTGGGTTTGATCGATAACATTGCCCGTCAAAATATCACCGATGCGAATTACCGAGTGACGCTCAAGCCGACCCAAAAGCTCCAGCTGACGATGGCGCAGCACTTCTTTCAACTGGCCACCGCCCATGACACGTTATACACGGTGACCGGACAGCCCTTCGGGACAACGGGTCACGGGAAAGACGTGGGCAACGAAATCGACTTCATCGGGACCTACACCTACAACCAAAATCTCAGCCTGGAACTCGGATACTTCTTCTTTCAGTACGGTTCCTACGTCGAAGCCGCCACGCCCGGCCGCGGCAACGCTGGCGAGTTCTACGTTCAGACGACATTCAAGTATTGACCGTCCGAATGTCTCTCGACAATGGGCTTCACCGGCAAGTTCAGCCGTCAGTGGCGTTTCACCGCATGCCCGGTTCGGTGGTCCTTCCGGTGGCTCTACCCCGACCGCAATCATGACTTTGCCGAGACCCGCGCGGATGGCGGGATGGCACCCCCGTTCAGGTTCTTCGGCTCGCCGTTCTTGAGAGTAATTTTGTGGCGTAAAGCGTGTGTGAGCAATTGCTTGTGGTCCTGTCGTGTCGTGGGTTGATCGTTCGTGGAACTGATTTTTTACACCACTTCAATTTCCATGCTAGGTTTCCCTCAAACCGTGCTCGGTTTTCGTCAGTGAGCTTCTTGTGATTTCATCGAGAACGACATGACCGCGACCACCGCCAATCAATTGAATCTGGCCGAAAATCTGAAATGGTGTCAGCCCCTGCTGAGGTCGTCGACCTCGTTTACATCGGAGGTCACCCTCTGTCTGTGTGCGCTCGTCTTTGCGCTGCTCACCTCCATGCATCTGCTCAATTGGGACTCGACCTGGCAGTCGGAAAATGCCTTGATGGTCTTTTGTGTCACATTGGTCGCGGCCACCGCCTGCCCGCAAACACCCATCCTGGCCCTGATGTTGATTTCCAGCATTGTCTGGTGCGAATCGGATCTGCGAAACGAAACCTCGTGGACCAATTATCTGCTGGCCTATGCTGTCCGCTGTGCCTCCACCGTGATGCTGGTGTTCTGGACCTCGCGAGCTCAAAGTGAACTGAAGCACGCCCACCAGGCGGCTCGAGTCGATGATCTGACGGGAATTCTTAACCGGATGGCAATTCGCGAACGGCTGGAAGCCGAGGTTTGTCGCGCCCGTCGATTCGGACGTCCGTTGTCGATCGCCATGCTTGATTGTGACGGATTCAAGCAAATCAACGATAGCCGCGGACATCGAGTGGGTGATGAGTGCCTGAAGAAAGTGGCTCGAACGCTGAGTGACCATGCTCGTGTTTGTGATCATGTCGGGCGTTTGGGCGGCGATGAATTCGTGATGATCTTTCCCGAGGCGGGCGAACAAGCGGCCCTCGCGATTATCGCGCGACTGCGGACGCTTCTTCACAAGGAGGTCACTCCGGATTATCCGTCGCTGACGTTCAGCATTGGTGTTTCCACGATCGATCCTCCTTTGGATCGAGCACATCGTTCAGTCGACTGGTTCGAAGGCTTGCGACAAGCCGACGAAGCCATGTATGTGGCCAAACATTCGGGCGGTAATCAGACGCATTTTAAAGCCATGCTTGTTTGAAGCGACGACCACCGCCGCATCGCACTCCGGCGTGGATCGCGGGCAAAACGCTTGAAGATCCGGGCGACCTCCCCTGCCAGTCCTGCGCAGTGACGGCATTCACCTTTGCTTGTTGGCTACCCGATGATCATTGCCACCATTCTGGCCTGCATGTTTCTCCCCCTTGTCCGAACGATCAACCGGCCCTTGGCGAACGATCCGGAAACGCGTCCATAAGATCGAATTTCCCAGGTGAATTCGCTATGGTCGTCGCGAGAAGCGTTCGATTGCGCTGTTGATCGAACTGCCGCGAGAAGAGTGTGGAAGATCGTCACGCACGAAACGAGTGGGGCTCGCATCATGTCGTCGGAAAATCGCCTGTTCCGCTGGAGCGGCCTGGTCGGGGGCGCGATCGTCAGCGGCCTGCTCTTGTGGATGGTCAACGATCTGCGAATCCATGTCCGCAAATCGGTCGACCGCGTGAATGACGACTTGCCCCGAATTCTCGACAAAACTCGCGACACGGCCGACACCATGGCCACCCTGTCGCAAGATGTCCAGCAATTGCGGGCGCTGGTCATTGGCGAGGGCACCTCGCGCGA
This sequence comes from uncultured Schlesneria sp., assembly GCA_903871875.1. Classification (GTDB taxonomy): domain Bacteria; phylum Planctomycetota; class Planctomycetia; order Planctomycetales; family Planctomycetaceae; genus Schlesneria. The sequence goes on from CAIQIR010000163.1 coordinate 42,836, forward strand.
TGAAAATATCATCGCGTATGAGACCGATGTGTTGCGATTGATCGAGAATTCCGCCGGAAAAATCGGCGTCAAGAAAATGCTGGGCACGGGTCTGGCCGACCCCGTACCGGCGAAAGAATGGGTCACCCGCGAACGCAAAGCCGCCCTGTGGGATCTGGCTCGTTCCCGTTCCAAAGCCGATCTTCTGAATCGCATTGGCCATAGTGCGGTCACCAAACGCACCTGGTATATCGACACCGGCGACAAAGAGTTCTCGACCCTGGTGGATTGGATCAAAGCCAACCATCCTGCCAGCCAGGAACTCGAGGCTTCGGACGAGAAAAAATAGGCCTGCAAATTCTTTGGTCAGCTTGATCCCCAGCAGTCGTTTCAACTGTACCTGCTGTTGGGAGGCCCGGTGGATCGCCACAAATGGAAAGAATTGCCGACAAGCGGAATGACATCTCAATTAATTCAAGGATCGCTTATGCACGCAGAGCAACAGCAGGCCATACAGGCCTGTGCACAGGGCACGCTGGCCGGACAACTGACATTTCTCGAAATCGTTGGTCGCCTGGCGGCGATTGGTGTCGAGCGATATCACGCCGACTACAGCCGTCACGAGATCACTTACTACCTGCCTGATGGTGATTCGTACGTGGTTCCCTTACCTCATCCGCCCCGTTCCACGGCGACGGCGTTTTCGTCCAACGCGGTGAAGGAGGCGGTTTACCAAAGCCAGCAGAACCAGCACACCTACCTGGACTTCATCCGTAAGACCCAGGACGCCGGATGTGTGGGATACTTTGTCCAGATCACGGGCCGCCGCGCAATCTATTTCGGCCGTAACGGAGAAACCCATTTCGAGTTTTTCCCGCCGGCCCCCGTTTCCGTGACGGGCCAATCAGGAACCCAAAGCTAAGGTCGGGAGGTGACATTCGTTCCAGGACGGCTCATCCTCGTGAGATCTCACGTTGCATCACGATTTCCCCCTGCTCAATCGGGCCGAGGTCACTCAGTTCAGCGGAAACGACCTGAAACTGAAGGCGCTCCAACAGCTTCTTCGATCGAAAATTCTCCTCTCGCAGAACGGCCGAAAAAGTATGGATGCCATATTGTTCGACCAATTCTCGAAGAATGGCTTCCACCGCCTCGAAGCCAAAACCCTGGCCCCAAGACGCGCTGGCCAATACGTAAGCCAGAGACGCTTGATTGTCAGGGGAGATCGTCGCCTGGACGTACCCAATCAACCCGCTCGATGAATGTCGTATGACCCAGTTCAACCATTGCTGCTGGCCATCGGGCGACCTCCGCGATTCCAGTCTGACGAATCGAGATTGCAGCCAAGCGAGCGAGGGCGGCGGTTCATTTTCATATTCGTAGATCGCCGGGTCGCTCAGGACGACAAACATCTCTTGCGCATGCGCCGCCTGTTGCGGCTCCAGCGTCAGGCGATTCGTGACGATCGCACGCATGTTGATTCCGGGACATCAAAGCCGGTAACGATGCTCGTCGAGTGTGGGACTGAACGCTCAATAAGCAGAAGCCGTCTGCGAGCATAGCGAACCATCGAGTGCCGGGCGATTGATCGTGCCCTGATGTCGATCATCCGCCGGCTGTCAGGCCGCTGCTGCGAAGGCGGCTTCTCCGCCCTGCTCTGTTGATCATGCGGCCCCGCCGACTTCAGAGAACGGCGCGGACGGCCGCTTGCCCGTTACTTGATCCATAGCCGCCCCGTTTCGGCCGACTATCGAGGCGGGCAATTCCCCGTATTGATCACCCGCAGCTGAGGAGCTGTCGACATGTGGTCGTAGCCATCGCCGACCCAGCGGCCGGTGGAATCGTAAAACCGTTGCGGTTGATTTCCCGTTGCCCAAGGGTTGCTACCGGGATTGGCCGAGCTGTAGGGACCTGTATAGCCGCTGCAGACGGCGCCCAAGATGCCCCGCCGCCCTGCGAATCCGCCACGCGGATAGCAGCCTTGTTGGGCCCAGGCACCGTCCGAGGCCCCTGCCAGCAGCATCGCTGCCGCGAAAAGTCTCACCCGCGCTCGCATTTGTTTCTGGCGCATGTTCATTCTCGTCTTGGATCAGCCAAATCTTTGTTCCCAACGGAAGTCGATTGTTAACAAAATCGGCAGGCCGAGACCGGAATGAGTTCAGAAAGTGAAGCCCCCGATTCAAAATCGGCAAATCTTGCCGAATGAAATGGTTTTGCCGGCAACGTTGCCACAGGGCGCTTACCCGGCGAGCGATCAACCCTCTTCCGTCACCGCCAGAATCGGCTCGCTGGCGTCGACCGACGCTTCCGCCGCCGCGGCCAGACTGATTTTCTGTGCCTTGACAGGGGCTTGTTCGAACCTTTGTACTCGTCCTGCCAGCCACAGAGTGGCCAAGGTCGAAAGGGCCGCGATCCAGCCCACGGTACCGAAATGTTCGATGCGACCGTCCGCGGATTCCGTGATAATCACGCCGCCCAGGTATGAACCGACTCCGCACGCAATATGTTGCACGGACGAATTGGCGCTCATAAATCCACCGCGTCGGTGCGGTTCCACGCTGCCGGTAATCATGGCCATGGCGGCAATCATGCGTCCGACATTGCTGACCATTAATGCTCCGAACACGATCACCGCGACGGCCACCGGCACTCGGGGCAAGTGCGTAATCGTCAGTAACAGCACGGCCGAAACGGGGGCGATGATCCGATAGATGGTCAGCTTGCCGAATTGATCGGTGATGCGGCCGACGATCGGCGCGGCAAACAGCGTCAAGATCCCCCCGACAACGTAGATCACGGGCAACTGCTGCTCGGTCATGCCGACGTTGGCCACAAAAAAGGTGCTGACGTAGGGGAAGACGGTGAAGCTGCCAATCATCAAGGCGATCATCAGGACGAAGGCGTTCAAGTGGTTGGGAAAAGAAAACGTCTCGACCAGTGATCGCAGCGGATGCGCATGCACCTGATGGATATGGCTGTTGAGCGGCGGCATGGCGAACGGAGTCAAAATTAAGACCGGAATCCCGCCCAGTACCAAAGCATAAAACGGGACATGCCAGCCGAAGTTCGTGCCCAGGAACAGGCCCAGAGGCACTCCGGCGACCGAAGCGAGTGCGAATCCTGACATCAGCGAACCGGTGGCCCGCCCTCGCCGTTCTTCGGGAAAAACGTCGCCAATAATGGTCATCGCCATCCCACCCAGGATGCCGCCGAATCCCCCGGTAGCAATGCGAGCCGCAACCAGCGTGTGATAGGTGGGCGCGACGGCACACAACAATGTGCCGATCAAGAAGCCCGCATAGAGAATCAGAAACGTGGTCCGCCGCGCAAAACGGTCGACAATCGCCGACGCGACCAAGCCAGAGGCCCCCGCAGCAAACGTATAAGAAGAAACAATCAATCCGAACTCCGCTGGTCCGATGTCCAGTGTCCGCATCAGTTGAGGACCCAGCGGCATGACGATCATGAAATCGACGATGGTGGTGAATTGAACCGCAGACAGGATGAACAGCACCAACCGTTCATGCTTCTGCTGACTCTTGGCGTGTTCATCATCAATCCCTTGCGTCATCTCAATTTCCGTTCGCTTGTTGGTTCCACCAAATCACACGCATCATTATTACCCACGAGGCAAATCAGGGACGGCGAATTCGTCACTTCGGTTCGCCAGAATGCTGATGCGGCCTGCTCATTTCCTGGAATGGCCATCAGCCACCGGAATTTTAAGAGCTTCCCGCAAACACCTCTACAGGAACTTGAACGGGCAGCGAGGTGACTCGATTTCATGGGGCCGTCAAGAACTGCTGCGTGAACGCGGACAGAATCGTCCCCTCGTCACGCGCCAAGGAGCAGGCTTTTCTTCACCAACCCCAGCAAGTCAAAACGAAAAGGCGTCGCTCATTTCGACGAGGACTATTTGGTGAGGAAGCCATTCCGACGAGGACGTGTGTTTCGAGAGACAAGGGGGTGAAAGATCTCATGGGCTCGGTTCAATTTGACAGTACGGAAATGTCTTTTGAAGTACGGCTCGGCCTTCGCGAGTGGTCTGTGTCTCATGGAGAGAAAGTTTTTCGAGTACGGGCATCTCTTGAAGAAACGTTAATCCCGCGTCGGTGACGCGCGTATTGTCGAGGTTCAACTTGTTCAGATAAGTCGATTTGAGTTGTTCAAGAGCGGCGTCACCGATTTCGGTTGAACTGAGATCGAGCTGCTTTAAGCCGATCATCGTCTTCAGGTACACCATCCCCGAATTCGTGACGTGCGTATTGCTCAGACCTAACGCGAGGAGATTTGGCCGCTCGCCCAACTGCTGGATCCCCGCATCCGAGACCTGCGTGCTATTCAGGTTGAGTGAGCGAAGATTCGTCATTTCTTTCAGGTACTTCAAACCCGTGTCATCGACTTGCGTTCCGCCAAGGTCAAGCAGTTCCATGCCCGTCAGCCGGTTGAGATACTCGAGGCCGAAGCCCGTCACGTTCGTTTGATTCTGCCGCAGCTGTTTAAGCCGGACAAGGCCTTGCAGATGCCTTAGCCCCGTATCGGAAATTTGCAGCCGTCGCAGATCGATCCACTGCAGCGACGTCAATTCTTTCAAATGTTCCAGTCCCGCATCGGTAACGCTCGTGCCGCTCAGATCCAGTCCCGAGAGTCGTCGCAACCCCCGAATATTGATGAGTCCCTCGTCTGTAATTGGCGTGTTGCCGAGCGAAATCGCTTCCAGGTTTACTAACGTCTGCAGTTCTGCGAACCCGGCGTCGGTGACTCGCGTACCGTTCAGGAAAATCGCTTTGAGATTGGTCAAGTGTGTCAAATAGGAAATGCCGACATCGGTGACATGCGTGTCACACAGGAACAGATTCTCCAGATTCGACAGACCCTGTAATGACTCCAGGCCACCGTCTGTGACCTGCGTTCGGTCAATGTTGAGTCTCTTGAGTTTGATCAACTCCTTCAGATGAGAGACTCCGTCGCTGGTGATTTGAGTATCCGATAGGCCCAGTTCTTCCAGGTTCGTCAAGCGATGGAATTCCTGCAAGCCGAGATCAGTGATCGTCGTTTGTTCCAGGTCGAGCCTTTTGAGCCGTGTCAACCTGGTGACATTCTGCAATTCGGCATCGCCCATTTTTGTACCGCAACAGTCGAGAACTTCGAGACATTCAATCGAGCCCAAGGTGGCAATCAAATCCAACGGCGCTTCAGTGTTCGTCATGAAGTCGGAGATATTGATCACGATTATCCGGTGAAGAAACGACAACCGGTCTCGGATCGATGGCGGAATCCCCTCTGGACCGCGATAGTCGATGAAAACACTGCCGCCGATCGCTTCAATCCTCTGGGCAATTCGATGCTCACGTTGAGCGGTCGCCACAAGGTTCATCACGCGCATGGCACCATAAACCATCGCCACTAGAATGACGCCAATCACGACTCGGCCGAGATATGATCGAAGCACCTTCCAGAGTGTCAGGCGTTCTGGTTCTGTCTCATCCATGAAGTTGCTCTTTTGCCCGAAGCGCGTTGAACCAACTGGAAGGCGGCCGCTCATCTAAACGGCCCTCAATGTGTCATCGTGACAATTCCGGGTCAATCGATTTCCGAAAATCGACGAACGAAAAGAGGTCGAGTCGTCATGACGAGTGCTCGAAGGGATCGTTCGAGATCGCCCGGTTTGTGCGGTGGGAGGTGGTTCCCTGGCACCAGCACACCTCGAATCGCATTTGGCCGAAACATTCGAGAAAGGCCAGAACGCATTGGACCGTGATCTCATCCATGGTCGTTCATCCACATCCGATGAAGCGGTGCTGCCGTCGATTCTTCCTGGGCGGAATCGTGCGGATTTCGCTGAATCGAGCATTAAAGAAGTCCGCTTGGTCGCGACAACGCTGCTCGGATCGAAACGGATTAAACCCAACCAAAGTTTTTTGTTCGTTGATTCACCGCCGAAGATTGACAGGGACGTTTCGACACTGCCCCGAAATGGGTTGAGAATCAACGACCTTGTCGCAACGTATTGCATGACGAGATTCTTGGAAAATTTCCGCAGGTGAGAAATCCGGCGTGCCGAATCGCCCGCGCGGGCGCTTTTATCACGTATCGCGACATCGACAACCGGCCGGGCCGGATCTCACTGCAGGACAATCCGCCGTCGGGAACTCATCGTGTAAGGTCAAGGCGTCGGCGTCTTGCCGCCAGCCGCTGACTTCTTCTTGGCTCGGGTTTTCAAACCACCGTTCAAACCACCGTTCATGCCGCTACCCATGCCGCCACCCATGCCCGGCATCCCGGGGGGCATGGCACCGCTGCCCATCAAGTCTGTGCCATCGAGCATCGGCATGTCAGGCGTCAGCGTCATGACCTCGGGCGGGATCACCACAAACGGACGCATCATTTCGTGATCCTCATGTTCAAGGATATGGCAATGATACATGTACCGGCCGGTAAACCCGTCGAAGCGTCCGGCGAAGGTGAGCATCTCGCCCGGATTCACTCGCATCGTGTCTTTCCAACCGCGTTCGTTCAGGTCAGGCAGATAGGGTGACTCCAATTTAACCGTCGGAGTCGGTGGAGGTGGATGATCGAGCGGCGTCCAGGTGAATCCGGTTTTCGCGATGGGTTGACGCTGCAGCATCCGGAATTGCGAGAGGTGGACATGGAAGGGGTGGGTGTCCACCGTCAGGTTCAAGACCTGCCACACTTCCCACGCACCGTAGCTCGGGAAGAACGCGACCCGATCTTCGAATCGAGTCGCGATCGGGACGTAAGTCGTCGTCTTGTCGTCGGTATCGGTGAGCTTGATTTTCACTCCCGGTAGCAGCGGATTGAATGCTTTTTTGATTTCGGGGGTCGATTTCGCCATTTCGAACATCATCAGCATGCCACCCGGATCTTCCACCAGGATCACCAGTCGCGGCTTCGGCCCCTTCGCTCCGACGTACAGGTTGGCCAGCTTCAACGGCTCGAAGAGTTTCTCATTGTAAAATGGCCGAGGTTTTGTCGGATTGATCAGATCCGTCGCGGGGTCCACTTTGCGGGTTGAGGTTAAGTCAAATCGCATCACCTGCGGAAATGGCAAACGCAGTTCATTCAATGCATCGCCCGGCTGGCCAGCCGTGACCGGTGAGCCATCCGGCATCGTCTCGTCATTCGGATGATCGATCGTGTTGCGGTGAAAGGGAGCGAACGCTGTGTTCACCAGCACGATCTGCTGGATGTCCGCAGGAACCAGTCCGAAATCGACGTACAGGTCTGCTCGCTCAGCCGGTGCGAGGAACAATCCGTCGGTCCGGGGCGGGACATGTTTGGGGAGCGGCGAGTGGGGATCGACCGGTTCGTAAGGCGAGTTATCAGGGACCTTGGCCGGCGCCGCCAGCAACCCTCCGTCCGATCCGATCTGCCGGACAAAATCATTCAGCGGCAACAATGTCGAACCGCCATCCGCTTTGATGCCGACCGCCTTCAGGCAATAGGTACGAGCATTCGAGCCATTCAAAACACGCAGGCGATAGCGAGCCCGCGCCACCTGCTTCTTGGGCCAGATCACCCCATTAACCAGGGTGAACGGTGCAAAATATTCCGCAGTACCGTCCGAGGTCTTGTGCAGAAACCGGCCGGTCAATTTGCCTTTCGAGTTGGTTTCCAGATTCCGGTCCTGAATGACCAGCGGTATTTCCCGATCTTTCGCCGGTAAGACGATCCCCTTCTTTTTCAGCTGACGGATCTCTTCCTCGTCCGTGATCAAGTACGCCCCCACCAGTCCCGAGACCACGTTCAGCCGGGTGATCCCCATGCCATGGTCGTGATACCAAAGCATCGTCGCACGCTGGTTGTTCTCGTAGATCGAGGTCTGATTTTGACCCGGAAGTACGGGCGATTTCTTCCCCTGCTCCGTGCGCGGCGGCAACATGGCATTCTCGGTCCAGCCGTCATACATGGCGGCCGTGCGGCCGCCATGCAGGTGCGTGACCGTCCAGGCATAAAGAGCGTCACTGCCAGGAACCGCGGCAATCGTCGCCGTGGTTCCTGGCGGAACAATTGCATCGCCCGGTGCATTGGCGGTCAGCGGATCGATCGTCGCTTGGTTGGGATCACTATTGAGTTTGGTTTGCAGCACCGACAGCGGCAACGTTCCGTGAATCTCGTTGACATACGTCACATCAATCCGTTGTCCTTTACTGACGACGATCGTCGGACCGAAATAATAGTTTTCGGTAAGCCAAGTCTTAGTATTGTCGTCGTAAATATCATACGACCAGACCGGCGTCGTTTTCTTCAGCGCAGGGTGAATCTGGATCAACTTGTTCCGGAGAACAATCTTCAGCCGGACACCGTCAGCGCCTGGTTCCTTCTTCAATTTCCTCACGTCATATACGGGGCAAATCGGCAGATCATCAATGAAGGGGACGATCGCACTCGAATCAACCGCCGCCGCCGTCGGCGCGAGGTCCAGAGAAACAGGCAACGATACCACTTTCGCGTCCTTCAGCGACATGAGACACCCTTTTCATAGAAAATGACGAGAGATCAAGATTAGGCCTGTGCCGTGTTTCCGGTCGGTCGGCCCCTATGCAAGCTTGTTGTCGGCATCTTCATTAACGAGAACCGTCTTACGCTGCGAAGATTGATTCACAACGTTGTCGGAGTCGTGCATGTGTAACTGTTTAAGCTCGTCCTGTACCAAACGACAATTCGATCCCGCCATGATGATTCCTTCAGCTAAGTAAGATCTCTCCGAAGTTGGCGTCGAGCTAATTGATAGGGATGTGTGAAATCCTGCGGCGAAAAGCGATGGTTGTCAATGCCACAGATAACAATGATGACATCAATTTGCCCGCGATTGACGACATTTCGAAATCGGAGCAACAGAATGAGCAGGCGGCCAGGGAGGGCCTAGTAGCCTATTTGTAGAAGTGATACGGCCACATTAATAAACTAAGCTCGCACAATTGTGCGAGCTTGATAGAAGTGGTAGCGTGAAAGCAAGTGTATAGGAAAGCGAGTGAGTCCAGTTGTGGAATGCTCAAGCGGTGCTCGTTGTTGTGGAGGGGGGGCGAGCCCTCAAAGGGTGCGGGTCGCGTTCGCCATCAGAATGGACCCCGCGCGATCCAAGTCGTTCCTTGTGTATCCCTGTCGGAGTGAATCTCCGTTTGTTGAACCATCGATGACATACTTGCAGGAGTTCGAGTCATGGCCAAGAAAAAGTCGGCACTGAAAAAGGCCTCCGCGAAAAAGCAAGCACCCAAAAAAGCGGCCGTCAAGAAAGTGACCGCTAAGAAGGCGGCGGCCTCAAAAAAGGCGGCACCTAAGAAAGCGACGCTAAAGAAAGCTGCGGCAGTTGCTCCTCAAGCGATGGGAGCCGCGGTTGCGATTCAGGGATGTTGCGTGTTTGTCGGAGATGATGGCACGAAGTATTGCATCGACGATTGGACAGACACTGAATGCACAAACTTCGGAAACAGCTTGCCAACCCACAACGTCGTCTTTTACCCAGGAGGGTGCAATATTCCGTGTCAGCACGTTTTCGTCCCCAAGTAGGCTGAAAACGTGTTTTCTACTGACCAGGTTTCGCGGTCGAAGCTGCGGGCGACTTGATCCATTGGATGGCCAGGTTGTTGGTGGTGGTTTTGTTGATGATTGGTGGCAGGCTGGCATCGGCCGCGGATCGGAAGACCAGAATTGTCGTCGACGAGAGGGCGAACGGCGGACTCGTGTCTTCAGGACCAAAGTAGGAATCAAACGCGGAATAGATCTCTTGCGTCAACTGCGGTAATGGAACGTTGTACCCTTGCCGGCTCGCGTCGTATGTTGCGCTGACCTTGATTGGTGAGCCTTTATCCAGGGCATATTTCTTATCGAATTTCAGGGTGATATCCACAGTGTTGTATTTCGCGGGGTCGACATCGCCCGGCTGGATCAGGATCGTGGTGGGCTTGTAGACCGGTGCTGGCGGAGTGGACGTTCCGGCGGGAGCAGGAACGATGCCGGTGGCGCCGTACGTAAATCCCAACGTCAACACTGCGGGATTCCAGGCGATACCCTGTGGAGAAATGCTGTTCGGATCTGCCGGTTTGGGAGGTGCCACCGCCGGGATCAACAGGTGTTGTGTGACGCCGTAAGGCGTGGCGAGTTGGACATCCACAAACTGCGCTCCGGCATCGCCCACCAGCAGGGGGTTTTGCGGAATCGTGATCTGCAAGACTTGGCGGCTAAGCATTTGCTGGTTGGTAATGGGCTGTCCGCCAGCAATGACGCTGGTCTGGTGAACACTGAAGTGATCGCCGACGAGGAACAGCGTCGTGGGCGCGCCAGGGTTGATGGAAGCTGTGCCATACCAACCGTCCAATTCGGGGGCCAGTTCGGTCACGCCCGCGTTAAACATGGCGAATCCCCCCAACGTGTTTTCGTAGGGAATCTGCACCTGCGTATCTTGTAACGGCAGACGGGCTTCGAGTTGGTGAGCTTTTTCCATCAGTCGGATCAGATCGCCATCGCGGTAACAAGCTCCGTCAACGACGCACTGCGAGCTTGTCTCCAGGGCCTTGACGCGCTCGCTCAAGTTCATCGCGTCGGTCGAATCGAGTTGCTTATTGCGAGGATTCGTCAGGTCGAACCAGCTGGTGCTGACATTCAAGCTGGCGTAGGGAACGAACGACGGCATGATCACCACCGCATAACATTCGCGGATGCCAGGCTCCATGCGGCGTTGCTTAAGCAGATCATTCTTGTTCGGTCCGCCGAGTAACAGATCGCGAAAGACGACCTTGCCGTTGCATTCGATATCGGGCGTTTGAAACCGTGGATAAAATCTCCAGCCAAACGTTTCCTCGCCGTGCGAAAAACCGATGGCCGTCCCGTTCAGGTCGATTGTCGCGTAATCAAATTCCAGGCGACGGGCGTATTGCAGCATATTGCTGGCGCTGACCCGACCGTTGACGAAGGCCAGCGACAGGGCCAATTGCATTTCGCGTCGCGAGCTGAAGGTGGATTGCAGGTTCTGTTCCTGGGCCGTCGGATCGAGGGCGAAGACATGGATCGGCCAGCGAACTTGAACATACTGATTGAACATCTGTCGCGCTTCCGGCGACGGATCCGGGCCATAGAAGTTGGTGCAAGATGGATCCATGTCGACACCGTTCTTTAGGTTCGCCGATTCTTTCACATCTTCTTTCAGCTTTTCATTCAGCAGGGCCGATTCGACCAGGATCGCCCACGATAACGTTTTGGGGATCCAGCTTCCGTCCGTCGGAAACGATCGATAGTAGGCGACACGCTGACGGTAAACCTCCGCCTGATCGTCGTTTCGAATCGCCGCCGAGAGTCCATTTTGCGGCAAACAAACCAGATCCCACTGCGGGAGGTGAAAGTCTTGTTTGAGTAATTCGTAGGCGGCGGCAAGCTTTTCTCGCAGATATCCCTGCACATCCGGCAGGTGAATATAAACTTGAACTTGATCGACTGCGGGACGGGTAAAGCGTTCCTTCGAAAGATTGTCGTAGGCTTCTTTGGCGAGCAGATAAAATGATTCGAGACCATAGATGGAGGTCATTTGGTTTGGTGGAAAGGGCATTTGCGCCCGGCGCGATTTGGATTGACTGACGACGGTCAATGTCGCTCGATTCCTATCGATTCCATCGAGCTTAACACTTGCCAAAACTTGGTCTGCGTGGGTGAGCCTTTCTGTCTCGCGCGTCGTCAGCATTTTCTCCGACTGTTTCCCCGTTAGATCTCCGTCGTGAGATGCTGGTGATGGAACGATTTCGTGTTCTTCATTCCCTTCGGACGTTTCGTTTTCCTGCCATTGTGTCAGGCATCGATCGACCCACTCCCATTCCGGGCGGGCGAACAGTTGCTCAAGCGAGGGCTTAAGACGCATATCTCTCAGTTGCGTGACGAATAACTGTGCCAGTACCAAGCGTCCGCGGTCTGAGTTTCCTGAATAGGCATCCAGCGTGTCGAGTAATCGGAAGAGTTGGCGGACATCCTCCGCTGCGTGCGGATCGAGGTAGACTTCATTTTGTGGATCATTGATAAACTGTGTGACCGGGAAGGCGATTTGATCGACGAGATCGTTCAAAACCAGATTGCGGAACGTCGTGGGCAACAGTTCATCGCTCAGATAGGGACGCATCGTCATCGTGACTTCCGCACCGTATCCCATGTCTGTTTTTTGGCCTGGTAAGACCGAGACCGGAAACCGGACCAGGTTCAAGGCGTAACCGGGTGAATCGGCCGTGTCGTCACCTTCGCTGATCCGACGCAATTCGTGCAAATGATTCAGATACTGCGACTTCTGGTCGAGGATCTGCGTCGGTTCCAGGCTGATTCCGTTTTTCGCGCCGGCAAACGTGAGTGGCTGCGGCATGTTGACGCCGGTGCGGGACACGTTGTTGAAGGCTCCAAACGTTCCAATGCCGTTGGGGTCTGGTAAGACAAGCGGGCTGATCACGGTGGGACTTGCTCCGCCGGCCGCAGGTGTCGTTTGAGTCTGTGTAAACGTCGATGGCGTGACCAGGTTACCTGGAAGGATCGAGATGGCGTTCGTCGTTGTGCTGGTGGAACTTCCACCCCTTGCAGGCCTTTGCACAGTGGCTTGTGAACCGCTGGCTGCGGCACTCAAGGCGGCCGCGTCGGCCAGATAAGCTTGATCCGAACCTGCCACCGACCCTTGAAGAGTCACGGCGAAATTGGGCAGTTCCGCTGCCATTTGCTGTTCGTATTCATTGCGATACAGGGTCAGGCGGGCTTGCCCCCAGACGTCCGGCTGTTTGACGACAACGCTACCGTGTCGTTCGATCAACCGCTCCAGCCGATCGACATCCCGCGCCAGGCAACGAATGCTCCTCAGATCAAAGGCCCCTGATTGGCCGGTGAAACTGGCCGATCGGCAAGAGGCCATGAGGATCGTCACGACGAGTGAGACGGCAACCCATTTGTTCGGTGTTCGCCAGTTCATAACATCGATCTTTCACAGCGTTTAGGCCATTCGAACAGCGGTCGAGACGGTGTGTTGGGACACATTTGTACCGCGGTGTGTGATAATTGATCGACTATTCCGAAAAGGATTCTATTGACAATTAAAACGCGTATGACAGAATTGTTGATTCTTTCTAAATTACCCAATGTATCGATTGTGCGGCCGGGACGGATGTTCACATTTGATGGCAATCGCTCGCCACTTTGGGGAAAAGTTCACCTGAGTTTTGGGAGCCACAGCGGGGAACCACTCAATTTCCCTGAATAAAGAGTGCTTTTTCACCACAGCGCAAGGATAGTCTGATGCGAACCGCTTCAAATTTGGGACTTGTATTGGGTTTGTTGGTCCTGCCAATTTCTGCTGCAGCGCAAACGCCCGCTCCCGCTCCCGCTCCCGCCGTCGCACCAGCTGCGGTGCCAGTCGATACCGTCAACAAAAAACCGGTCAACGACACCGTTTCGGCCCTCAGCAAACGCGCCGGGCAAAAAACAGACGAAGTCAATGGGCCGGGAATTTTCACCCGCGTCGGAGCAATTGATGAGATTGGGCGAATTGGTAAGGGCTCTGACAATGCGGCGGATCGCCTGAACAAACTTCTGAAAGATCTGTTGGATGATCGGCTGGCTGAGGTCGCCGCCAAGAAGGCTGCGGCCGGTGCGAAATTAGCCGATGACGCCGCTCAGGAAGCGGAAGAGCTGGCGACAGAACAGCAAGAGCTGGCAGACGAGGCGTCGAGCGCCGCGAACGCGGCAACGATGGCGAAGACGGCGGCGGATGCGGCGCAGGCAGCTGCGGATCAGGCGAAAACGGCTGCGGAAGGAGCTAAGAGTGACGCCGACCTGGCGAAAAGCGCAGCGGATGATGCCTTAGCAGCAACGGACACGACCGATGTGGCGGCGATGGCGAAGGCCACGGCAAAAGTGACGTCAACGGCAGATGCCGTGGCTGACGCCGAAGCCGCCATGGTGTCGGCAACGGCAGCAGCTGCTGCGGCGGACGCGGCGAAGACTGCTGCCGATGAATTGGAAACCGCGGCGGAATCGTTGAAGACAACGACGACTGATGCTGCGGATGCCGCGAAGGTGGCTTCCGATGCCGCGAAGGCCGCCGCAACTGCGGCGAATGCGGCGTCTGTCCAGGCGGCATCGCAAGTTCGATCGACAGGCAAAGAACGGCTCCTGCTGGTAACCCATGTCGTGCAGGCGCTGGGTAGTCTTGGGAAAATGTCGCAGGTCGCAATTTCGACGATTAACGATGCCCGTGACCTCGGACCAGGGTTGGCACGAGACATCAATACGGCTCTGAAAGACATTCAGAATGATGCGAAGGCTAAGCCCTCCGCCACGGTGACACCACCGACCACCGTTCCGAATCCCACATCAACATCCACGACGACAATTAACATCAACGCGCCAATCAACGCCCCGGTAACGGCTCCCGCCCCTACCCCCAATCCGGGTCACTAAGTGATCGCGGATTGCCGTTCCTTCCCGCCTTCAGCACCGCGCGCAATGGAACCGGCATTGAAAGACCTCGACCGGTTCGGAGAATCGGGTGGCGTGTCGCTTGCGGGTTGCCCCGGGACCAGAGTGAAATTGTGATTGCCGCCGAGCATGCGGCCTTGAATGGCGCCCCAGGCTCTCATATCGACTGAACGGTCGTGGAGAGTGTTCGGGGATGCAAGAGGCCGAGAGTTGATCCACAGGTTTCTGTTCAAAATCCTCTTGGCACCGCGTGCGGTGTTGGAGTGGATGTTCTTGGGTAATCGGCGCGCTACGACCACCCAACTGCGACAGACTCCGAACCTTTGCAAAATTACCGTTCGCCCGCATGCTCTGGACGTTCTGACTGTTCTGTCGCGAAAAAAGTCGCCCCCGACATCGGGATTCTTTGTGGTCCGGAATCGGATCTTCCAAACGTTTGGAAACAACAGCCAAATTGGCGCTGCGGAAACGTTTTTTTTCACTATCCTGAGTTCATTCCTCGCGGCACGGGTCTTCGCCGCGAATTGTTTTGTGTGAGAAGGTCGGGATGATGAATGACAATGGTATTGCTTGCAATCATGGATCGATGGGGTTGGTGAGGATGGTGCCAATTCGCCAGCAGAATTCGCAGGTTGACTTGGAAGCGACGGCGATTCGCGATCATTCTCTGAGGAGTTACACACCGGGCGCGAGAGTGTGTCGCGACTGCTCAGTACCATCGCACGCGAAACCGCGGCGGATTGGCCCACCGTTTGTTCGGACCGCCTGTTGGTGCGTCTGCCTGAGCGGCCTGTTGGGACTGGGGCTTTGGCTGGGTCTCGCAGGCAAGGTCGATGATGCGCAAGGTGCAGCGGAAATCGCACGATGCGAGCTCGTGGGCCGGGATTCCTTCACTTGGCAGGGCGGTGTGCCGTTCCCCATTGCCGCGCGGTCTGTTGCGCCCTCGCACTCCCCAAATCCTGGAGTTGGCGCATCGAGTGATTCTCAAACACAACAAAACAGGGAACTTGGCCAACTTTGCCAAACGCAAAAGTGGCTCAAACGCTACAGAATAGGGATGTTTGCCAACTTGGCCATGTTGGCCAACACATTTTCACAAATTCGGCCTGATGCGGTCGCGAAGCTGGCGGAAGTTTGGGGACGGAATTCCAAGGACCGAACCATGCGTTGCGGTGGTACCTGCGAAAGTGGCTTGTTCCTGAATGCGTAATTGCGATTCTGCGCGTCTCTTGCTGAGGGTAACTTTCTCGCCCGTTTGTTCGGCGGAACGAGAAACGGGCTGAATGCACGCCGTACCCTGAGGCCGCATCAGGCCTCCGGATGCCGTTTTGCCTTGCAGGCTGTTGATGTCGCGGTCTGTTGATCGACGCCGAGGCATCCCCTTTGGCAATGCGTGACGGCTTGTTTCAGTCATCGAAGTTCAGTAAGTGCCTCAACCGCGCGGCTGATATTCATTGATGCTCGGTCGAGAGGATCTTTCACAATTCGGCGGAAATCGCGAAGGCCGCTCACTGCCGACTCGAGTTGAGGTCCGGCAGGACCTCTGGACTGATTGAGTGTGCCGATCCGCTGGCAGGGTTGCTGCCGGCCCGTCTGTGGCTTTGAGACGTCAAACGCCATCGGTTTCGGCCGTGTTCACCGCAGTCGGTGTGCGACGACAAAAAATGCGACACCCACCCCGGCAAAGGCTCAATTTGTGTGCGATTTGGGGCTTTCCCGCAAAATCGAAGCCCGATTGGGCAAATCGAACCAGAAATTTTTGCCGCTGTTCCAGAATTTCTGGAAATATGAGCTAGGTTCCTAAAAGCAGGATTTCCCCAGTCCTCAGAGCGTTTTGTACCGCGTTCGAATTCGTTTCACCCCTCCCTCGGAGAAACGAACGCCTCGAACCCACGACCGTCGTTCGCTGTTGCCAATTATGGCCTTACAGAAAGCGAGCGGAAGGGCGTGGATTTGGAATGAAGTGGATGACCGTTGACCGCCCACGTCACCGGCCACTGCGAGTTCCATTGTCACTGCGAACATCTCCTCTTCGAGTTTCTGGGATCCCTGAATCATGGTTGCACGTCTTGTCACCCTCTTGACGCAATGGGCTCGTATCTGGTCGCAAAGCTTGGGTCAATCGTCGGCCCGCCGCCGTATCGGTCGCATTCATGCGGACGACGCCTGGCGAACTGCCGCACAGATTGAACTGCTCGAACCGCGGTCTCTGTTATCGGCGGCCAATGTCCTGACCAGTCTGCATGCGAATACGACGTACGAAGTCGTCAACGCTGCGACGCCGGCCTCCTCTGTCAGTTACTCACCCAGTCAGATTCAAGCGGCCTATGGGTTCAACAAAATCAGCAATAACGGCAGCGGGCAAACGATTGCCATTGTCGATGCCTACAACGATCCCACCATTTAATATGACCTGACGCAATTTGATTCGGCGTTCGGGTTGGCCAGTCCACCCAGTCTGAAAGTGATGTCACAAACCGGCAGTACGACGGCCCTGCCCGGCACCGATTCGACCAAGGGTTGGGAAGTCGAAGAATCGCTCGACGTCGAATGGGCTCACGCGTTGGCGCCCGGCGCGAACATCGTGCTGGTCGAAGCCAACAGTGCCAGCGACGCGGACCTGTTCGCCGCGGTGACAACGGCCGCGAATCTGCCAGGTGTGTCCGTGGTCTCGATGAGCTTTGGCGGCGGCGAGTTCTCGTCGGAATCAGCCTATGATTCCGTCTTCACGACACCGGCCGGACACCAGGGTGTGACCTTCGTGGCGTCGACGGGCGATAACGGAGCTCCCGGTGGATTTCCCGCTTATTCGGCGAACGTGCTGGCCGTGGGGGGAACAACGCTGAACGCCGATTCGTCCGGCAACTACGTTTCCGAAACCGCCTGGTCGGGCAGCGGCGGTGGAGTCAGTCTGTACGAGTCACAGCCTTCGTACCAACACGGCGTGGTGACGCAATCGACGACCAATCGCGCCATTCCCGATGTCTCGTTCGATGCTGATCCGAATTCGGGCGTCATGGTTTACGATTCGTTCAGTTACGGAACGAGTACCCCCTGGGTGACTCTCGGTGGAACCAGCTTCTCGGCCCCGGCCTGGGGAGCCATTATTGCTCTCGCGGATCAGGGACGTGTGCAAAACGGCTTGGGCACGCTGGATGGATCGACTCAAACCTTGCCTATGATTTATCAATTGTCACAAACCGATCCGTCGGCCTTTCATGATATCACCTCGGGCAGCAACGGCCATTCGGCAACCACCGGTTATGACCTGGTCACTGGACTGGGCAGCCCGGTCGTGAACGTCTTGGCTCCCGCGTTGAGTGGTGGCACGTCGCCGTCTGCGCCCAGTTCCGCGAAGCTCGTCATCCAGCATTCGCCCACGTCGGGAATCGCGGGCGCGACCTTGGCCGCACTGACGGTTGCAGTCGAAAACTCCAACAGTCAGGTGATCACCAGCGACAATTCGACGGTCACTTTGACGCTCAGCAGTGGAACATTCAGCAGCGGTTCGTCGACCGTCACTGCGACAGCCGTGAACGGCATTGCGACTTTCAGCAACCTGTCCATCAACACGGCCGGAACCTATACGATCACGGCCAGCGAGAGTGGCTCGACCGCCCCGGCGACGTCAGGCAATCTGGTGATTACCCCGGGCGCGATCAGCAGTTTGTCCGTTCAACAGAACCCCACCACGGGAACAGCAGGTGTCGCTCTGGCACCGGTCGTCAAAGTGGCGGCTGTTGACCAGTACGGCAACCTGGTCTCCACCAGTACCACGGTGACGCTGACACTCTCGAGCGGCACCTTCTCGAACCGAACTTCAACGGTCACGGCCAGCACCAGTGGTGGCATTGCGACCTTCAGCAATCTGATTATCAATGTCTCGGGAAGTTACACGCTGACGGCCAGCGCTGGTTCACTGACCGGCTCCGCGTTCCACGTTGCCGTGAGTCCTGCCGCCGGCAGCAAGCTGGTCTGGCAAACGGCACCCGCTGCCACGGCGGTCGCGGGAACGACGCTGGGGACGGTGGTCGTCATTGTCGAAGATGCGTTTGGAAACGTCGTGACCGGCGACAACTCGACAGTCACGTTGACGCTCAACAGTAAAACCTTCAGTACGGGCTCGTCGACGGCGACGGCGAATGTGTCCAACGGTGTGGCCAGCTTTAGCGGCCTCGCCATCAACACAATCGGCAGTTACAAGATCACGGCCAGCGACAGTGCTTCGTCGGCATCGCTGGCCTCGGGCACCGTGGCGATTACTCCTGCCGCACTCAGCAGCCTGTCCATTCAACAGAATCCCACGACGGGCATCGCGGGCGTGGCATTAGCCCCGGCCGTCAAGGTGGCGGCCCTTGATCAGTACGGAAACCTGTTGACGACCAGTACCACCGTGACGCTGACTTTGACCGGTGGCAGCTTTGCCGGCGGCGGTACGACAGTCACGGAGAGTACCAGCGGTGGCGTGGCGACCTTCAGTGGTCTGATCATCAACACCGCGGGAAATGACACTCTGAAGGCCAGCGTCGGTTCATTGTCCAGCGCTTCGTTCAGTCTGGCCGTGAATCCCGCCGCCGCCAAACAACCGGTTTGGCAAACGGCTCCGGCTTCAACCGGCGTTGCGGGAACGACACTCAACACTGTGCTGGTTCAGGTTCAAGATGCTTTTGGGAATCAGGTGACGGCGGGTGCCACGGTGACGTTGAAACTGACGGGTGGCAAGTTCGCGAACGGCAGTACGACAGTGACGGCGGCCGCCAGCGGAGGCATTGCCACGTTCAGCAGCCTGATCATCAACGTCGCCGGTAGCTACACGCTGTCGGCCAGTGTCGGTTCGCTGTCGACTTCTGCGTCGAATGTGACCATCAGTCCTGCGGCCGCCAGTAAGCTGGTCTGGCAAACGGCTCCGGTGAACACGGCCGTTGCGGGAACAACGCTCAATCCGGTTTTGGTCACGGTGGAAGACACTTATGGTAACGTCGTCACCAGCAACCACTCGACGGTTACGTTGACGCTCAGCACGGGAACCTTCGGCACGAATGCGGCGACCGCCACGGCGACGGCTGTCAGTGGCGTGGGCACATTCAGCAGTCTGGCGATCAAAACAACCGGAACCTATCAACTCACCGCGAGTGATAGTGCATCGCTGACGACCGTCACTTCGGGCAATGTGGTGATTACTCCTGCCGCACTCAGCAGCCTGGCGATTGAGCAGAACCCGACGACGGGCACAGCGGGCGTTGCGCTCTCCCCTGCCGTGAAGGTGGAGGCACTCGACCAGTACGGAAATCTGTTGACGGCGAGTACCACAGTGACGCTGACGTTGAGCGGTGGAACATTCTCCAGTGGCAATACGACGGTGACAGCGGTCGCCAGCCATGGGATTGCCACGTTCAGCAGCCTGATCATTAATGTCTCGGGAAATTACACGTTAACGGCCAGCGTCGATTCTCTGTCGGGCCCTTCCTTCACCGTGGCGATTAGTCCTGCTGCCGTGAGACAACCCGTCTGGCATACGGCACCCGCTTCAACGGGAGTCGCGGGAACGGCACTCAGTTCGATCGTCGTTGCGGCTGAGGATGCCTTCGGAAATCTGGTGGTGAATCCCGCGACGGTGACGTTAAGGCTGACCGGTGGCAAGTTCTCTGACGGCACCACGTCGGTCACGGCGACGACCACTAACGGCCTGGCCACGTTCAGTGGTCTGACCATCAACACCTCGGGCAATTACTCGTTGGCGGCCAGTGCCGGTTCGATGACCACAGCCTCGTCGAGTGTCGTCGTCAGTTCCGCCGCAGCCAGTCAACTCGTCTGGAAAACGGCGCCAGTGGCCTCGGCGGTTGCCGGAACGACACTGCGTCAAGTGACTGTTGCAGTGGAAGATGTCTTCGGCAATGTGGTCACGAGTGACAGCTCGACAATCACGTTGACGCTCAGCAGTGGATCATTCAATACAGGCTCGGCGACGGCTTCGGCGACCGCGGTCAACGGCATTGCCAGCTTTGGTAACCTGGCCGTCAACACGACCGGAACCTACACGATCACCGCGAGTGACGGTGGGATACTGACCATTGATGCCCGACCGGCCAATATCAGTTCGTCGATCACCTCCGTGACATCGGGCAATGTCGTGATTACGCCGGCCTCGCTTAGCAGCCTGGCTCTGCAGCAGAATCCGACGACGGGGACTGCCGGTGTGGCGCTCGCTCCCGCCGTGAAGGTCGAGGCGCTTGATCAGTATGGAAACCTGGTGACCGCGGGAACCACCGTGACGCTGACACTGACGGGGGGAACCTTTGCCAATCGAAGCACGACGGTGACTGCCGGCACCAGCGGTGGCATTGCCACATTCAGCAGCCTGATCATCAACGCGGTGGGAAATTACACGCTGACGGCCAGCACCAGTTCCGTATCGGGGCCTTCATTCCATGTGGCGATCAGTCCCGCTGCCGCCAGTAAGCTGGTCTGGCAGACGGCACCGGTCGCTACGGCTGTGGCAGGAACGACGCTCAGCCCCGTTGTCGTCACGGTGGAAGATGCTTTTGGCAACGTGGTCACAAACGACAACTCGACAGTGACTTTGACGCTCAGCAGTAAAACATTCGGCAACGGTTCGTCGACGGTTACGGCGACCGCGTCCGATGGCGTGGCCACGTTTAGTAGTCTGGCCATCAACGCCACGGGATCCTTCCGGATTACGGCCAGTGACAGTGCGTCGCTGACTACCGTTACCTCGGGAAGTGTGGTGATGACACCGGCCGCACTCAGCAGTCTGGCGGTTCAACAGAACCCGACGACCGGCACCGCAGGAGGGGCCCTCTCGGTCATCAAGGTGCAGGCACTTGATCAGTATGGAAATCTCGTGACGGCAAGCACCAGCGTGACACTGACGCTGACGGGCGGCAGCTTTGCGGGCGGCGGCACGACGGTAACGGCAACCACCACCGCTGGCATCGCGACCTTCAGTGGTCTGATCATCAACACCGCGGGAACGTACACATTGACCGCCAGCGTCGGTTCGGTGACGTCGTCCTCGTTTGACGTCACCATCAATCCCGCCGCGGCCAAGCAACCGGTCTGGCAAACAGCACCTGATGCCACCGGAGTTGCCGGAACGGCACTCGATCCCGTCGTGGTGCAGGCTCAAGACGCCTTTGGAAATCAGGTGACAACAAGTGCCTCGGTGACGTTGAAACTGACGGGTGGCAAATTTGCCAACGGCAGCACGACAGTGGTGGTCGCCGCGGTGGATGGCGTTGTCACCTTCAGCAATTTGATCATCAACACAGCGGGAAGTTACACGCTGACGGCCAGCATCGGCTCCGTGACCACGTCTTCGTCGAATGTGACCATCAGTGCCGCCACCGCCAGCAAACTGGTCTGGCAAACGGCACCCTCGACAACCGGGGTAGCCGGAGCGACGCTGAATCCATTGGTTGTGTTGGTGGAAGACGCCTTTGGAAACATTGTCACAACGGATAGCTCGACGGTCACTTTGACGCTCAGCAGCGGGACGTTCGGATCAGGCTCGTCGACGGTGACGGCAACTGCTGCCAACGGGATCGCGACCTTCAGCAACCTGAGCGTCAGTCTGGCCGGAACGTATAAGTTGACTGCGAGCGATAGTGCCTCGCTGACCAACGTCTCATCGGGAAATGTGGTGATCACGGCCCACTAGGCGATGTTGTCTGGTGAATCGCGATCATGATCGGATCGGGGGGACGCGACGGATCGTGCCGTTCGTTCCCCATTCGATTTCAGATCGCCGCCCGTGAGTGGACCCGCGAAGGTTGTGATCGCCAAGGGACGGCTTCACTAAACATGACACCGGCTTCGAAACGGCGAATGAGCAGCATCCGTCGCTCAAATCCATTTCTTCTGCAGTAGCCACATTTTGACGACCTGTGTCAGGCTGACGTAACACAGTGCCGACAGCCCGAGCAGGGGCCAGTACAACGATGGAAGTGCGGTGAAGCCAAGAGAAATGCCGAGTGGCGAGAAGGGGATGGCAATGCCGATCGCCATGATGATCGATGACATGACCAGCAGCGGCCATGAGGCTCGACTCTGGAGGAAGGGGATCTTGTTGGTCCGAATCACGTGGATAATCAACGTTTGCGTGACCAGGCTTTCCACGAACCAGCCTGTCTGAAACAGGCTTTCGCTATGGGCTGCCGCTTCGGGGGTGCTGACGTTCCAGCATTTAAAGAGAGACAGCATCATGAAAAACGTGGTGTAGTCGAAGATCGATGAACAAGGGCCGATGAAGACAATGAACCGCATCAGCTGCCTCACATCCCACGGATGAGGTTGCCTAACCAGTTCCGGGTCGACATCGTCGGTGGGAATCGCCGTTTGGCTAATGTCATACAGCAGATTGTTGGCGAGGATTTGAATTGGTGCCATCGGCAGGAAGGGAACGAAGACGCTCGCTCCCAATACGCTGAACATATTGCCGAAGTTGCTACTGGCTCCCATGCGTATGTACTTCACAATATTGGCGAACACTTTTCGCCCTTCAACGACCCCTGCTTCCAGGACCAGCAACGACTTTTCGAGCAGGATCAGATCGGCCGATTCTTTTGCGATATCGACCGCCGTATCAACACTGATCCCCACGTCGGCGGTTCGCAGACCGGGCGCATCATTGATGCCATCACCCATGAATCCCACCGTATGCTGGCGGGATTGAAGCGACTTAATGATGCGTTGTTTGTGTGCGGGCGAAACACGTGCGAATAACGTGGTTTTGATCGCCGCATCTGCCAATTGCTCGTCATTCATGCTTTCGACATCACTGCCGAGCAGCACGAAGTCCGTTGACAACCCCACCTCCTTGCAGATTTTGCGAGCGACAAGGTCATTGTCTCCCGTGAGGACCTTCACCGTAATTCCAATCGCTTGTAGTCCCTTAATGGCGGCTGTGGCAGTTTCTTTCGGTGGATCAAGGAACGCCACGTAGCCATTCAGCATCAGATCGCACTCGTCGGACTTGGAATATGGGGTGGAGTCCCCCGCGACGGGACCACGCGCAGCGATCTCCTTACTGGCGATGGCCAGAACCCGAAAGCCGTCAGTCGACAGCCGCTCATACTCCTTCTGGAGTTCTCCGATGTGTGAGTGATCCATCGAGTGAGTCTGGCCGTTAAGTTCGAAATTGTTGCAGACGGGAAAGATCGCCTCGGGAGCTCCCTTACTGATGATGCGGTCTTTGCCTTCCGGCGTGCGAACGACCACGGACATGATGCGACGTTGAAAGTCAAAGGGGATTTCGTCCACCTTGGCATATTCGGGAATCTTGGCGTGGGCGTGTGTCTCGGTGTGGGCCAGAACCGCTCGGTCCAGAACGTTCTTCAGGCCCGTCTGAAAGTGACTGTTCAGATACGCGAGAGCGAGTACATCCTCGCTTTCCTTCAGAGCCACGTCGCAATGCCTTTCCAGAATCACGCGGTCCATCGTCAGCGTGCCCGTCTTGTCCGTGCACAGCACATCCATGGCTCCCAGGTTTTGAATGGCGTTAATCCGCTTGACGATCACCTTTTTTCGGCTCATGGTGATCGCCCCTTTTGACAGGCAGACGGTGACAATCATGGGCAGCATCTCAGGCGTCAAACCGACCGCCACGGCGATGGCGAAAAAGAAGGCCTCGCCCCAATTGCCTTTGGTCAGACAGTTGATGATGAAGACCAGCGGGACCATCACCAGCACGAATTTCAAAATCAGCCATGTGAATTGAGCAATCCCCTGGTCGAAAGACGTTTGCGTCGTCGGTTCCGTGATCGATTTCGCCATGCTGCCCAGGTAGGTCTCTTTTCCTGTGGCCACGACGACAGCTGTCGCTGACCCGCTTTCGACACTGGTGCTCAGGAACGCGATGCTGGTCAGCTCGTGGAAACGGCAATTGAAAAGGGAACCACTTCGGCAGCCGAAAAGGGAACCAGGTCGGCAATCGAAAAGGGAACCACCTGATGCAAAACACTCTGCTGCGTGGTTGACTGAAGATATTTTTCTTCCGTCAATTCACCAGGAGTGTACTACAGGTGC
>CAIQIR010000164.1 GCA_903871875.1 uncultured Schlesneria sp.
ACCACCAAAAGATTCTGCTTGAAAAACTGAAGCTCCGACTACCCTCAAAAATAATCCAGAGGAAAATGTAGTGAGAAAAATGGCACTAATTTTCAGAATGCCATGATGTTTTTCAATCCAACTGCGGAAGTCGGGCTAGCGTTACGCTCAGATCCCGACGAGGAACGACACTGGCTTCCCGGCCCAAAATGGATCTCGGCCAGGCGAATTTCTCCGGCCCAACGGGCCGGAAGAAATGGCAATGGCGAAAGACGTATTCAGAATGATCGCCGGCGATCTAACGCTTGCAGCCCGCCGAGTCACACCAACCCGTGCTTTTTACGCAGGGTCCATTCGATCGTCATCAGGCCGACGAAGACCACCAATAGCCACCAATTGTCCCAGAGCGGGATCACCTGGATGCGGGTGAGAGCATTGAATTTGGTTTGCTTCAATCGCTCCATCAGGCTTCCCAGTTCTTCCGGCTTAATCGATAGACCACCCGATAACGACGAAAGCTCTTTCAGGAATTCATAATCAGCACTGGGATAGTCGAGTTCCAGATCGCGGGCGTCGACGATGAAGCGAGTGTAGGCCATGTAGGGCAAAAGTTCCCCTTTGCGTTTGGCAATCGTTCGCACCCAATAGTCGCCGGGGACCGAGGTATTCGAGAACTCCGCCGAGTTCTCGTCGTTCGATTGTCGGGGAGTCAGCTTTTCGATTTTGCCGTCAGGCTTGGTCACTTCCACTTGAAACTCGGCGTCGTGTAGCGGGCTACCATCGGCCGCACGTGCGCCAAACGACAGTGATGCCGTACCGCCCGGTGCGTAGTTCCGAGGCTCGACTTTGACCCAGACAGGTTGATCCGTGTCCGCTTCTTTGCGAGCCAGCCAGAGAATCATCTGCCGCCAGAATCGCTGCTGCAATTCCACTTTGCCGTCCAGGCACCAGAGCCACGTCGTATCGCCGCCGAAGGCCGCCACGCGGGATCGGCCGACTTCATTGACAAGCAATAACGGGTGCTTATCAGTCGTTTCGGCCCAGACTCGAACGAGATCATGCCGGGGCTTCAACCGATTGGCGCCCTCGAGCGCGGGAAGTTCCAACCACAGCGAACGATTTTTTTCGCCCGCCCCCAGTTGCATGACGTACTCTTTCAGCCCTCGTTCCGTGGGAATCAGTTTGACGTCGCCGGGCAACTGGGCATTTACATTCACCGTTCCCGCTGGTCGAAATTCGGAGGGATCGAGTTGTACGGGCAACCAGTCAGCCAGCAGCGTTGTGGCATAGCCGCCGGTGGCAAAATTTTGCAGACCGCCAATCATCAACAAGCCGACGCCTTCTTCGAGACGGGCAGCCAGTTGCCGGAGATTTTCCGCTCCAAACCATTCGGCCCGGACGTCGCCGATAATGTAGATGTCGTATCGTCCACGCTGGAACCAGGTCGGGTCAAACTTCGTCTGTCCGGAAAATTTGCCAGCACGAACCTCTTGGAAATCGAGTTGAATCTTGTCGGCCCCGTTGACCATGCGGATGCGGCTTTGTTCCGGGCGGGCCTGGTCGAAGTAGGCCACATTCAAGCCACCTTTTTTGACGGTCAAGATCGTCTCGCGGCGGTTGTTGCGTAGGAGCAGTTCGTTCTCCGCGGGCTCGACTTCGACCGCGATTTTCAGCTCGCCGGCCGACAATGGTACGAACGACAGCTCGATCGCCAGCGTTTCGGAATCCTGAGTCATTTCGAATTCCCGGACCGTTTTCGCCTGCTGAGTCGCGGGAGCGGGCTTGAGATCACCCGACTCGTTCACGCGTTTGCCATTGCGGTCTTCGACCAAAATCCGCACACGGATCTTTTTACCGCTGGCTCCTTGAGCACGAACCTTGCAGGTCAGGGGGACCAGTTTCTTTTCAAACACGATCGCATCGACGCGCAAGTCTTCGACCGACAGATCCAATGATGCCGTGGACAATGACGAGGCACCGTAGCCGACGGCATAAATGGGAATCTGGCTATCCCCCATCTTCCTCGCTGCCGTCAATGGATCGATATCAAAGGGTGGTACGGCTCGATAAGCTCCGTCGGTCAGCAACAAGAGGCCCAGTGATCGGTGATCGTGCGTTTCGCGCATCAGGTCTTCCAGGACTTTGCCAAACGCCGTTTGATCGCCTGTTCCTTCCGTCAGCTTCGGATCAAAGGGTGACAGTTCGCTCGCGAAGTCGAATTGCCGGACCTCGATCTGCTTGCCCAGTTCCTTCCACTGCGAGGCATATTTCTTCAAATCATCGCGGACGGTTTTGAAGCGTGTGATTCCACCGGGCATATCGGCCGTATTCATGCTGCGACTGGTGTCCGCCAAAACCAGCAGTTGGACGGGATTGTTGTCGGTATCCGATTTCTGTAGCGCCGGCCGAAACATGGCAAAGATCAACACGATCACCGCCAGCAAGCGCAGCGACAAAATGATCCGCGCCGCCCGCGGGGGCAGCCGGTTCCGTTGAACGCGGTAGGTGGTCAGAACGAGCGCAAAAAGTCCCAGGCTGGTCAGAATGACCAGTGACCAGGACCAAATCGGCTCAACAAAAAATTGCATGGGGGATCGAAGCGTTGGGTGTCAGCGGTTCTTAATTGGGTTGGCGGGTCGCCGTATTGAAGCTCAGTTTTCTTGCAGGTTCCTCGATTTGCGGTCAATCCGCCGAAAGATCATCGTCATTACCAAATCATGGTCGGACACCGCACGATATCAAGAATCTACTCGATTGGCGGTGACACTTCGATTCCAATGACAATCTCGCTCGAATTTCTCAATCGGCGGATTGGGCATTGCAGCAGGTCACGCTGTCGACTTGGGAGACGGAAGTGTCGATTTCCAGCGGTATTTGCGGTCATTTATCGGTAATGATGGCCAATTTACCCGATCTGCCGGAATGACTTTCGCGACGTCCGGGCAATTCACGGCGCACTTGCGAGATGGGTCGCTGGGGATCATGATTTCCGCCGGGATGAGAGGATCTTTTGTCCCATCCGTCACGACGTTTTTTGCTGGAATCCCGGGTATCGATGCATGACGACTTTCTCTGATGACGCCGGGCCTCGTGACGAAGTCGAACGGCTGCGAAACCAGATTCGGCGGCACGACGCGCTGTACTATCGCGAAGCCGCACCGGAAATCTCGGATCTGGAATACGACCGGCTGGTGCGGCGGCTGAAAGAGTTGGAGGCCGCTTATCCCCAGCTTCAGTCCCCGGACAGCCCCACGCAAAAAGTGGGGGGGGAACCGATCGCCGGATTTGTCACGGTCGAACACCTTGTGCCGATGCTCTCGATCGACAATGCCTTTACCGAAGCAGAACTGACGGAATTTGGAAACCGTGTCGTGAAGCTGATCGGTCCCGAACCGATCGAGTGGGTGGTCGAGTACAAAGTCGACGGAGTCGCCCTGTCGTTGATTTACGAAAACGGGGTGCTCGTCCGGGCGGTCACTCGCGGTGACGGACGCCGCGGCGATGATGTAACTCACAATGCCCGCACAATGGGCGGAGTCCCTCTACAATTGATCGGCGACTTCCCCAAGATGCTCGAAGTTCGGGGCGAAGCGTTTATCGGCAATCGAGATTTCGCCCAACTTCAAGCCCGCATGAAAGACGCGGGGGAAGAACCGCTGAAAAACACTCGCAACGCAGCTGCCGGTGCGATCAAGTTGCTCGACCCCAAACTGTGTGCCCAACGGAAGCTGCGATTCTTTGCGCACAGTGTCGGCAGTTTGGGGGGAGCCAGCTATTCCACCCAGTGGGAATTTCTGCAGGCCATTAACACCATGGGCATTCCTTCCGTGGGAAAGACGTCAGTTCAACCCAGCTTCGAGGCGGCGATGGAATATTCGCATCGCCTGATGGACGATCTGCATACGCTCGATTTCGAAGTTGATGGCATCGTGATGAAAGTCAATGATTTTCAGCTTCGCGAGCAATTGGGCATGACCAGTAAATGCCCGCGTTGGGTGATCGCCTACAAATGGGAAAAATACGAAGCCGAGACACAAGTGGAAAACATTCTGATCAGCGTCGGCAAGACGGGGACATTAACACCCGTCGCGAGTCTGAAGCCGGTCGAAATTGCGGGAACGACGGTTTCTCGCGCCAGTCTGCACAATCGCGATGAGATTGAACGCCTGGGCGTGCAAATCGGGGACTGGATCATCGTGGAAAAAGCGGGGAAGATTATCCCACACGTGGTCCGAGTCGAACAACACCGCCGCGACGGATCCCAGACTCCTTTCGAGTTCCCGACGAAATGTCCTGAATGCCAGACTGACGTCATCAAAGATGAAGACGGGGTTTACATCCGCTGTCCCAACCCCACCTGCCCCGCTCAACTTCGCGAAGGTCTGCGTTATTTCGCCTCCCGGGCGGCCATGGATATCGAGGGTCTGGGCGTCAAACTGATCGAACTGCTAACCAGCGACGACGAAAAACTGTTGACCAGCTATTCGGACATCTATCGGTTGAAGGACCATCGAGCCAAATTGATCACGCGGGAACGACTGGGCGAAAAATCGATCGACAATCTGCTGGCCGGAATCGAAGCCTCGAAAAAACAACCCTTATGGCGGCTACTGACGGCACTCAACTTGAGACATGTGGGAACTCGCACGGCGCAGTTGTTGGCCGAACGGTTCGGAACGATGGACATGATCGCCTCGCAAACCGAAGAACAATTGAGCGAGGTCGATGAAGTCGGGCCGGTCATCGCCAAATCGGTGGCCGCGTATTTCGCGAGCGATTTCGGCAAACGGATTGTGGCCGAGCTGAAGGGACTGGGCCTGAATATGGGCGACGCCGCTGCAGCTGCTGCGGCCGCAGCCGAGCGCGCGGCCGGCCGTCTGGTGGGCAAGACCCTGGTGGTGACGGGCACACTGACGCGATTCAAACGAGACGAAATCATCGAGCTGATTCAGAAACACGGAGGTCGCTCCGCCGGCAGCGTGTCCAAGAAAACAGACTACGTCGTGGCGGGAACCGACGCCGGCAGCAAGCTGACGAAAGCACAAGAGCTGGGAATCACGATCCTTTCGGAAGACGCATTCCTGGAGCTGATTGCCGGCGACTCGGGAGGGTCAGACTAGCCCGCTGGGCTCGCCTATTGGAAAGACGAGCGCGTTGCAGAAGAAGGGCTTCAACTTCCTGTCAACACGGATGCCTTCAGCGAAACGGACTCAAGCCCCATCAGGATCACGATTTGATCCTGATGGGGCTCGATCACGATTCCCTACAAAAATCAGTTACAGCGTCGTCGGAATTCGCCGGTCTCGGTGTCGATTTCGATCTTGTCACCGATTTCGACGAACTGGGTCACCTGCAATTCGTGCTTGGAATCTTTCAGGATCGCCGATTTGGTGATCTTGCCCGAAGTATCGCCGCGGACGACCGGTTCGGTGTATTCGACTTCGCGAACGATGATCTTGGGCAGCACGACCGAAATCGGACGTCCTTCGTAGAAGGTCACTTCACAGACGTCTGTCATGTCCGGGACGAGGTACTTCTCGAGATCCGAGATGCTTTCCGCATCGATCTCGTACTGATTGAATTCCGAATCCACGAAGACATGGGCTGGTGGAGCGTAGTAGGAATAAGTGCATTCCTTTTTCTCGAGCATCACGCCTTCCAGCTTGTCGTCGGCCTTGACGACCGATTCCGAAATGCGGTTGGTCATCAGGTTCTTCATTCGCAGCTTCACCACAGCCGCGTTACGCCCTGATTTGTTGTATTGGGCCTTGAGCACGATAACGGGAACGTTGTCGACGATGATGACATTGCCCGATTGAAGTTCACCCGCGATTTTGACGCTCATAACACTTGTCCAAATTGATTTTCGAAAAAAAATGTTCGCTGACCGGCCACGAACAGTGCCGCACGGCCACGCCCGCCGAATCCCACTTCAACTTGCAGAGACGAATTTCACTAGATTGTCGGCAAGATCACCCAATCGGTCAAGCTGGCCGGCCCAATCTTTGTTATGGCGCTCGATGGATTGTCGATTTGCGACAAAGTCACGCCAGGCCGTCTGAATGTCTCCGCAGCCGTTCCAGGCCTGCCAGCAACGCCGCACAACGGCAGAATCCTGGAATCCCTCGAGGTATCTGATCAGGAATGCCTCCAGCTTCACTAGATGAGCGTTTTCGGCCTGCGGATAGATTTGCCAGACAAACGGCCGCAGCGCCCATTGGGCCCGTACGAATGAATCCTCACCCCGGACGAAGTTCAGATCGCAGGTCCAAAGCAATTGATCGTACTCGGCTTGGGGAAGAAACGGCAGGGCCTGCACCGTCAACGAGGCCCGGCGACGCAACAACCCCGGCGCAAGCGGTTCGCCCAGCCAGTCGGAAACCTGCTTCGAGGCCGCCCCGGGTGACACGAGCACCCGAACGGGGGCAGAGCCGTTGGACCAGCACTCAAGCAAGTCAGGCAGCGCGGGATTCTCGTAGCAAAAAAGTGAGACACGTAACTCGTCACGGGATGGCAGGCCATCACGGACCTCGTCGGACCGCGAGTCCGGTGCCATGACCTGGATACCAAGACTTTTCCAAAACGCCGACTGGGCTGCGGTGTCAAATGCCGCACGTCGACACATCAAATCCCGCTCGCGCAACAGTCCGCCGGTTTTTGCTGTGAAGCCGGGAAAGAAGAAGTATTTCTTGAGCGACGGTCGCGCCTGCGGCGACGGCAGACCTTGGCAATCTTCCACCCACGCTTCGGCACTCAGGTATTCCAGGTTGATCCACACCGGTGGCACGGATCGATCGGCCATGGCTGAGACGTATGTCGCCGGCAGTTCGCACGCGAAAGCCTCGATCACAACGTCGGCCGCATCGACTTTGGGGAAATCGGACGACCAGTGGCGTACCTCAATCCCGTTGACATGTTGCACCGCGGCCACCGTTGAAATCGCCGGGCACAATCGAGCGAAACTGTCGAGCTGATCGACCCACAATCGCACGTCGATCCGGTGTTCGTCCGACAGCTGTCGTGCCAGCCGCCAACAGGTGCCGATGTCGCCAAAGTTATCGACGACGGTACAGAAGAGATCCCAGCGCCGCATGTTTTCTGCCGTCACTGGTCAGTGAGAAAGGAATTCCGCTGTTTCGGACGGCGGTTCAGAACGGAAAATCACGAGCGAGCGAGATGGTTCAGGAGTCACTCAGGACGACGGCCTGACGAGTCGCAGGCGAACGCACCAGAAGATTGACGGCGACTACGGAATCAATTTCCTACGGAGCCAATTTCCAGCCGTACTTGCCAAGTTCCAGCACGAGCATCACGATGCCCATGATCAATGCGGCCAGCGAAACGAACAACAGCGAGACATAAATGTCCGGTGCGGGAGCGTCATCGGTTTTACGAGGAGCCATGATCGACCTTTTGCGGATCGTATTGTGTTCTCAGACCGTCTGTGATTGTCGCGACAGGCGGTGCTTTAAAATGATCAAAATTTGGTGGTCACTTCGTCATCGATTTGGAAACTCGCGTTTTTCGCACGGACGTCGACATATCCGACCGATTTGTCCGCTTCGACCATGGTCAGTCGAATCACTCCCAGATACTTGTCGCCGCGGTAAGCGGTTAGCTTGTGGCCGACTTCCAGGCCCGAATCTCGTCCGAGCGAGATTTCGATGTATTCCCGTTTGGAGCTGCGATCGGGTTTCAGCACGTCGATCACCCGGCCTTCCAGGGGCGGCGGGGGCGTTGTCAGGGCGACCATCAACTTAGGTTCGGACGGCAGATTCTTCGACGCCAGGAACGATTTCATCGTTTTGAGATCGCTCAGCATCTGGTCGTATTTTTCGGAAATCTCTTGCATCTGGACTTCCAGAGCGAATCGCTTGTCTTCCGTTTCGTAAAGTTTGCGAACCAGTTCGTCGCGGGACACGAACAGATCACCGTTCTTCTCACGCTGGCGATCAGCTTCTTTTTTGCGTTCGACAGCTTCGGTGGTCGTCAACGCGGCCTGATCGCGCTGCTGATCGACCTCTTTTTTCAATTGCTTGTTGTCGGCCGTAAGAGTTTTGACTTCGACATCCAAGGCAACATTCTGGCCTTTGAATTTGACCAGGTCCGATTCGAGTTGGGCGATTTTGTGCGACGAATCGGCCGCCTGTTTGTCGCTCTCGGTCTGCATATCCTTGATTTTCGTATTGGCCGTCGCGAGCAATTTCGCGGTCTTTTTCTCTGCATCTCGCCAATTGTTCTGAGCCGTAAAAACGGCTCCAGCGAAGGCCATGAACATGATGCTCAGGACAAGATGTAACACGACCAGAATTTTGCCGACGCTTGTCATTGTTCCACCTCAATCTATCCCAACACAAATCAACTGAACGAAACGCGGTGCTGCTCAGGCAGGGGACATCAGTAGCTGTCACCCAGCTGCTGCTTCAGTTGAATTTGTCGCCGTAGTAATCGCTGCTTGTTTTCTTCGAGCCGGGTCAGTTCGTCTTGCAAGACCTTTTGCTGTTCCGACACAGCAAACTTGTCATTGCGAAGCATCGCCAGTTGATTCGCCAACCGATAACCTTCCTCACGCCGTTCTTCGGACACTTTCAGGACTTCTTGCGTTTGCAGCGTGGATGCCGAGAACTCGTCACCAACGGTATTCATTTCATTCCAGTATTCCTGGAACAAATCGTTGAGACTCTGCTCACGCTGCTCGACACCTTTTTTGTCAGCGGCAATTGTCTCGACCGTCGCTTTAATCTGATCTTGTAGTTGTCCGGGCTGTGGCGACAGTTCTTGAAGCTTCTTATTGGTTTCGTCTTCCAGACGCTTGCGGGCTTTCACCACCACCTCGGCTAAGATCGGCGTTTTCTCTGATACCGATGATTCGCTGCGTCGGTGTCGGGCTGTGTAGGTGATCGTTTCACCTGGCTCAGTCGTAAACACAAATTCCTTTTGCAGTTCCGGCGAACGCATCTCGCCCTTCCAATCGGGACCGCCATTGCGCATCGCGGCCACGAACGCGAGAAAGCCCAAGCTTGACGCCGTCACGAAGACCACCAGAATTTTGCCAACCGTGTTCATGCAGGGCTTTCTGCCAGAGCCGCCATCGGCTCACTCCCAGTTCAGACCGACACAAAGTTCGGACCGACAAAATGCCTTAACGACTTTGACGTCTAGGCAATCTTACAGGTCCCGAAAAATCAAAGTCAATCAGAAAGTCGCGGATGCCAACGCCCACCACAACTTCCGTTGTCGCCTTCCCTCTACAGACACTCCTCTTCACATGTCGGCAGACCGGCTCACAACCTCCAAATCCACCGCAACCCCCGGAACAACTCGCCCAAACACTGCGCTGAATGGTCGGATCGTGTGGATTAGGACGATTGCACGGGCCGATTCACACCCTGGAGGGGGAATTCTGTCAGTGCAAGGCTGTCCGTTTCTCGCGAGCTGGACAGGTAGTTCCTGCGCGAGCGCCCTAGGGAGACGTGGCGTCGATCGCATCGATTTCGGCCAGCGACAGCGGGGGTGCGGCATGTTCAACACCGCGCGCTCGCCGCTGTTTGATACTCGGATTCGGACCGTCGTCTTTTTGCTCGCGGCGGCGTTCTTCCACCGTCATCTTCAGGCGCTGTTCGTGCCGCCAAAAGCGGACGCCATAATCAACCAGAGCAAACAACACCAGACTGAGCGACAGTTGAAGGCAGAGCTCACCCAGCATTCGCGCCGGCCGGACCAACATCGCCATCGGCTCGTCCAATCCCACGGAGCGAAGCTGCAAACCAGATGTCAGCAAAAAACGCCAGGTTACGAGGGCGAGCACGGCCAATTGCAGCAAACGTCCCAATGCGACACCGACGCGGCCGCACGAGATCAGAGGGCTTTGTCGAAATCGAGGCACAATGGCTGTAGGGAGCCACAACCAGCCCGTCTGGATCCAACTCGCGGCCATTCCGCCGACGAACAAGACCAATACGATCGGCCAAAGGGTGGCCCCCAAACCCCAAACGACACGTTGCGCCAATTCGCCCGTGGAGGCGATCGTCAACGAAGGTGGAACCGGTGCGGTCAGAGTACTTCGCATGAACACGACCAACATCTTGATGCAGGCCGGAGCAAGGAACCACAAGACGCCACTGGCCGTCAGCAAGATCAGGGCCGCCGTCAATTCGGCACTGCGAGCCACTTCACCGCGATTTCTCGCTTCGCGTCGATGTCGTTCGGTGGGCGGTAGAGTTCGATCAGCCAAGTCATCGCTGAACATGGTGGAAACTCAAAGACATCAGTTCTGAAAAGCCTTCGAAACGTCAATCACATATTCCGTATCGAATGCGTCATCGAATGAGAAGATGTCGACGAAATCGCTGAACTGGTCGTTATCGGTCTTTTTCATTTCACCGAGATCAATCAACTCAAACACGATTCGCCCGATATCGCCCGTCGAAGAAATGCCCCAATGCCGGAACACGGCGGTAGCCATCATGCCGAACCGACGTTGTCCGAGCGAACGAACGCCGCCAAGCAGTTCGCGAGCCGAGACATGGCCGCCGGTTGCACTCTGTTGATCGCGCCCAAACGCCGTTTGCGCATCGGCCAGCGCATCGGTGATGAACAGGTACGCGTGCGGATGAAATTTCAATTCGGGACGGGGTGATTTCGTGACAGGCATCGTTTTTTTGTCGATATCGTTTCAGGAATTCAATGTCAGTCCATTGCTGTGTCATCTAGCTGTTCATCCAGGTGTGCCACAATATACAACAGATTCTCAAATGAATGATACCCCGACTCGCGTCAAACGCGCAAAAAGGGTTCGAAACGTATCACAGCTCGTTTACGTAATCTGTTTAAGTCCGCGTGGCGGGCGGAAGACTGATGCTGAACCGCGTGCCGCGTTCCGGTTCGCTGTCGCAAAGGATTGTGCCCTGATGAGCCTCGACAATCTTGCGAACGGTCGGCAAACCCAGGCCACTGCCGTCCTGTTTGGTCGAGAAAAAGGTATCGAACATCTTCGTCTGCGTCTCGGGCGTCATTCCCTCGCCCGTGTCGATGATATCCAACATCACTCGTCCGTCGCGGCAATAGGTTTGCAGCTCCAAAACGCCCCCACGAGGCATCGCCTGCTGGGCATTGCGTGACAGATTGGTCAGCACCTGCAAGAACAGGCGGCAATCGATGTTCACCTGGGGCAGATTGGCCGCCAGGTGCGGGCTGATCTCAATCCCCTGCTCTTTTGCCTGGGGCTGGTAGAAATCAATGAATTCACTGACCAGAGCATTCAAATCCGTTGGCTGCTGTTCCAACGAGCCCACCCGGGCGAATTGCAAAAAGTCATTCAACAGCCGTTCGAGATGACCACACTGTTTTCGCAGTGTGGTCACCTTCTGCAGCATTCGTCGTTCACGCGGCGACTCCCCGGCAATCAGATCCTCGCGCAAAAGATCGAGGTTCAGGGAAATCGTCGAGAGCGGATTACGGATCTCGTGAGCCAGTCCACCCGCCAACAACGCAATCTCGGCGTACTGCGACTGCAGGCGTACGTGGTCGCGGGCCAGATCTTGATGCTCGCGCTGTGATTGACTCGAGTCCATCCCATTGCCCTACTACTCGTCAGTATCTGGCTTTGGTGCCGCGTCTCCCTGTCCTTCACCTTGTTCTGCCAGCACGGCCTTCCGCGACAGTTTGACGCGATTTTGATCGTCGATCGCAATCACCTTTACCTGCAGCTTGTCGCCGACCTTGCAAATCTCGTCCACGGACTTCACGTAGCCGTTGGACAGTTCGCTGATGTGA
Organism: uncultured Schlesneria sp.; assembly: GCA_903871875.1. Lineage (GTDB taxonomy): Bacteria > Planctomycetota > Planctomycetia > Planctomycetales > Planctomycetaceae > Schlesneria. The sequence goes on from CAIQIR010000164.1 coordinate 11,755, forward strand.
CAAAGTCCATCCTTGCCAGGTGCGATTTCGATAAAGGCACCGAAATCCTTCACCGAGCTGACCGTGCCGTTGTAGACGCGACCAACCTTGATTTCTTCCGTCATCGCTTCCACGCGAGCCAGGGCGTCTTCGGCCCCTTCGCTCTTGGAACAGGCGATCATTACGGTTCCATCGTCGGCGATATCGATCGTCGCACCGGTTTCTTCTTGAATGGCGCGGATCGTCTTGCCACCGGGGCCGATCAACAAACCGATCTTGGCCGGATCGATTTTGGTTCGCAGCAACCGTGGAGCATTGGTCGAAATCTCGGACCGAGGTCGGCGGATCGCCGTGAGCATCGTCTTGAGCAGATCGATTCGAGCCTTACGAGCCTGTTCCAGCGTCGCCCGAATGATCTCTTCATTGATGCCGTCGATCTTCAGGTCGAGTTGAATTCCGGTTACACCCTTTTGGGTGCCCGCAACCTTGAAGTCCATATCGCCGAAGTGGTCTTCATCGCCCATGATGTCGGTCAACAGCATGTACCGATTGGGCTCTTTGACCAGACCAATCGAAATTCCGGCGACGGGTTGCGTGATCGGCACGCCGGCATCCATCAGCCCGAGGGTTGCACTGCAAACAGACGCCATCGAGCTGCTACCGTTCGATTCCATGATGTCCGAGATCACGCGGATCGTGTACGGGAACTTTTCTTCCGTCGGAATGACAGAAAACACGGATCGTTCGGCCAGCGCACCGTGACCGATTTCCCGGCGGCCGGGACCACGAATCGGTCGACATTCACCGACGGAGTAGGACGGAAAGTTGTAATCCAGCATGAACCGCTTCTGGATTTCGTCGAACAGGCCTTCGACTCGTTGGGAATCGCGAACGGTTCCCAAGGTGATCGTCGCCAGCGATTGCGTTTCGCCACGCGTAAACAGGGCAGAGCCATGGACGCCGGGCAGCACGCCGACTTCGCACGAGACGGCTCGCAAGTCTTGCGAAGTGCGTCCGTCAAGTCGCTTGTCTTCCAGGATCAAATCTCGCACCACGCGGTACTGCAGATGTTCAAAAGCGGCACCGAATTGTTCGCGAGTCCAACCTTCTGGAGTGGTCAGGGCCTTGTCCGGAAAGAACGCGGCAACCATCTCTTCTTTCAATTCCTTGGTCGCACCGCGGCGATCAGCCTTCACGCTGGCGATCTTCGCGTCACGTAGACGGCTGTAAGCACGCTCACGCAGTGGTGCGGCAAAAGGATTTTCAACGACAGCCGGTGCGACAAACGCGGGACGTCCTAATTTCTGCTTGAGTTCGTCCTGAAGGCTGCACAGTTCGACGATGGCCCGGTGCGCGAACATGATCGCGTCCGCCATTTGCTCTTCGGGCAATTGCTGAGCAAACCCTTCGATCATCAGGACCGAGTCTTTGCTGCCGGCCACCACCAGATCGAGGCGGCTTTCTTTGATTTGATCGCGGGTCGGCATCAGGATGAATTTCTCATCGATCAAGCCCACGCGAACGGCGGCAATCGGCCCATTAAATGGAACCGGGGCGATGCTGAGAGCAGCACTCGCCCCAATGATCGACAGCACGTCGGGATCGTTTTCCGCATCGACGGACAGCACATTCGACATGACCTGAACCTCATCGATATACCCCTCAGGAAACAAGGGGCGAATGGGTCGGTCGGTCAATCGGCTGGTTAGAATTTCTTTCTGAGTGGGGCGACCTTCTCGCTTAATGAATCCGCCGGGAAACTTACCCGCCGCGGCCGATCGTTCACGATAGTCACAGGTCAAAGGGAAGAAATCAGTTCCCGGACGAGAAGGTCCGTCCTGAGCGGCCACGAAGACCACAGTGTCTCCGAATTGAACCAACACTGCACCGGCCGCCTGCTTGGCCATCTCACCTGTGGTGAGACTGATTTTCCGTCCCGCAAATTCTCGTTCTACAGTAACTTTCACGGCAATATTTCCTGCAAAGATGATTTAATGATCGGCGGATGATTCAGTGAAAAAGCGGGCCACAAAACCGGTGCGCAGCAGCGAACCACCCGGAAATAGACCTCAATCACGGAAGCCGAGCGATGATGACTTGATGCAACCGGCCGAACAGAACCGGTACAGAAACACCAAGCTACAAATTACTTGCGCAAACCACTCTTCTTGATCACGTCTGCGTAGCGGCTGGAATCAGTCGCCTCAAGATACTTGAGCAAACGGCGACGCTTGCTGACGAGCATCAACAGCCCTCGTCGGCCGGCATGATCCTTATTGTGCGTCTTGAAATGCTCAGTCAACTGAGCAATGCGGTGTGACAGAACCGCGACCTGGACTTCTGGTGATCCCGTGTCAGCATCCGATCGTCGGTACTGCTGCATCATTTCCGTCTTGCGTTCTTTCGTGATCGACATTTCTGAACCTTGCCTGAGTTTCTTCCTTTGGCCGGCTGCGTTCCCACTGAAATCCATCAATTCCGTCGATGGTTCCGGGTGACTCCGCAGTCAAACCACTCATATTTCTACACTGTTATGAAGTCGAGCATAGTCTATCGTCTTAGGAGAAAGTTGCAATGGACACGATTTGATTGAAATCGTCGTCACCGGCACTTTTGCTGACGGGACTTTTCGCCGAGTCAGCCGCCCCCAACAGCACTTATCTCACTGTGCTGCCACGGATTGCAGCTTGGCAGCGGTCAGCGTGTTCTCCAGCAGCATGGCAATCGTCATCGGTCCGACACCGCCGGGAACCGGAGTAATGGCCGAGGCCACTTCGGAAACAGCCGCAAACGCCACATCGCCCACCAGACGATCACCGAGGCGATTAATTCCAACATCAATCACGACGGCCCCCGGCCGTACCAAATCGGCCGTTACAAACTCTGGCCGACCAATCGCAGCAATCAGTATATCCGCCGAGCGCGTGATCTCGGCCAGATTCTTGGTCCGACTGTGACAAATTGTCACGGTGGCGTTCGCCGTTTCCCCTTTTTGAACCAGCATCATTCCGACCGGTTTGCCGACGATTTCACTGCGGCCCAGGACCACGACATGGGCCCCATCGACGGTCGTGCCCGATTCACGCAGCAGAACCTGCACGCCGTGAGGCGTACAGGGCAGAAATCGCGGTCGTCCCTGTACCATTCGGCCGACATTTTCGGGATGAAAACAGTCCACATCCTTTAGCGGGTCCACCGCGTCCAACACGGTCGTTTCATGGATTTGCTTGGGCAATGGCAGCTGAACCAGAATCCCGTGTACGTCGGAATCAGCGTTCAGCCGGGCGATCAATTCCAGCAATTGCGTCTGAGTTGTTGTACTGGGCAGACGATGAACATCACTGGCCATACCGACTTTGGTACAGGCCTGTTCTTTATTGCGGACGTAAACCTGGCTGGCGGGGTCGTCGCCCACCAGGACTGCCGCCAGTTTCGGAATTCGATGGGTGGCTTGCCGAAATGTGGCCACATCCACGGCCAATCGCTCGCGAATCGACGCGGCGATCGCCTTCCCATCAATCAAACGTGCTGGCATTCAGAAACTCTTTTCGATACTTGGCGAGGGGCTAAGCCAAAATGTCCGTCACAACCTTGCCGTGCACATCGGTCAGACGGAAATCGCGTCCCTGGGCTCGGTAGGTCAATTTTTCGTGATTGATACCGAGCAGATGCAGGATTGTCGCGTTCAGATCGTGAACATGAACCGGCTTTTCAGTGATGTTATAACTGAAATCATCCGTCTCACCATGCACAATGCCCGGTTTGATCCCTCCACCCGCCATCCACATCGTAAAGTTTCGCGGATGATGGTCGCGGCCGTAATTGTCCTTGGTCAGCGTTCCCTGACTATATACTGTGCGACCGAATTCGCCGCCCCAGACGAGCAAGGTGTCTTCGAGCATTCCTCGTTGCTTCAAGTCTTTGATCAACGCGGCACAGGGCTGATCAGCGACCTTGGTCAACTGGCGAATCGACCCCGGCAGTGATCCGTGGTGATCCCAACCCCGCAAAAACACCTGTGTGAAGCGAACGCCTCGCTCGGCCAATCGCCGTGCGAGCAGGCAGTTATAAGCGAACGAGCCGGGCTGCGAGACTTCCGGACCGTACATATCGAGCACATGCTTTGGTTCGTTCGAAATATCGGCCAATTCAGGCACCGAAGTCTGCATGCGGAATGCCATTTCATACTGAGCGATTCTGGCAGCGATCTCGGGATCACCCACTTCGGCCAGGCGTTCCTGATTCAGTTCGCCAAGACCATCCAGCATCTGGCGACGAACTGCACCGCTCACTCCCGGCGGATTCGACAGATACAGCACCGGATCGCCCGACGATCGCATGGAAACGCCAGCATGTTTCGTCGGCAAAAAGCCCGACGCCCACATTCGCGAGAACAAAGCCTGATTCGCCCCGCCCGTGGCGAGCCGTGAAATCAGCACCACGAACGAAGGGAGATCGTCATTGGGGCTGCCAATCCCATAAGAGAGCCACGCCCCCAACGAAGGGCGACCGGGGATCTCGCTGCCCGTGGTCATAAAAGTGATCGCGGGGTCGTGGTTGATCGCGTCGGTATGCATCGATTTGACGATGCAGATGTCGTCAGCGACGCCTGCCATCTCAGGCAGCAGTTCGCTGATCCAGGCGCCATGCTGACCATGTTGGGCGAACTTGAACATGGACGGTGCGATCGGAAACCGGGACTGTCCCGAGGTCATCGTTGTGATCCGTTGACCGTTACGCACGGACTCGGGCAAATCCTTGTCGAAATATTCGTTCAACTTCGGCTTATAGTCCCACAGATCCAATTGCGATGGACCGTCGGCCATAAACATCCAGATGACTCGCTTGGCCTTCGGAGCATGATGCATGGCGGGCATGACGCCGTACGTCTGCTTTTCGCTGCCTGTCGCAAAATCATTGGCAAAGATGCTGGGATTCATACAGGCACCGAGCGCCGCAGCGCCGAGTCCCGTTGCTGTACGGCCGAAAAAATGCCGCCGCGTCATCGCCAATTTGTATTCGAGTCGTGGGTCCATGACGGAAATCCTAGGCAGGAGTGAACAGCAAAACCGGCGTTACTTGGTAATCGTCTCGTCCAGATTGATCAGTAAATTGGCGATCATCGTCCACGCGGCGTGTTCGACCAGATCGAGACTGGTGTTGCGGGGAGAATCACCCGAGGTCAACAGTTTTTCGGCGGCCATTTTGTCCGCCTGGAAACTGGCCGTTTGTCTTTCGAGCGACTTCAGCAAAACATCCATTTCTCGCGACGTGGGCTGGCGGGCCGTGACCCAGCGAAAACCATAGGTTAAACGCGATTCCGCCGTCGCCCCCCCTTCGAGGATTATGCGTTCGGCCAATTTATGAGCAGCATCGATATATTGCTTATCGTTCATCAGGGCCAGCGCCTGCAGCGGCGTATTGGTTCTGGGCCGCCTGACGGTGCAGTTTTCTCGCGACGGCGCATCGAACGTCGACATCGATGGTGGAGGAGCCGTTCGCTTCCAGAAAGTGTAAAGACTGCGACGATAGAGTGACTCGCCCGCATCGGGCTTGAACTCGCGAGTGTTACTTCCGACGAACGCAACCGCTTCCCAGATCCCTTCGGGCTGATACGGCTTGACGCTCTTTCCACCCGTCTTTTCCACCAACAGGCCGCTGGCAAACAAGACCGAATCGCGAATCACTTCCGCATCAAACCGGAATCGCGGGCCTCGAGCGAGGAGCAGATTTTCGGGGTCCCGCGCCAGCAACGACGGCGAGACCTTAGAGGACTGTCGATAGGTTCCCGACATCAGCATCAGCTTGTGCATCCGCTTCACATCCCAGCCAGTTTTGATGAACTCGGTGGCCAGCCAATCCAACAGTTCAGGATGTGTCGGCCAAGTGCCTTGGGCTCCAAAATCCTCGGCCGTTTTCACGATTCCGGTGCCGAAAAACTGTTGCCAATAGCGATTGACAATCACGCGCGACGTTAAAGGGTGACTGGGTGATACGAGCCATTTGGCCAGGCCCAGACGATTATTGGGTACGCCGTCGGGCAACGGAGGCAATACGGATGGCACGCCGCGTTCGACCTTTTCTCCCTTTTTGTCGTACGCTCCGCGGATCAGCACGAAGGTGTCACGCGGTTGCGGCAGATCTTCACTGACCATGGTCGCCGTAATCGCTGCTTCGAGGTTCTTCTTCTGCTGATCGACCTCTGTCACTTTGGCAAACAATGGGGCAAACGTGGCGCGGGTTCCCGTATTCACGTACTGGACGAAGTGATCGCGAAGCTGCTTTTGTTGATCGGGTGTCCGCTTGGCGGCCTCGATTTTCAACGCGTCCTGAATCGGTACCGGCAACGATTTGTTCGGAGTGGGGAATTCCGCTTGCTCCCAGGCAATTTGCGAATGAAACTCCGTGGGTGGCGCCACGGAACGTGTCATGATGCCCGCCCGATCCCAATAACAGGTCCCGCCAAACTGCGTAAAAGCCCAGCCATTCAGCTTGATACCCGGCTGCAGCCCCACATCCGCCGCGCTGACTTCCAACCGCACCCATTCGCCCGTCTTCGGCAGCGCACCGCCCAGCCGTTTCGCGGTCGTATTCTTCGCCCCGAATCCGATCGCATCTTCATCACCCCAATTGGCACGATGTTCCCAAGTGCCGTCGTTGAACTGGAGCATGATCGATTTCGGCGGGTTCGCCGGATCAAGGTAGACGTACGCATAAAGCGAGTCTCCTTCCGAGATTTTGAGCCCCGGTTCAGCACCGGTAAAGAAGTGCTGTGACAAGGCCGTGGCCGTCCGCGTGGACGATTTTTCGCCCGAGAAAACCGGCCCCTCCGTTTTCGGAACGAACTGCCAAGGACTGTCTCCCTGCAGCTGTGCCCCCGTGGGAAGGGCATCATCATCAAACCAGACCATTTCATTTCGCGTCACCGTGAGAGCGTCGGCGGGTAATTCCCTACCGGCCAACGGATCGACGTAGTTGACCTTAGAGAGTTCGGCCACAATCGTCTGCTGCAGTAACGTCGATTGTTCGTCGAGATCGCGCTGAAGTTTCTGCTGGTCTGCCGTCGGCAATTTCAACAGGGGTGGCGGCAGCAAGACGTTTCCATCCATCGCTCGATCCGACATCGAATAGAAATAGGAATAAAGCGAATAGAACTCTTTCTGCGAAACCGGGTCGAATTTGTGACTATGACAGACGGCGCATTGAAGCGTCAGTCCCAGAAAGACCGTGGACAGCGCTTCGGTTCGATCGACGGCATATCGCACCAGAACTTCATCATCAATCGAACCACCTTCACTGGTCGAAACGTTGCAGCGATTAAAACCAGACGCGACTTTCTGTTCGATCGTCGCATCGGGCAGCAAGTCGCCACCCAGTTGTTCGATCGTGAATCGATCAAACGGCATGTTCTGGTTAAACGCGCCGATCACGTACTCGCGATAGGGCCATAGCGATCGTTCGTTGTCGAGATGCAATCCATGCGTGTCCCCGTACCGAGCGGCATCCAACCAAATCCGTCCTTGATGTTCGCCGTAGCGTGGCGACAACAACAGCCGGTCCACCATCCGCTCGTACGCTTCCGGCGAAGTATCGGCCAGAAAAGCGTCGACTTCGGCGGGTGTCGGCGGCAATCCGGTCAAATCGATCGTTGCTCGGCGGATCAACGACACCAGATCAGCTTCAGAAGACGGCTCTAGCCCATCGATCTCCAATCGGCTGAGAATGAACTGATCGATTTCATTTCGGACGTGCGACGGGAATTTCGTCGCCGGCGGTTCGCGGCGGACCGCCGGGATGAACGACCAATGACCTTGGTATTCCGCTCCTTGATCAATCCATTGTTTCAGAATCGTGATCTCGGCCGGGGTGAGACTCTTGCCGCTATCGACGGGAGGCATTTTCTGATCGGGATCAGCGGAGAGGATACGGGCGATCAGCGAACTGGCCATCGCATCGTGCGGGACAATGGCGGCCTGCCCCGATTCCCGCTTTTCGATGGCGACCTCACGCTGATCCAAACGCAACCCGGCCTGCAGCTGATTCTTGTCTGGTCCGTGACAGAGATAACAGTTGTTCGACAAAATGGGACGCACGTCGCGATTGAATTCGATTTTACGATCCGCAGCGGTGACAGCGGAGGTCCCCAAGATCGTGGCCGACGCGGCAATGAGAGCGGCAAAACGAAGCTGCATAAAAGAGCTTCCTCGAAAAAGGAACGGATCGTGGAGGTACTTTTCACGCTCGCGGTCGTACAGCCATTTCGTCAACTCTCGGTTTCCACCAGTCACACCATTACCTTCTGGAAATGGAAATGAATGAAGCGGGTGATCGTGCTGACCTAACGGCTCATTGACGCCCCAGCGAGACTCAGGTGGGAAATTCTGGCGGGAGATTCACATCAAACGCATCCATCAATAACAACCTATTCGTGAGGGAATGTCAAATTAAAACGCGGTGTCGATGAACGTCTCCCTGACTTTGCGTCGATCTCGCTGAATTTAGCAAGATCTTCGGGGTTGTGGTGGCTGCTCGCCAGACCGGTCTTGCCGCATTTGCCGCCTTCCTGCACAATCTTTTCGACATGGACCATGACGAAAGAAGTTCGCCAATCAATTAGTTGACCGGTGTTCGCTGTCGGACTTTTCAGGAACGAAATCCCCCACAGACGATGGCCGCCGGGGTGACCGTTTCGATCGTTCGTCCAGATCTAATCATGTGAATCATCAATCAGGTCCAACGACCGGATCAGATTCCCTTCATGGAGGAAGGCGATGCGAGCAAGACTCTGCGTGTTGTGGCTGACAGGTCTCAGTCTCTTGTCGGGCTGTGGTGAATTTGTGCGGACGGACGAACGGACCACTGCGATTGATGTCGTCGGCGAGCCTTCCGACAACACACCCAACACGATGGAACCAGCCGACATTCTTGGCTCGGCACTTCCCGCCCCCGATGATTCCGAGTCGCTCACGGACGCGGAATCGCTCAGCAATGACTCTGCCGCGACGCCGGATGAAATGGAAGAACACGATCAACCAGCGGACGAAACGGAAAACAATCAACGCGGGGGAACTCCGAAGCCGCCACGTATTCGAACGGCCAACCAATACCCCGGCAATTCCCGATGATCGACACCTCAATCAAAAACGGTCAGAATAGGATCGCCAGCCTGAGCCTGTTCCCGTTTTGAATCACCCGTGAGACCTGCGAAAACAATGTCGATCCTTGGTCTGGATATCGGCGGCGCCAATATCAAAGCAGCCGATATCACCGGCAAATCAGTGACACGTCCGTTTGCCATCTGGCGCCATCGCGAGCGTCTGAAGGACGCGATCACATCGATGTTGGCGGAATTTCCGCAGACCGATCAAATCGCGTTGACCATGACGGCCGAGTTGGCCGATTGCTTTTCGACGAAATCCGAAGGCGTGCAGTTCATTGTCGATGCCGTGGAAGCCAGTGCTCAAGAGTCATTTCCCGGCGGCACGAATTCCGCGGTTGCCCTCAAGACCGCAAAGGCCAACGTCCTGATCTGGACGACGGATGGTCACTTCATTACTTCCCGGCAAGCACGTGAAGCCGTTCGGAAAGTGGCCGCCGCCAATTGGCACGCCCTGGCCACGTGGTGTGGAACTCTCGCTCCCGGCGGCCCCGCACTGCTACTTGATATCGGCACCACGACAACAGATATCATTCCCATGGTCGATGGCCGTCCCACTCCGGTTGGTTTGACCGATGTGGCTCGCCTGCAAAGCGGCGAACTAACCTATTCTGGCATCCGGCGAACTCCGTTGTGTGCCGTGGCACACAGCGTTCCCTTTCACGACGGATACTGCGCGCTCGCCGCGGAACTCTTCGCAACGACTTTGGACGCCCATCTGCTATTGGATCACTTGCCGGAAGATGCCCATGATCTCGAAACGGCCGATGGCAGGCCCGCCACAAAAGCCGCCGCGTGTGATCGAATCGCAAGAATGGTGTGCTGCGACCGCGACGAGGTCACGTTGGAGGAAGCCGTTCAAATCGCAAAATTTCTCGCAGACGTTCAGCGTCAGCGACTGGCGGGGTCACTCGAACGAGTTGCCCAGCGATTGCCTGGCCCCTGTCAGAGCGTGATCGTTTCCGGCTCGGGGCATTTTCTCGTAGACCAATTGGTCCGTGAAAATCGGCACACCCGCCAGAGCGCAATGATCTCGCTGGCAGACTGTCTTTCACCCGGAGTCGCCGAAGCGGCCTGCGCGTACGCATTGGCACGGCTCGCATCCAACGCAGCGGATCGCCGAAGCGACTGATCCGATCCGACAACCTCAAGACCAACGCCCTGCACTAGTGGAGCGGGCTTTTTTCGTTCCAGGCGTCGTCGATTTTTTCCCGCAGATATTTCTTCGCCGATTGCCACAGACCTTCGCCGAGCGACCGGTAAAGGTGTTGCTGCAGCGCCACGAACCCGGTGGTTCCAGTAGGCCAATCTTGCATGGTCGAGGTGTCTGCGAGTGTAAACGCGACGGTCACCCGCGGATCGGTCAATTCAAATTGCTCATCCTTTTGTGGTTGATCGGTGGATTTTTCGCTGTGATTGGCCAGTCGTACTGTCAGTGGCCCGCCACCGCTGACAGCCAATGCGGGATGAGGTGGCACTCGACTGGCGCGCGGTGTAATCAGACGGGCGGCCCCTTGTACGTTGCCAAATTGATGCAACCGGATTCGCAGCGTCGCTCCTCGTTCCAGCAGATTGGCATCTTCCTGAGAGAGACTGGCTCGAAACTCCTTTTCAGATTCTTGTCCGACAACCAGCAATTCACCGCCTTCGACGGCATAAGTGCCAATCCGTGAATCCAGATCCCGGGCCATCACGCGACCCGCAATTGGGGAACGGACCATAACTGCATCAAGCCGTTCCTGTTTCTCGGCCAATCGCTTTTCGAGCGAAGCACTCTGCTCTTCTTCAACCTGCAAATCGCCATGCCGATCAGCTTGCAAATACTGTTGCTGACGAAGCTGCGATTGCCGAATCCCAAATTCAAGCTCGTGTACTTCTGATTCGAGCTCCCGGTTTTCCAATTGCAACAGGAGTTGCCCCTGCTCGACCAGTTGACCATTCACAACGTGAATTGCGACCACGAATCCCGGTGTCTTGGCCCGCACACTCGCCAGATCGCGATACTCGATAAAGCCCGGCGCTGTGCGAGACGCGGGCCACGGTGCCAACCACAGCACGAGGGCGAGTGCTCCTCCGCCGAAGGAAACCAGGGTAATTGTCCGCAGCAGTGTTGCCGGAGCTGATATCGACAATTCCCGAATGGCAACAATTCCGCCAATGATCGATCGACCGGCCCAGATCAAGAGCACACCGGCGACCAGCACCACTCCCGTTCCCTGCCATAACGCAGAAGCGACAATCAACATTCCACAGCCCATCAACAGATTCCACATCACGGCAGACAGGCCATAGCCCAGCACAATCCATCGGGTCTTCCCGAGATCCGCTGGATGACGATGGCTTCGCCCCAACAACCAGGACCGGGCCAATTCACGTACGGCCTGCTGACCACGGACGCTCAAGTTTTGTATCTCCAGCCAATCCGCCAGCATGTGGTAGCCGTCGAGCTTCATCAGCGGATTGGCATTAAAAATGAGCGTGGTCAGCCCGGCCATCCAAATGACGTTCAGCAACCAGTACGAAAGTTCGGCCGATTCGGTATGGGCCCAAGCCAGCACCGCCACTGCGGCCAGCGTCAATTCGGCATACATTCCTGCTGCGGCAGTCATGATCCGCTGCCACTTCGATCGAAAGCGCAGCGAATTCGTCACATCGACATAGGCCACCGGCGCGAACAAGATCAGGATCAGGCCCATTTCGCGCACAGGCCCACCATGACGGCGACAGACGACGGCATGCGATAGCTCATGAATTCCTTTCAGGCCAATCCAAATCAGACTGAGACACAACCAGTTTGATCGGTGAAACACAGTCTGAAAGGGATCGGAAAATCGGGACCATTCGGTGGCGATTTGTGATATCGCGAGCAGCCAAAGAACCAGGGCCAGACAGATCGCAGGCATCGAAAAGATCCAACCCAACCACGGCAGACTGGCTTCAATCCAACGATCAGGGTTGGTCAGCGGAATCTTCAACCAAAATGGATTCAACCATTCGCGGACGCGACGATCTTCGTGGCGGCGGACGATTTCAGCGGCATTGAACGCCTCGGTCTGGCTGGCTTCGGTCAACTGGTTTGCCATCAGCCAGGTAATCAAGGCTTCCGCTTGCCGCTCGTCGAGTGCTCGGGCGCCGAGGCGGCGTGAGGTCAGGCTGATCGCTTCGGCGAGGGTGGTCCTGCCGTCCATGAGCGACATGAAGGTGTATTCGGTTTGGCCAACTCGAAAAAATCGTCCAGTGACCGGCGATTCGATCTGATACCAGGTCTCTGCGGCCGATCGAACGGGGACCACAATAAGATCGGGCCGCAATCGGATCTGGAATTGCGAGATCTCGCGCGTGGCATTGTCGATCCGAGACGCCGAGCGCATGTTACCATCCCATCGAGAAGACCAACGATTCCCATGCCCGATGGAACATCAGCCAGACAAGTGGTCGCAGTTTTCCTTCCAGGCGCGCTTGACCATGCATGCCGGGCAAGAGGCGGCCATCGAGATTTTCCAATTCGAACTCACCGATGAAGACATTTTCACGTTCGCGCATTTCGGATCGGGGATGAATTCGCAGCAACGTCCCGCCCCAATGTGAACCGAGAAATCCTTCCAGCGTAAGATCGACTTTTTGGCCCACCGAGGCGTGAACAGAGTCTCGTTCGGGAATCGCGACCTCGACGATCATGCGATCGAGAGGAGCGATTTCGAAAAGGTTAGTGCCAACCGAAAGCGGTGCCCCTTCGGACCGTTTCAAGTCGCCCACAAGGACCAGGCCGGCGATCGGGCTGCGAATTTCCAGATGCTCACCGCGATGGTTGAGCAGACGTTTCCGCAGCTCCAGTCGTTCGGCGTCAAAATGGGCCAGTTGCGACGCGGCGATTTCATGTTTGGCCAGGCGACTGTCCTGCTCCTTCAGCGCCTTCTGCTGTTCGGCATCGACGCCCGCCATTTCCCAATTGATCTCGCGATCGTCGATTCGAGCCAGAAGATCTCCCTGTTGAACGACATCGCCCGGTTCGACGAAGGCCTTTTCAAGTGTCCCTTCGAATGGCGCAGCGATAAACCGGCGCGTCACTGGCTGCAATTCACTTTTGCATTTCAATCGGTGTGGCCACGGTATCGCCAGAACTCCACTCAGCAGAACCAAGGAAATACAGGTCACGCGACGGAGGGAACCCCCGAAGAAGTGACGCAATCGATCGAGCATTCGTTGCCATCGCGAACGTTCCGCTCGTTGTAGTAAATGGAGCGTTGGGCCGAGTCGAAATTCACACGCTCGCAAGAACCCGCGGACCTGCAGGTTGCCGGATAATTGTCCATCGCCGAGACAAACCCAAGACCCCAGTAGATTGCCACGAGCATCCTTGATCGGCATTCCCAGCACCGACTGACAGAGTTGCTCATCGACCAGCCGTCGATGCGTCAGCAGTGACTGCCGGCCCATGGGATCAAGTGGTGGCCAGCAGGTCGGTTCCTCGTGAATCACCACTTCGTTCAACGCAGCCGCCAAGGCGTGCGACCGAGCCGAATGAGAATCGATCCCCGCCACGCCCGAAACGGCTCTCAATTCGCAATTCGCAGATGATGAGTTGAGTAATCCCATCGCCACAGTGGCATTCAGATAGTTCGCGACCCGTTCGACAAACAACTGACATGCCTCGGCCAATGAATCGCAGGACTCCAGGTTTGATGCCAGTTCGAGTACCGCGGTACTGCAATCCAGTTCAATCGTATTCAATCGGCGATCATCTTCGCTTCGAGCAATTGCCAATTCCAATCCCACGACTTCCATGAGCGCCACCAGACTTTCGTCCGAAAACGTCGATTCACGAAAGGTCACAATCAGTCCGGCGGGGTCCCCGATTGTTGTGCGGACACGCAAAGCGATCGCACGCCAGACCGCTTGGGTTGAATCGGTCAGGCGCGCAATGACCGACACTTGATCGGCCAGTCGATTGGCAATCGCGTCCAACTTGGGCCACATGACATCGTCGTTACAGCGAACCTCTGTTCGCCAGAGCGACCATCCTGATGACGATGGCCGGCAAAATGCGAGTACACCCAGTCCACCCACCTGAGCTAACACATCCGCCAAAGCGGTCAACCGCTTGTCCTCGCTGTGTTCTGACAGAACGGCTCGGGTGCGAATTTGAATCAAGCGAATCGCGTTTCCAAACGTGTCGGGATGACGCGTCGCATCTGTTTTCGCATTCACGGTGATCTTGGCCGAGCTCATAGTGAACTATCACACATCATTCGAGGATTATTCGAATTTGACAGGGACACGCCGATACCGACGTCTTCCGACGGACATCTTCTGCCAGAGGATAAATAGCTTCTGTGGAATTGTATCGAATTCACTGGACGTGAATGTCGTCGTGTGGGGAAGGCCGTCGTGACTGCCGGTAGTAAAGCAACGTGAGCGAGTCACTTCATCGATCGGCAGTAACGTTGTCTGAGAACCGAGGGTCGAGCGGAGAGGATCTGATCAATTGGGAATTTTCTTGATGCCTGAGATTGGCTTTTCAGTAAGTTTCTTATTCGGATCGGACAATGACAAAAAACATTTCACGCCGCTTCTTAATGCCTTATCCGAATTCGGCAATTTGAATTTCACGCGAACCGGAACGTGACAACAACTTTGAGACAGTTTCGTGAAAAGAATTAGAGAGTATTTGCGAGCGGAGTTGGTCCGGTCTGCTGTTTTTTGTCGGCGATCAGATTGGTTTCCGGTGGATTGATC
>CAIQIR010000165.1 GCA_903871875.1 uncultured Schlesneria sp.
AACAAGCACTTTTGCAAACCATCGCATTTGATGGCAAACAATAGCATTTAATGGTAGTACGTCGCACGATTTTCAGTATTCCTCAGTATGACTTTTGAGGATGAAGCAGCGCGACATTTCGGGGCATTCTTGCCCCCGGCCACTGACGTCGAACGAGTCACTGCACCCACGTGATCGGACTCGAATGGACCGTTTACGAAGCCTCTGATGGCATCCGAAAACTAGTTCCGGAATCGTCGAAAAAACGTCGTCAGCGAGCGTGTTTTTCGTGCCTGTAAGCGCGGTACAACGAATGTGAAACACCGTTGTTTATCACATGTTCGGAAGATACCACGATGGCCAAAATTTTCCATCCACTCCTGGCATTGATCGCATCCGGGACCGATCGCGAGCTGGCGAAGTATGTTGAGTTTCTGAAAGAGGAGAACAAGATCCTTCGCGCTCGGATCCCCGGACAGGTCCACACGAAGCCGGACGAACGACGCAGGCTGGTCCAGCTCGGCAAAGCACTCGGGCAGGCCGTGGGCGAATTACTGACGATCGTGTCGTTATCCACATTCTTTCGCTGGTGCCGCGACGAGAAGGCTGGCAAGAAGAAAAAGAATCCCAAGGGTGGTCAGCGGAAGCCGCGCGAGATCCGCGAGCTGGTGTTAGAAATCGCAAAACTCACGGGGTTCGGGTACACAAAGCCTTGTCCACAATACGCTCCTTTGCGATTTACTTAACAACTGGTTGCGGCGACGTTGGGGTGGTCAGTTCTTTTGGGTACGGACAGTCAGACCAACGGCGACGGGTTTGGCGGAGGCGTTTCAGCCGGTCGACTTCCTTGTCGTCAGCCCAGAGTATTAACCGGCCGCGTAGGCCGGGCATCTTGCGTCCGTGGACCCAGCCGATGTCGTACCAGTGGTTCAAGCTGGTGCGCGGCATTTCGAGTTCGTCAGCCAGGTCGGGAAGCCACCATTCGTGCTCGCCAAGCACCACAGATTCGGGACGCTTTCTGCCGTAGGGCAGATACAATCCCCGTTTGACCAGCAGTCTGCTGAGCATGAAGTTGGTGAAAGGGCAACCTCGAAGAGACATGATTCCTTCCTGGTTGAGTTGTTTGGCCGCATTGTCCAATTGAGGCCGGTCTGCCTCAATTGGACAATGCGGCCAATGATCTGATCGAGATCAGATCGCTGTGAATAACTGATCACAGTCCGATTCAAGCGATGCTGAGTCGTAAACCCACCGGCCCAAGTGATCGTGATCTCGGTCTGTTCGGTGTTTCCTTCGATATTGAGTTCGATCCGATCTACGAGCATCCGCACGACCTGCTGACGATCCTGCGGCGTGGTGGTCGGCGAAGCCCACAGTGCGGGGATGTCTTGAGCGAGATGCAAAATCAACTCACGCTGGTCTTCATTCAGCATGAGTGGTTGCATCCGCTGGAAGTCTTCATATTCTCGGGCAACTTGTTCCTGTTCGCGGAGCGCCGCTTCCCAGTTCTTTTCCAGTGTCCTGGCAACGAGTCGGTTCTCCGGTTCGACGGCATGGAATTGTCGTGCGGTTCGATCGGCTTGTTGAGCAGCCCGCTCGAGCCGCTGCCGCCACTGCTGGTCCAAGCGAAAGCGTTCCTGCTCCAGATCCTCGGTTGCTGCGAGACAGAGTTCCAGCGAAGCCGGTTCCAGAATCTGAAAGACACGCTCAGTGATGAACCGGTCGAGGTCTCGCCCGACGATTCCCTGACACAGCGGTCCTCCCAAGTTCTGTGAGGTACGCGCACACTGATAACGCAACCGATTCACCCGACCGCTGTATTGCACCATCATTTTCTGGCCGCAGCGTCCGCAATAGACCAGGCCTCCCAATAGCGACGGGCCACTCCGCGGCGCTCCCTGGGCTTTCGCCCGCGACTGGTTTTGTGCCAGTCGTGTTTGATTCTCAGCGAACTCTTCCCAGGAGATATAGGCCGGAAAACGGTCTTTGATCAACACGCGGCATTTTTCCAGAGGAATCCGCACGACGCCTGTCTGAGGTCGTCCGGGCTTCCTGCGTCGGGGATCATCGTGACCGTACCCATAGCGATAAGCCCCAGCATAGACAGGATGGTGCAACAAGGAAAATAGCGTATTGCGATTCGCGCGATGCCACTCCAGTTGGCCGCGCTGTGGACCAGCCCAAGGGGCGCTAGGCATCCCGTTCAAACGCTCTAATAGCACCGGAAGTCAAAAGTTGTCGCAAGTCATTGGCTGGTTTTATAAAACCATTGATTTCAATGGTTTGCGATTTTCTCGGCTTTCGTCCTACGGAACCGAAGGGGCGTTGTTAGACTGGAGGCTCGCGCACAAAACTCCAGAATATCCTGACACACAGCAGGGCTGGAAGACTTCTCATCCATATCTTCTGGCGTCGATTGATTGCCCGAATGCAGCACCTCAAATGCGCAACTGTTGAAGAACTGAAAATAACGGTTGTATCTAGCCAGAGCACTGCGTTACAATATACATTAGTTATCCACAGCTCGTCGACGCCCACAACGCAACGCTCATTAAGTTTTGCATGACACTCTCCACTTAAAGCATCCTGGCGCCGGATAACGCCGCCAGATGCGGCCGACCTAGTCAAGCCAGGCAACTGGGTCGGGTAGGGGGCTTAGAGGGGCGCGATCTGAGTCATTGCGTGATACTGGGCGGTTCAGTCGGGTCGCACGGACGCGGCGTCGCGACTGCCGGAAACCGTTGGAATTACCGGGCGAGAACAAACGGTCGCTCGTAGCAACCAGATGAAACGAAAGACACCATGATTGAGCTGATTGAGTTCCTCGGCAGCCGATTGCGTCTGACCTTGACGCGTACTTCATCCGCGCAGCGCCAGCGTCGTCGGCGAGGCCACTGGGCACTGTTGGCGGCTGTCGAAGCGCTCGAAGAGCGGGCCATGCTGAGCGCCTATACGGTAACCAACTTGAACGATTCGGGCAGCGGCTCTCTGCGCGGCGCCATCGCCAGCGCGAACGCTTATCCCGGCGCCGACGTAATACGATTTTCGCCGAACCTCGCCGGCACAATCTGCCTGAGCAGTGGCCAGATGGAAATCGTGGGCGCGCTCGACATCGACGGCCCAGGCATGTCGCGCATCACGGTCAGCGGCAACAACGCGAGCCGTGTGTTTAAAATGGGAGCCGGAAGCGATGTCTCGATCGATGACCTGACAATTGTTAATGCGCGGAACAGTATCCAGGATGACGTTGGCATTATCGTGACGCGTGGCGGAGCAATCCTCAATGATGGCGGTGAGCTGCACTTGACTCGCGTGGCCATGCAGAACAATCGTACAATCAGCCCCGCCAACGGTCGGGCTTCGCAGGTTGTCGGCGGTGGTGCCGTCGTCAACAGCGGCAACGCAACGCTCACGGCGACACAGTGCGTGTTCATTGGCAATACGGCCAGTGGCGGGACTAACTATGCTTTCGGCGGCGCCATTGGCAACGTCACTAACTCCATTGCCAATATCAAGGATTGTACGTTTATCGGCAACCTGGCGACGGCGGGCGGCACCAGCTATGGCGGAGCCATCGGGAACTTTGGCGGCAGTCAGTTGACCGTAACTGGCTCCACATTCGACGGCAACGCCTCGCGTGGCACCGATACCGGCCAGAAAGCCTTCGGCGGCGCGATCGCCACTCGTCCAGGCACTGTCGTCAGCTCGGGGAGCGCGACCACGATCGACAACAGCGTGTTCCGGAACAATCAGGCCGTCGGCGCCAGCGCGAGCGAGCCTGGCCATACCGGCGGTGATGCCGGCGGGGGAGCTCTGTACAATATCGCCTCGACGTTGGTCGTCCAGCGCAGCTCATTTTTCGGTAACGCGGCCATTGGTGGCGATGGGGTGAGTAACGGCGGCAACGCCTATGGCGGCGCGATCGAAAGCACGGCAGTCAATCCCGCCGATCCGCCGATAACACGCATTGTCCAATGCCAGTTGGTCGGCAATCTGGCGCAGAGCGGCAGTTCTGCCAACGGGGCGGGCGGCCTGGCCGCTGGCGGCGCCACCTACAACGCTTTCGGTCAAATGGATCTCATCTCCTCCATCGTCGTTGGCAACTCTGCCCTCGGCGGCCGCAAAGGACAGGGCATCGGCGGCGGAATCTACAATCTGGCAATCGTCAATGTCAGCCGCATTACGCTCTCAGGCAACACCGCGTCCACAAGCAACAACAACGCTTACGGTCCTCTGGCGGTCGTTTAAAGAACGCGCTGCAAAAGTGCCCAAGACAAGGTTGGGGGAACGCCAGAGTTGGCGGCGACTAACTCGTTTCACCAGAACAGACTTGAATCAGGAAGTCGTCGTTTCCCTTCGGTTCCGTAGGCAGGTTACCTCCGCGTAGAGACACGGCCTCAAGATATGAGCAGACAGCAGTTTAGGGCAAAACGGTCAAAAATCAAGACTGCACTAAATCGCACTAAACTGCACCAAATCGCACTATATTGGCTCCGTACGGCGGATGTTTCTCCGTAATTTCCGTAATGGCTTTTTAGCCCTTCGAGCATCAAGCCAGGGGCGCTGAGTTTGCCCCGCGACACTCATCATTGAGACCGTCTACGAAGCCTCCGATGGCATCCGAAAACGAGTTCCGGAATCGTCGAAAAACCGTCGCCAGCGAGCGTGTTTTTCGTGCCTATAAGCGCGGTAAAACGAATGTGAAACACCTTCGTTTATCACATATTCCGAGAATACCGCGATGGCCAAGATTTTCCACCCACCGAGATATACTTCGAGACCGGGGGCAGTGTGCCCAGCCAGCTTGGAACTGCCCGACGCAACGAACGTGAGGCACGAGCGGAGGCCAATCGGAAGTGGATATGCAGCGCGTGTGAGCTGATACCTGTGAGCCTCAACTGAGATTGACTGCGGCAAAGCGCCAGATATGTCGCGGTGGCCTTGCGCATCACGCTGGGCCGAACGACGCGATTGCGAGCAATTCACACCAAAACCGAGGGAGTGCCGAACGCACGGTTCCCGGCGGGTCCATAGGCTCAAGTAGCGAGTACTCTCGCACAAAACTCCAGAATGTCGTGTCACTGAGGCGGATGAAAACCATCAATGACCTGAAGTGAAAAAGCGGTTTACGATGACGCAGAATGGGCCGTGCGAGTCGTTCCTGATAGCGCATCAACGAATTCTCTTTTCTTCGGCCCTCGCCCTCCAAACAGCTGAGAGCATGGCGATCACAAACAGCAGCACTAGTAATTCGCCCGGCGAGCGGCGACCCCACCAATGGACCGCGTACCTCTGGAAGAAGTGGATGTATTGACCAATCGCGTCAATCATTTGTGGCCTCTCATTCATCACAGCAACCGTACCGTCTCCGGATGCAATTCAAGGCCCGTTTCGTGCTTTTGCAGCGTCTCTTGCCGCCTGAAAAAGTCGAATCTCATCGAATGTGGCCCGACGACTCAATGGAAGCCTCTTGAGAAAACCTAGCTCACATCTCATCGTCAAACAAACAGTATTCCAACATTCCCAATGACCCTCTGTATCGCGGTAGTCCGAGTTATTTCTTTGCCTCAACCCGCGTTGCCAGCTCGCAACAAAGTGCCGGAAAAACAACGAGATAGATGGCTTGGAAAGGGGTGAACACCTGGCTTGTGTTGGGGGAACTCCCCTCTGGGAGGGAATATTCCCAAGGAGCTTGAAACTGCCCGACGAAACGCACGCGAGGCACGAGCGGTGCCCAATCGGAAGCGGACGTCCAGCACGTGTGAGCTGATAACTGTGAGCCTCAACTCAGATTGACTGTGGAAAATCGCCGAATGGGTCGCTGTGGCCTTGCGCATCACGATGCGCCGAACGACGCGATTGCGAGCAATTCACACCAAAACCGTGGGTGGGGCTTGCCGCGTGCATGGCTACTAGCGGGTCCATGGGCTCAAGTGGCGAGAACTCGCGCACAAAACTCCAGAATGTCGTGACTCACAGCAGGGCAATTTCATAGAACCCTTGCGACATTCGTGCATCCATGGCTTGCTCCTCCTGAAATTCCGGAAAGCTCAGGGCGCAAGCTGCGTGCCAATTGTTTACGTAATTCGTGTGAGAGTTTTTGGCAGCCTGTTAGAAATATCTTCACGGCGCGACAGTGCCATTCCCATCTGGCACTGTCATTCTTGCGTCCGGCGGAATCGTTGGATACGGAATCGCCATAGCGGCCTTTCGATTCATTCAGATCGACCCGAATACGTTGATTCAGGCGATCTGGCAGGATAAGGATTGAACGACTTACCGTGGCGCAAATGAAAGACCTCCGAGAAATCCTGTGATTCCCCGGAGGCCTCGGGTTGACTGTGAAAGTTATCTGTTCATTTCGCAGCGACCGTCATCAACGGTGGCAGATTAGACGCAGCACAAGGAGCCGGCGGAATGTAACACCGTGAAACGTTCCCAGTCGTTGTCGTGGTTGTGGTTGTGGTGCAAACTGGAACCGCTGTGACAGCCAATACTGGTACGGTTTCAACGACGGGAGCACATACCGTGGTTGTCGTACAGGTTGGGATGCATGTGTATTGATATGTGGCAACGGTACAGGGTTGTCATTCCCGATGAGGTCGAGACACTACCAATGGATCAGGTCGTGCTCAAATCGCATGTCGGCGGATTGGTGAAATCGTTCGAGCGAAAGGCGGCTGCTTGATTGCAGGGACTGACCGTGCCACGACCGAAACCAATTCAAAAGAAGTATCAGTGGCAAAGGTTCAGACGGACGTGATAAAAGAATCAAAGTCGGATGAAACATGGTTCGTCTACATTCTGCGGTGTGGTGACGGCACCCTCTACACTGGAATCACCAACGACTTAACCCGTCGATTGGAGAAGCACAACGCCGGAACAGCATCCCGTTACACCCGCAGCCGCTTGCCAGTTGAATTGGTTTATCAGGAAGTGCAGATCAGCCGCAGCCATGCCCTGAAAAGAGAGTTGGCGGTCAAAGCCCTTTCAAGGCAGGAGAAAGAGATGCTGATCCAAGACGCCGGACGATGAGAGTTGATCCCAAATGATTCTTCGTGTTTCCCAGAAACTGAATTCCAAGATCAAAGCAGGTACTTTGCAAACCCTGCCTTTGGATGAGAATCCATTTGCCGACTGGTCTGCAACTTTGTTCGTGGCAGATCGAACGCAGTACATCCTGGTGAGCAACACGAAGTCGCTCTACTCGACAGTGATGTACGGCAAGGGAATCACGAACGACAATCAGTTGATTCAACAAGCCTTGAACAATATCCGTGAGTTCATGGAACGGGATGGGTATTTGTCGATTTACGAGCGATTCGTTGCTCCTTCAACAGGAACAGTTCATTTCGCCAAGTCGTTGAATCGTTCAATCACAGGATCGATCAATGAAATCATCGAGTTGGCAAAACGAGCGTTGATTGAGGATGACTTACCGCCTCATCAAGTTGGAATTCACATTAACGATTTGCTTCTTTCAGCAATTGCCGTGAATCCAAAGGACAAATATGGCAAGCCGGGAGAAGTGTTTCAGGCGTTAGTGAACGATATCGAGATGTGACCCGTTCATTCCGCCGAAGTCAAAGGCTCTTCTGAACTTGAAGTTTCCGATTTCGCCGAAGGTTTCGGCTTAGGCTTTTTGGGTTTTGGTGCAGGTTGATCATCGGACGCCAGTTCAGGAAACAACGACGCAAACTGTTGATTCAATTCAGCCAATTTCTCTTCCGCCGCAATGATCTCATCCCTCATTCGTTGAATCAGTTTGTCACGCAGGCTCGTGAATGTCTCGATATGTGCTGCCAAAGGGACGACTTGCTCATCCGATGGATTTTCTGTTGCCGTATGGACATTTTCATCGGGGCTGACGCTCGCAGTTGGCGTCGAATCAACGGCTTTCACTGAACTGGTCTCCCTCTGCTGTCGTTTTGCCGCACGTTTGTTGTTTGCCATATTCCCAAGATTCACATCAGGGTTGTTTCGGATGATGGTCCCAAGCGATCTGATCGTCGTTTTTGCTATCGAAGTCCAGAATTTCCAACTTAGCGAAAAGACGTTCAGCCGGATTTTCAATCAAGAGAAAAATCCGCTGAATGGAAACGAAAATGCCTCCAACGAGCGCTTTCGTTGGAGGCACAGGAGAGCCGATGGCGTGTTGGAGCACCATCAACCATTGTCTATATCGGCAGTTCAGGAACTGAACAAGATTGTTTGGGGTCACACAAGCTTAATGTTCAGGCAAGTTGAGGAGTGAATAGCAAGGAGCTTCAAGTCTCAACCGACCTCGCCACTTGACTATTACCCGGCAACAGCGAGTGGCACGCCATTTCACAGATCGCCCCAAGGAAACCAGCGAGAGATGCCGATGCACT
>CAIQIR010000166.1 GCA_903871875.1 uncultured Schlesneria sp.
GCAATAACTGAGAATTCGGACGAAGACCTGTTCTTGCGTCTCGGCCAGGACTTTTTCGAAAGCCGCGTAGTCAGCAGCGTCCTCGAAAATCTGATCCCGCGCGTTCCCTCTGTTGAGAACGTGAACAATCATTCCTCCCGGCGCATGGCGAGCAGTTCGTGGCATGAGGATCGATCGTATCGCCAGCCTCAGTTAATAGCAATATTGTAATTGGACTTATCCCCTTTTCTAACCTTCGGGGTGATCCTGTTTTCTGATTCTCGCGCCTTGGTCTCCAAGCACCGTCAATTCAGACCAGAGTCCTTTCAGACCAATTGATCGCAGATAAGTTTCGAAATCAAAGCAGGTTTCCATCCGCGGCTCTTGGCCTTCCCGCCAGGTCGCGTCGCATTCGTCGCACAGTTGCAGCACGATGCCACAAGACGGCACGAATACGGTCTTGATCACACCTTGGCCGTCGCATCGAAGACACTGCACTTCGTTTACCCCGCTATTCCATTGGATCTGCCAAAGTATCAAATTCGTGTTGAGTGCACGACAAACTTGACCTTCGTTTCGCGCACGATGTCAACCATTTGGTTGATCTTTGCCCCCTACAGTGCACTCGCCGGGATCGAACCCCAGGATTCGATCCCGGCGTAAGTGTCCGGAAATCCTCGCGTTGTGACCAGTCTTCCAAACGTTTGGAAACAAGACGCGATTTGATATTGTTCGGCGTCTCTTTTTCCGTATGTTATCTTCCAACACACTGTCGTACGTGAGTCGCCGTCTGCAGCGGCGAGAAACTCAGTGGGCAGCGCGGAGATGTGAGCTCTGATCGGGAGCGGACTTGGAGCGTTTGGGACAGGGATTATTCAGGGGGATCAAGGGATGTTGGAATTCAATTGGCCAGTGCGTGGGGGACTCGGACGGGGTCGGATGGGGGAACGGGATCCACGGCGAACGAGACCGTTGCGGCGGTTGTGGGGAATCGGGGGCTCGGCGTGGACGATGGTGCTGGCGGTCGTCAGTGAATGGATTGGGTGGTGGTTGTCGGCCCTGGTGAGGTTGCCGAGGAGATTTGCGGGCCGCTGGTCGGACGTTTGGCGTGGCTTGCGCGGGGATCGCGGTTGGAGGGACGTCTGTGGCAGCGCTGGGAACAGCGGCGTGGCGGCGGATAATGTCGGGACGAGTGAGCGTGTCAGGATGGGCGGTCATGTCGGGACGGGGGGCGGCGGCGTGAATGCGGGTCGTGGCTTGATCGATGCCCGTGGTGAGACAGACTGGCGCGGTGTGATGGACAGGACGCGCGGCAATTTCGGCGGCGGCGGCGGGTGGTTGGGGAGTTCGTTGCGGGGGGTGGGTGCTGCGGATCGACGAGGCATTCGTCTGATCGCTGCCTCTTTCTTTGCCTCTTTCTTTGGTTTCTTTGGAGCCTTCTTGGGCGCTTTCTTTGGCGGCGCGGACGATGTGTCCGTAAACACTGCGGCGCAGGGGCTGGGTGGGGGGGCGGATCGTCAAACGCTACGAAATAGGGAACTGGGCCAACTTTGCCAACTGGCAATGTGGCTCAAACGCGACAAAACAGGGATGTTTGCCAACTTGGCCAACTTGGCCAAGCAAATTTGCAAAAACTTCGAACCGGGGCGAGTCCTCAGCGGGCAGCGGTCGATCGGCGGGCCGCACAAACGACAGCCCCCACGAGCGGGACCTCGACTGCGGTATTCGCCGTCGCGTGGGGAGGATGACGCGTCGCGTGGGAAGGCCAGCACACTACGCGGTCACGACGACGAGCGGCTGGGCCGGGGTAGCGGTGGCGGGTTGCATGACCGGGGTGGCGAATTGCTTGGCCACAGCTGCGAGCGAAATCACCACGGTGGCGAACGACAGAACTGGAGGACCGAGCCGTTGATGACCGCGGCCGGGGTTCAGGCTGGTACTTATGTCCCGCGTTCGTCTTCGCATTCGCGGCAGGCGGCGGAGAGGGTGACGCTCAGGCGCGAGACCGCGTCGAGGGTCGATTGCAACTGGTCGAACAACGGCTTGATCTGTTCTGCTTCCATCGTGCGGCTGACGATGTCGTCCCAACTGGGGCGGGCGGCTTCCCAGGCTTCTTCCAGTTTGTCGGCTGCCATTTTTAATTGGCCCGCGCCGTCTGTCAGTCCACCATGCTTCATGATCGCGGCTCCTCATTCAACGGACGGATAATTCAACGGACTGACTCAAGCCGACTCATCGCCGACGCGTCTGGTGACAATGTTACACTCGACTTTGTACCATCGGAAAGAGGTTTCCCCATAGGGTTTTCCTGGGGAGGGGTTTCCTTTGGGTTTTCCTTGAGGGGGGGGGTCGCCGGATGACAGATCCTCTAGGTTCGGTGGCGGACGGCGGACGACAAGCCTGATGGAAGTCATTGCTGCTCAATCAATTTCCTGATTCCCTGCACTCGATGCATTGATTAATCGGTTGGTCGACTGACAGATTGATCGAATTGCCAGTTTTCGAAAAACCCTCGTTGGCCGCTTGAGGCATGGGGGTTGTGATGTTCGTCTTTCGTTTGCCAAAAGTTCTGACTCATGCATGCCGTTGAATTCCTGAAACAGCCGCCCGCAGAGATTCCGCCGGTGGTCGTCCTGTCCGGTGGACAGCGCCATTTGAAGCAAGCGGCGCTGACGATTCTGCGGAAGCAGATCATTGACGATGATGACACGTCGCTGACGCGATTCCTCGGTCGGGATGCGCAACTGCAAACGGTGTCGGATGAACTGCATACCGTGTCGATGTGGGGCGACCGACGATTGATTGTCGTGGATGATGCGGATGATTTTGTGACCAAGTATCGCGGGGGTCTGGAAAAACTGGTCGAGAAACCGGCCAAGAAGTCGGTGCTGGTGCTGGATGTCGGTACGTGGCCCAAAACGACGCGACTCTATAAACAGGTGCTGGCCAAGGGGCTGGACATCGAATGCAGCGACCTGAAGGGGACTCAACTGCTGAAGTGGCTGCAAGACAGCACCAAGGACACCTATGGACAAACGATCTCGCGCGATGCGGCGGCCCTGCTGATCGAGCTGGTGGGGGAAGAACTGGGTTTGCTGGATTCGGAACTGGCCAAACTGGCGTCGTACGTCGGGGGTCGGCAAAAGATCGAGATCGGCGATGTGAAATCGATTGTGGGCGGCTGGCGGACGGAAACGACCTGGGCGATGACCGATGCGACTCGCGATGACGACCTGGGCTTCGCCTTGAACGCGCTGGATCAATTGCTGACAGCAGGTGAGCCGCCGATGAAGCTGCTGGGCGGAATTTCGTATGTCTTCAAAAAGTTTGCTCAGGCCACGGAACTCGCCCGGTCCTGCCCGCTGGATCAGGCGTTGCGACAGGCCGGAACTTTTCCCCAAGCGGTCGTGCCGGCACAGAGTTACCTGCGTCGCCTGGGTCGACACAAAGCCGAACGGTTGCTGCAACGGTTGCTCGAAGCGGACGCCGGTCTGAAAGGGGCCAGCCCCCTGCCCGATCGGATGCAGCTGGAACGGTTGTTGCTCGAATTAGCGGGTCGGCTCGCGTGAGTCAGACTTGCGAGCGGGGGCGAGAAATCGGGGCTGGCTGCCGAGCCGGAATCAGGCTCTCAGTACGGAAGCAGTCCCTCAGCACACGGTCGCTCCGATTCATTGAGCTCGAATATCATGCTTGACCAGGAATTCCATTTCGACACACCGAACTTTGTCTTGGACCGTACGAGACGAAATCGGTCGGTCGTTCACGATAAGGCTCTTCCGATGCGGATCTACGCCCGTTCACTGCTTGTTCTCTGGCTGTTAATGGCAACGGCGGTGCCGCTGGTCGCCGAGGAGCCCAAACGCTTGATCGGTCATACCGATCCGGCCTACGCGGGGGTCTATTCGCCGGACGGGTCGCGGCTGGTAACGGCGAGTTTCGACAAGACGCTACGGATCTGGGATCTGGAATCCGGCACGACACTCAGGACGCTGAGCGGTCATACGGGACTGGTGCTGTGCGTGGCGATTTCGCCGGACGGAAGCCGGTTGGCCAGCGGGTCACTCGATAAAACCGTGCGACTGTGGGACATGCCGCTGTCCAAACCGACCTCGGTCTTTCAGCCACATCAGGGGGCGGCCTTTCTGGCGGCCAGTCCCGACGGATTGCAGTGGCTGACGGGCGGCGCGGATCGGATGCTGCGGCTGTGGAACCCGGCCAACCTGCAGAAGATCAAAGAGATCGGTCCCCTGCCCCATCCGATTGTTCGAGTCGCCTTGCGGGCCGACAAGAATCAAATCGCCGCGGCGGATACGGCGGGATTTGTTCGCCTGTTCAATCCGGCTGACGGTGCGTCTCAGGGGGTGTGGGGAGCGGATACGGCGGAGATCACGGGTCTGGCCTATGCGCCGAACGGGGCCTGGATCATGACGACCGGTGCGGGCGGGCTGTTCAAACGCTGGCCGACTCAGGCACAACCGACTCGATCGGCGGCCGGGCATGAACAACCGATTCTGGCGCTGCGGGTCAGTCCGGATAATTCGCTGGTCGCCACCGGTTCGGCCGACAATTCGTGCCGGCTGTGGAACAATGCCAATCAACAACCGGTGCGCAATCTGGAAGGACACGGCGGACCGGTCACGGCGATTGCTTTTCAAAATGATGGTCGCCGGCTGGTGACCGGCTGCGGCGACAAGATCGCGCGGCTGTTCGATGTGGCCAGTGGGGCGCTGGTCAAAGCCTATCCCGAGCAGGCGGCGGCGATCACGGCCGTGGCCATTCATCCCAACAATCTCGAAGTCGCCGTGGCGGATGCCAGTGGGACGATCAAGATCTGGACAGCCGCGGAAGGAACGGAGGTCCGCACGGTGGCCGGTCATGCCGGGGGCACGTTCGCGTTGACCTACGCGACGAATCCTCTGCAATTGATCTCGGGCGGAGCCGACAAGCGACTGCGGATCTGGACCGCCGACGATGCGACACCCACGCGAGATCTGGATGCCGGCGATGTGGTGCGGGCCGTCGCCGTTTCGTCGGATCATCGCCAGGTCGCCGCCGGCTGCGACGACAAAATGATTCGGGTCTGGAACCTGGGCGATGGAAGTCCCCTGGGCACCTTCTCGGGCCATACCGACAAAATCACGTCGTTGGATTATTGTCGCGACAACATCATCCTGCTCTCGTCCAGTCTCGATGGCACGGTGCGTGGCTGGAACACCACAGCGGGAAAACCAACTCAACATGCGATCGCGGCCGGGGGCGGCGCGATCCACGGCGCGGGCTGGTCGAGCGACAATCAAACGTTTGTGTTTGCCGGTGAGGACCAACGCGTCGCTTGGGACAGCCACATCATCCAGCAGGTGCAGGCCGTGGACGATAAGCGGGTGAACGCCCTGGCGGTGTCGCCGAATTCCAGCCACTACTTCACGGCGGGCGACGACGGGATCGTCAAGCAATGGGATATTAGCAACGGCAATCTGGTGCGTGACTTCCGCGGACATGAAGGTCCGGTCCTGACGATTGCGGTGGGCGCCAATCAGCAGCAGCTCGCCAGCGGAGGCCGTGACAAGCGGATCAAGATCTGGAATCTGACCGATCCGTCGAAGCCTCAATATGACATCACCACGCCGGCCGAAGTCGTGCAGCTGGCGTTTTCGCCCGATCAAAAGAAATTGATCGCGGCGGGAAACGATCAGGTGATTCGCGGCTTCGATCCGACTCCGCCCAACCCGGTGCCCGCCACACCGTCGTCGCAAGAACCGGTCCAAGTGACGGACGGATTGGCGGCGGCCATCACGGGTCTGGTGTTCGCTCCAGACAATCGACTGGCGATCAGTGCGGCGGC
>CAIQIR010000167.1 GCA_903871875.1 uncultured Schlesneria sp.
CGGCTGCTGCTCGAGCCGTTGCTGCTGACCTATGTCATCGAAGACGAAGTCTTGAAGATCACCACGATCGCCTCGTCAGACTTGAAAATGAAAACACGTGTCTATCCCGTCGCTGACCTCGTCATTCCGATCCAATCGGGCGGTATGGGCGGAGGTATGGGTGGCGGCATGGGCGGAGGCATGGGTGGCGGTATGGGCGGAGGAATGGGCGGTGGCATGGGTGGCGGCATGGGCGGTGGCGGCATGGGCGGCGGGATGTTTAGCGTCCCACCTGAATCGCGTCCTGCGAAAGCCAACGACGTGAAGGCCGCTGATGCGCCCCTCTTCGATAATCAGGCCGTTCAGAGTTTGAAAAAAAAACGGGACCGGTAGGTAAGTCGACGCCGGTTGGCGAAAACAAAGAAGCTACGGGTAAAGAGCAACGGCGGGAATCGTCCAAAACGGCGGGTTCCGCCGTACCCATTAATGGCTCGGTCAAGCCTGCACCAAAGCCCGCGCTGGGCGCCAACCCCGAAGAGCGACGGGCCTATTGGCATCAGTTCTTTGAGAAGAACGTCAATGCCGAAACGGTTCACGATCTGGTGGAAGAGCTGATCGACAATCGCAAATACG
This sequence comes from uncultured Schlesneria sp., assembly GCA_903871875.1. Lineage (GTDB taxonomy): Bacteria > Planctomycetota > Planctomycetia > Planctomycetales > Planctomycetaceae > Schlesneria. The sequence goes on from CAIQIR010000167.1 coordinate 613, forward strand.
AGGACGCGATTAGCTGCCTCGAACAAGCGATTCTACACGGCCAGATTCAGCCGTGGATGTACCAGGTCCTGGCGTTGACGATGCAAGCGACCGGAAGACCGAATGCCCAGATTGAACGGGTGCTTTTATCGAGCCAGGATCTGATCTCAAACGATGCCGGTTCCATGCTGCAATTGGCTGCGTATCTGGCTCGATTCGAACGGTACGAACGGGCCATCGAACTCTATCATCAGGCGGCGGCGCTCGATCCTTCGCGACCGGAACCATACGTTCTGGCTTTGGAAATTGCCGCGAGAACAAAGAACTACCCCGCCATTGCCTGGTCGGCCCCGGAAGTTCTTTCTTATTCGTGGAGTAAAGGTCGCGAAAATCTGAATCGTCTGGCCGAGCAATCCGCGACGGAAGCCGCGGAGGCATTCTTGGAAAAAGGCGATCTGACTCAGGCCTTGGATCTGCAAGCGGCGATGCGCAAGGCCCGGCAACTGGATCTGGTGCTGCGTCTGGAGTGGAGCGGCCAGGGAGATCTTGATCTGCAGGTCATCGAACCGGGGGGAACGGTCTGTTCCGTCCTTCAGCCGATGACCGCCGCAGGTGGAGTGTTTGTCCACGACGGGTTTGGTCCGAATCAGGATCACTGCTACGAAGAATATCTTTGTCCGCAAGGATTGTCGGGTGAATATCGCGTCGTCGTCAGGCATGTTTCCGGTAGCATCGTCGGCAAGCGGGCTCGTCTGGTGATTGTCCGAGATCGTGGGACGTCCCAGGAAGAGTCTGTGACAGAGACGATTTTTCTTGGACCGACCGATCAGTCAGTACGGTTATCGTTGAAGGGCGGCCGCCGGCAAAAAGCAAATGCGGAACAACAGGCCATCGATCCAAAGACCAGTTCAACACCCGCGCGTCCGTCTCCTGTTTTGGCCCAGTTGGGCAACGCGGGGGCAGCGGCTCAGGTGGGGCAAGGTAACGGTGCCGTGGGATTGACACCCGTCGTTTCCCTGATCAACGAGGGCATTCGGATGGGGGCGATGGCCACTGTCTCGGGCGATCGACGATATGTTCGAATCAATGCCGAGCCGGTATTTTCCACGATCACCGATGTCTTCACCTTCACCTATTCCAGGTAACAAACGGTCTATGGATTGCGGTGCCTGGAGCATCCGATCGAGCGGTCGACGAAGAGATCGCGAGATCGATTTCAGGCTTATCTGTGAAGAGCGGATCCCAAGAGATCTTGCCGGAAGGGAATCGAGCGGTATCCTCGCCAGATACATGATCGCGGAGGCATCGACAACCAGCCGACCCATGCCTACTATGGCGATGGCAGTCCGTTCGATGATGACGATTTGAATCGTGTTCGGGATATGCTGTGGAACGAGTCAGTCATTTTCCCCTGGTTGCTGGGGGATGTGCTGGTACTCGAAAATCATCTGGTTGCTCACGGTCGAAATGCCGATTCCAGTCCGCGCACGATTCTGGTTGCAGTGGGTGAGGGAGAAGCATTTCAACAGATCAACTCTTGGTCGTAAAACGGTTTTAATGCGGAGTCCATTGTGCATTGTCTATTTCGATTAGCGTTCGTGCTGTTGCTGGTTGGTCCCTCGTTGACATTCGCTCAGCCCCATTTTCGATTTGCTGAGCCGGTCACTCCGGCACGGGCCGTTCAAGTCGTTGCCCAACAGGGGGCGTTTCCTGCGGCTCCGGAAAATTCAGCCGCCGCGGTGGAATCATGCGGGAAAGACTACTGCGAGTGGGCTGAAATCCACGTTCGATTGACGAAGGATGGTCACCACGTTGCCTTCCGCGATGAAACCGTGGATTCGACCACCGATGGTCATGGTCGCGTCGCGGACCTGACACTCGATGAACTGAAGAAGCTGGATGCAGGAGCGTCGTTTGCGGCTCGCTTTGCAGGTCTGCGAATTCTAACGTTGCAACAGATGCTGGATGTTGCCAAAGGAAAGGTGAATCTCTTTCTGAATTGCCAGCAGATCAATCCCAAGTCGCTTGTTGACGACATTACTGCAATGGGGATGGAGAACCAGGTGGTTGTCTTCGCTGACCCGACCGTGTTGTCGCAGGTCAAATCCGCGTCGAAAGATGCTATTGCCCGGATCGCGAAATATCGACCGAGCATGCCGTTTGACGCATTCGTGAAAGAAGTCTCTCCGGCCGTCGTCCAGATCGATGCCGCTGAGGTCACCTCGGAATTGTGTCAAAAGTTCCATGCCGTCGGAATGAAAGTTCAGACTCCCGTCCTTCAGGTGGTCCCCAGTCACCCTGAGATTTGGGGAAAGGTGATTGATGCCGGCGTGGATTGGGTGTACTCGGATGATGCCCTGAATCTCCGCTTTTTTGACGCGCGACGCCGTCTGGGCAAATTTCCGGTGATGATCGCCTGTCATCGCGGGGCGAGTCGTTATGCTCCGGAAAATACGATTCCGGCCATCCGTGAGGCGGCAGAAATTGGTGCTGATTTTGCCGAGATCGATATCCGCACCACCAAGGATGGACGAACCGTTCTGGTTCACGACGGTACGGTCAATCGGACAACGAGCGCAAAGGGAGCTGTGCGAGACCTGCTATACGACGATGTCGTTGCTCTCTCCGCCGGGGCGTGGTTTGGCAAGCAATTCAAAGAGATCCGTGTTCCTTCCTTCGATGAAGGACTCGCGGTGTATGGAGACAAATTGGGCGCTTACCTCGACGCCAAAGACGTCGCTCCCGAGATTCTGGTGGCGGCCATTCAGAAATATCACTTGTCGGATCGCCATGTCGTTTATAAATCCGTCGAGTATTGCAGCAAGCTTCACAAACTGGATCCCACGGTTCGCTGCATGCCATCGCTGAGCAGTCTTGATGAACTCGATGCGATCGCCGCTATCAAGGCGTACGCCGTCGATGCCGCTTGGTCCGTGCTTTCCGAAGAGTCAATTGCCGAGTGTCACCGTCGGGGCATCAAAGTGTTTTCAGATGCCCTTGGGGCTAACGAAAATGTCGAGCAATATCGCAAAGCGATCGGTTGGGGCATTGATTGCATCCAGACAGATCATCCGCTTCGCGTTTTGCGGGCCATCGAACTGGTGCTGGCGGACCAGCCCAAGCGGTAACCGTCTTCTCCTTTTTTACTTCGATCAACAGATCGCCGCGGCCATCAACTTGTTTTGGTCGCGGACGATCGGGGGCGGTATGCCTGCGGCGGATTGTATCGATTGAAACGCAATTGCCACTTCAATTCTTTAAAGACAGCTTGTTTTTGACGGGGTCACTCTCAATTCTGACTTAAGTTCGTTGTAGCACTTCTGCTCACTCTGCGATGGACTTCAATCATGAATTTGTCGATGTCCCGATCCGCTTTGGTTTCGTTTGAGCCAACGAGCCAGCAAAATCCCACGTCTGATCGACTTGTTCAGGCTCCGATCATTCGGTTGTCGGAAATCATGTCCGCATTTTCTGTGGCGTTGGATGTGACCCAAGGTCACCCTCAAGGTCATTGCATGCGCTCGTGCTTGATCGGCATGCGCATCGCTGAAGTCCTGAAAATGTCGACCGCTGATCGTTCCGCGTTGTTTTATGCGTTGTTGCTGAAAGACCTGGGATGTTCGAGCAATGCGGCCAAGATTGCGCACCTGTTTGGCGGCGATGATCACCAGATCAAGCACTCGACACGATTGATCGACTGGACTGATCCGCGTCAGTGTCTGGGACATTGCTGGACAAATTGTGCCCCGGGCGGATCGACGATCGAGAAGTTACTAAAGATGGCTGCCATCGTTCGCAGCGGAGCGGAAGCAGGCCGAAAGATCGCCGAGATCCGTTGTGAACGCGGTGCGGAAATCGCCCGCATGCTGCAGTTATCGGAACCGACGGCCCAGGCGATTCTCGATCTTGATGAACATTGGAATGGTGGTGGAAACCCGTGTAAACAAAAGGGCGAGGAGATCTCGCTGCTGGGACGAATCTGCGGATTGGCCCAATGTGTCGAAGTCTATTTCACCGCGTTTGGGTTATCTTCCGCCTGCGAGATGGCGACCAAAAGACGCGGCAAATGGTTTGATCCGGCTCTGGTCGATGCCTTATTGAGTTTCAAGAACGAAGCACCTTTCTGGGCTCAGCTCGATAGTTCCCAACTGATGTCAGAAATCAGTCGTTGGGAACCCGAAGATGTGACCCTGTTGGCCGACGATACGCGTCTGGATCGCGTGTCCGAAGCTTTTGCTCGCGTCGTGGATGCCAAATCGCCCTGGACCTATTTGCATTCGACTCGTGTGGCTGAGATCGCGGTCGGGATTGCCAACCAATTTGGATGCTCGTCCGGTTTTGAACAGGACATCCGCCGCGCGGGCTTGTTGCATGACATTGGCAAATTAGGAGTCTCGAATGCAATTCTTGACAAGGCGGGCAAACCGACCGATGAAGAATTCGCTCAGATTCGCCGGCATGCCGAGTATTCGTATCAGATTTTGAAACAGGTCCCTGCCTTTGGAGAATTGGCGGAAGTGGCCGGCGGCCATCATGAGCGGCTTGACGGAAAGGGCTACCACCGTGGTCTGGCGGGGGCTGAGATTTCGTTTGCGACTCGCATTTTGACGGTGGCTGATGTCTGTGAAGCGATGACCGCAAAACGTCCGTATCGCGAGGCTCTTGAATGGGAGCAGGTCCAAAAGATCCTGGCTAAAGATGCGGGCAAGGGGGTGGATCCTGATTGCGTCGCGGCACTTCAAACCTGGTACGAAAAACATGAACACGCCTCGCGCGTCGACAGCCAACTCGAAGCCGTCGAGCGACTTGTGGCAGAACTGTAATCTCCGACGGGTGCGACGTTTCGTCTGATAAGGCGTAACGGTCTGCGCAGTTTTGCAACTGAACCTAACTTTACTCGTCCGTCCGACGAACAGATGTCGATTTCGATATCGACATCGTCGTTTGCAGGGCAGGCATTCTGGCCGTCAGGAAGGTCCGATCAGAGTATCAATTCACCCACTGGCGATGAATTTGTGAGTTGAATTGAAGGGCTTCCCTCAAACCTCGCAGAAGGATCTGCCATGCGTTCCGTGTTCGTCATTCGGCTGATACTCGTCTTAACGACGTTCGCCGGCATGACGGCAGGTCTTACGGCGCAAGACGACCCACCAGACTCTGAGTCGGTACTGGGCTTCCCGTTGTTGTCGACCACCTCGGAATCGCCACCTTGCGTGGAGACCGCAACGACAGATCGCGGTTCTTCCCCACCTCGTCGAATCAGTCTCAGCGAAGTGTTTCCGATGTTCACGGGTGATGCCAGCCTGGAAGGCGTCGAACCGATTAGCGACGAACTGCAATCGTACGGTACCCAGATCTTTGTCGACTACGACGCCTTTCGTGGCATCGCCGACGGTGGGTGGGAGAATAATGGCATCCGCACCGGCTTCAATTTCGCGACGCGCCTGGGACAATTTAGTGAACTGACCGGGATCGGCCTGCAAGTGGGGGCCAGTGTCGGCGTCTATGACTGGGGTGGAACGGACTATCGATTGCAAAATCAGAATCTTCCAGAAACTCAGGGGTTCTTTACCTACGGGCTGTATCGAAAGCCGACCGAAGGATCGCACATCACGGGCGGCCTGGTGCAGGATTGGAGTTACAATCGTACCTACGGCGTCTTTGGCCAAAGTCCCACGCTCAGCCAATTACGAGGTCAGCTGGGCTATGCTGTCAGCGCCAGCAATGAATTCGGCGTCTGGGGTACGGCGCATGTTCTCAGCAGCACACTGAATGTGCCGACCTTCGGTCCGACGAAATGGCAATCGGTCAATCAGTTGAGTGCCTACTGGCATCACAAATGGCATGCAGGTGGTCCCGACACATGGATTTCGGTGGGCCAGCCCTCGTACGACCGACTGGCCGGTGGAGGAAGTCTGGGCGACTATCTCGTGACCGCTACGGCTGCTTGCCCGTTGAGTGATGTTGTGTCGGTCTTTTCCAGCGTGACCTATTTGCATCAATCGGGCGCCCCCGGTGGCGAGAGTTCGAACGACGAAGCCTGGAATTTTACGGTCGGTATCAGCATTTATCCCGGTCGCAATGCCCGCTCTAATACCGTCGCCGGGCAACGCTGGATGCCACTGCTGCCGGTGGCGAACAATGGCAGTTTCCTCGTCGATACCAACAAAGGGTATTAATCGCGGTTTGCGAGCTCATCACCTGACCCCAGCTGCGGACGGCTGAGTGGATTGGTAAGGCTCCCTGCGACGACGGCTATTGAGAATCGTGAGGCTCGACAACGTCGAAGCTGTCAGACGTCTTGGCGAAGTTGATCGCAGGCCGAGAGAATTGCGCTGGCCAGGCGGCCGTCTGCGGTTCAACCGTTGTGGCAACGTGGAAGATTGCTGGTGAGCCGCAGCATTCCAGGGTTGCTGCGGCCAAGCTGCTGCGGATGATGGTGAACTCGAGACGTGCCACTTCCCCGGACGGCTCGCGATGCATTCGTCTACGGCAGATGAGACCTTGTTGGTTCACCGTCAAAGAAAATAAAACGCAGCCGATGCCCGAGGCATTCAGCTGCGTTTTAAAACTGTTGGAATCGTTACTGCAGATCAGTCGATGGAGATTGCGATCCATCCGTCGACAAGCTTGATGTTCGTGACATAAGCCACCATCGTTGTTTCTGGTGCTTTCAGTTCGACTTTGCCGTCCACCAGTCGATCAGGCAGAACCGATTGGATCTTCTTGCGAACGACAGCATTGATGCTGATACCGCCGCCTTGTCCTTCTGCTGACGTCACCACAACATTGCCTCGCTTGACCGCGATCTGTTGTCCTTGGACTTCCAGCGAAATAGGGACAGTGATTTCACGAGCAGGAATGTCGTCTTTGCCTTCCTGCTTGAAACCGGCTCGAATGATCAACGTCAATTCACCGTTCAGAACGCGAATTCGAATCGGGTCGGCGGCCGCGAAGATGATTGCCTTCAGACCTTGTTCCTCTTCCCCCGCATTGGCTTCCGCAGGTGCGGGAGCTTCGAATTTGAATGGTCGGTTTAAGGCTTTGGTCAGGAAGCCTTCGATCTTCGTTCGTAATTCGGGTTCAGTCAGTGTCTGGCCGGCGATCCCGATTTGATCGATCGAATTGTTCAGGATTGATTCGTGCATGAGCGCCGTCGCCCCACGAGTGACCAGCAGGCTGGCCTCAGGCAGATCGGCCCCGACCTGATTGTCGGCCATCAATCGCGCATTCACGGTCATTAATCGATCGGTGGTCTGATAGCTATAAGCGTCCGGGAACAAATTCGTCGAACGAAGTCCGGCGAACAGTTCCTTGTCCAATTGCTGACCTTGTGTTGCGAACGAACTGTCGACTTCGCTGTTGAAGCGAGGAAGAACACGTTCCCGCACTCGACTGGCGGTGATTGCTTCGGCCTCACCCCGTTTGGCTTCGACTTGATCAGAGGCAATGCGGTTGGCAATTTGACCAAAAATCGGCATTCCCGATGCGCCGGTCGCGATTCCCGTTGTCGTGTTGCGGGGGTAGACGTTGATTTGAGCCGGCAAAGTGGAGAACTTCAAACCGTCAAAGTTGATTTCTTTCGTCGCAACGAACGTATGGCTGCCGTGTGTCCAAACGGTTGCTTGGGACGTCACACCCTGGGTATCTGAGCTGATCGCCCCATTCAATTTGATGTCAAATCGAGCGGTTGTATTGCTGGGTTTCAGGTCCACACCGACGGTCGTATTCGTAATCTGATTACCGCTGACTGCCGCGCCCAACACGAAATCGGAAACCGGTCCGCTTTCGGTCCGTTTCTGCGACATCAGCTTATTCAGAAAATCTTCGGTCAGTAGCAACCGCAGATTGTAGTTGAACAGGCGTTTTTGCAGGGCTGAGGCGATTCGTTCTCCACCGTCGGCCGAGGCCAGACGGACTTTGGCGAAAGCCTGCCGCAGTTCTGCCGTATTTTCACTGGTCGTGGCATACGTATCCAGCGACGTCGCCAGCGTCTTCAGCTCGGCGCGAAGCTTCTTGGTGGCTTCGTCGGAATTCTTCCAAGAAGCCGCGTGAGAATAAAGGCCGACGGCATTGGCGTATGTTTCAAACGCAGGGCGGTGCGTGAATTCCTTCTGTGTGGAATCCAGCACGTAGGCTCGCGTTTGCAGCTTTGCTGCCGATTGCGTCGCGGCTGCGATCGCATCGGCACCTTCCGGATCCGCCGTGAGCGCGGTCTTGAGCGCGTCAGCTTTGAAATATCCTAGCCACAGCGATCCATTGGGTATGGAAGCGAGATAGGTTTCCAAGGCCTTAATTGCGGAAACCAGTTCGGCCGAACGAGCTTTGATTTTTCCGCTGCTTTGGACTTCGGCGCCGGCTTCCAACGTGTCCAATGCCGCTTCAGCAAAATCGATCCGCAACGACAGGCTGTTGTTCAGTGACGTCAGGGGAGCTTGCAGTGATCGGTAACGGGCATCTTCCAACGCTCGACGGATCACATCCAGCTTCACCTTCAAAACGCCCAACGCTTGACGCTGCACTGCCGCGTCGGAACCGTCCAATTTCGAATAGAATTCGGCAACGGCCGAGGCCGCCCCTTTGGACCATTCGGTCCAGTTACCATCGAGTTTTGCGAACTCGTCTTCGCTTAAGTCGGCCGGGGGGGCCGATGGGAAGATCCCACTCAAGCCCGCTCCAGAGACCTTGGCGGAATCCTCCACCGCAAAGGTCCCTGTGGCAGCCAAGGCCACTACGCTAAGAAGAGCGAAACTATGAGCTAGTTTGTTCTTCCGCCAGAATCGCTCTGTCAACCAAACTGCTCGAAACTTTCGATCCATCATGAATTCGCTCCGTTCAAAAACTTCCGATCCAAGGCGGTCGACAACCCATCGATCGTTCATGGACTCTGCGCCCTTGACGGCAATTCCATTCGCCAGCGCTGTTTATCGTCCGCGATCCCTCTTGAAACGAGACCGACAGGGGGGAAACCCACCATCCTCAACGACGAACTTCTCCCTAAACCATAGAGATTGCGTCCGCCGACATTTCTGCCTAATCGTTACAGTCCGCCGAATCGTCGTAGTTTAGTGGCGCGCTACCGGGGATTCAATGTAGGCCCGATCAAACCCTCTTGACGCTGAGCTGCAAATCCTTGTCCAAAGATTGATGAAATGATCCGCAATATCGGCCGGTTCCGATCGGATTAACGATCGATGATCGAAATTGAAGACCGAAAAAGGTCGTTCTCCTCTTGTTTGGCCGCAAATCCGGTCATAACGTCACGCCGAGCTATTTCCGACGTTCGGCAGACAAATGAACGTCGGTCGTTCAAGTGCAAGATTTGGGTGAACGCAAGATGACCAGTTGGCATCGTTTGATCTGCTTGGTGATCGGATTCTGGTGCTTCGCCGTACAGGCACGAGCCCAGGATATGCGGATTTTTACCCGGATCTATGTGGGTGGCTCGGACCAACCCGTGGTTCGCGGTTTGACGCTGTTTCACGCCGGCAAGGTCTACGACTACATCGAGCCCGCGGAAGAAGTGACGGTCTTTGAGTCGGCACTGAAGCGATTCACGGTTTTGAACAAGCCCCGGCAACTTCGATCCGAGTTGACGCAGGAAGAGATCCGCCATTTCCTGGCATTGGCCGAAAGCGAAGCACAGAAGCAACTGATCAATTCGCAACCACAGAAATCGATCGAACTGTTACAGTTCCAGTTACTGCCTGAATTCACTACGACTTTTGAATCCAGCAAGTCTGAACCCAACAAGTCGCAATTGACGATGGGCAGCCCGCATTTTCAGTATGTGGTGAACGCTCGTGCTCCCGAGTCACCGGACGTACTGGAAACGTATTTGCATTACGCCGATTGGACGGCTCAATTGAATTCCGTATTACATCCGCAATCGCTGCTACCGGCTCCGCGGATGATGCTGAACCAGGAATTGCGACAACGCGGCCTGATTCCACAATCAGTCGACCTGAAAGTGGATGCGGAACCTCCAGTGCATCTGGAAGCCCATCACGAGTGGACGTGGAATTTGAAAGAAACCGACAGACAGATGATTCTCGAATGGGAAAAACTCTTGCAGAGCCCTGATTTTCGCCGTCTGTCTTTTCGCCCGTTTCAACAAGAGATGTTGAAATTGAAACCAGGACGAAAACGATAACGCCGAGCCAATCAATCGATCAAAAAGCTCTGGATTGCGCTGCGTGTCAAACCTGAAGCTTCGTCCCGTCAAACAGACCCGATCGGTTCTTCCCGAGTCTCATTTTTCCGGATTCAAGTCTGACACCGAAGGCGTGAATTTCACCCGAGCCCCTTTGGGAGGTCGCAGCGTGCTGACAATCGCAGTGATTGAAGGCGTGACTCCTTGCGTGGGCTTGTTTTCGACGATCGACCGATCAGTCCGTTGTCGATCCGCTTTTGCCATCGCGTTGATCAGAGTATCTAGTTCTGCCGTCATTCCGAAGCCCCTTTCTTCGATAAGTACTAAGGCGAAGCCGAATGAGTACCGAGCGCGAATCGCGGCTATCAGGTCAAGAGTATGGAACGCAGCACGCCGTTTTTCAATTTCAGAAAAATGACCTGGACATTCCTTACGGGAAACCACAACGAGGCCGGACAAAATTCGAAAAAATTGATCGACTTTTTAAGTTCGAGTGAGCAGAATGCGGGGCTCGCGCAAATCGCCTCGGTTGAGGGCCGAGTAATCGGATCGATTGGTTGAAGATCGCCCTCTGATTCGAAATCCCGAACCAGCCAAGACGCTGAGAATCAGGCTAGGAACCCGGAATCCAATGGAGCACGTCGTCCGCTACGAGGCGCGGTCAAATAGCGTCAATGCGGGACTTGCATCAGCTTGGTTGTGGGATTTGAGTTGATAGGAAGAACTCGGCAAAACTCCGTGGGTTGGCGTTCACGATCACGAAGCGAATGCGAGTTCACCACAATCGTGTCGGCAAATCGATCGCCCAGACGCTGGCGGCATTGCGACAATATCATGGCGATCACCGCGGGAATAGGTGTGATCAGCAATGGAAATTCGATACAGCACAACGTTTCGCGAACCATTGTTTGGGCAAGGCCACAGGGGCGTAAGGTCGATGTCAACGCGCGAATTCCGAAGAGCCATTTCCCTGGTGTGGTTCCAACCAGCCGTTCTGTCGTGACCTTCAGGCCGACGAAGACGACTGCCAAAACGATCAGGCAGGCAAAGTGGAAGGGCGTGATGATCACTTGATTGCCGATCACATTGATCGTTGTGGCGAGGATGTCGTTTGACGGCAAATCGTTGGAGATGTTCTTTTCGTACTGAAGCAGTGAACGGCTGATTTCTTCTGTGGATTTTGTCCAATCAAAGAGAACTCCAAGCGTTCGACCGTCAGCCAGTAGCAATAAGCCGATGATGAGCATCGCATCAATGCCCCATGCAAATGCTCGGCGCCAGGCGGATGCGAGGCTGACGCGATCCATTCCGAATTGATAGTGAACGATGTTTCTCCCGCGATCTAACCAAACGGTCCCGACCACCAGGATTGCCAGATGCAACAACCAGGCAAGGGCTAGTCCGAGAGACATTTGTTGTAACCGAGCCGCATATTCGCGTTTGAAGCCCGGTAACGAGAGTTGCGCCGGACAAACAGTGTTCCCCTCAATTCGGCGAAAAATGGCGGATGACCAGAGTGAGTCCCCAGTCACCAAATAGGCCGTCGATTCCGAGGGATTGGCCAGCGGGAAAACGTATCCCTCCCGCATGATGTTTTGGGGAACATTGCTCGCGGTCCAGATGGCTTCGTCTTCTTTGCCTCGCCGAACCAACGAAAGCGAATCAGGATTCCGTGACGACACGACAAATAGGGGACCATTTTGGTCGCAAGCCATACTGGGACAGGATCCAAACCATCCGTCATCTTCGGTACCGGCAATCGGTTCCCAGCCGGAGACTTCAGGCGGCGAGTTTTCCGGTATCAGGGCCGAGGCACAATCCGTCGGTTCGGATTCAAACTCAAATCCACGCCGATACGCACAAAAGCCCATGTAGTCCGTCAGGAAAAGATGGGTTCGTTGCCTTTCTTGGATGACCTTGAGACTGGCATAGGCGCTGCGTCGTATGTTGGTCGATGCGTTGAGCTGATTGGGAGTTGGCTGTTGAGAGGTCAAGGGAAGGAGCGTTCGATGGTTGTGACGCAGATCATCGCGCCAGACACGACCGAATCCGGGGAGCAAAATCTTGCGACCATCCAACCAACGGCGATCCTTGAGATGGATCAGTCGATATCCTCCCTCGCTCGTTTCAGCAACTGCGGTCAGTTGCCCGTCGTAAACAAAGGGAGTTGAGTTGAGCCGGGAAGAGGCCGGTCGTGCGGGCAAGGGGCCGACTGGTTCCAGTGATGAGTTTCGCAGCTTGTAGATCGCGTGTGATCCTGCCAGATACAATTCGTCCGCGATCGAGATTGATGCGATCCCATCATTTGTTGGTCCTCCTGCCTCGAGTTCCAAGCCCGTCTGCAAGTCGAGCCGTTTCAGACGGCTCGCAATTGTCATTGTGTCAATGTGGCGAACGATGAACCACAATTCGCCGTTCTTTAAACCACCTTGATAGGATTTCGATTCTGTTGACGGAAATCCCAATGGCCTTCCGGACAACGCCGTGGAAACTGACTGAACGACAATTCCCATCGGCACGGCAATGCTGACGAAAACCGTCAACGCCAGTATGGCAATGCGGCGATTGCTTGACGTTGAACGATCCGTCGAGGCTGACGACATGAATCGAGTCCTCGACGCCGATTTGCAGTGATCTGAGTGTAAAACAGTGCTTCAATTCGCGGAGCACGCTTCGCAAATCGGCGTTGGAAGAGTTGTCTTGATTGCTGTTGGGGAATATGCGAGCACGTATTGAGGGTATTCTATCAACGAAAGACGCGATGTCTATTTCTGGTGGGCCATTTCTTGGCATTTTCTGTTGTTTCCAATCCTGAATGCGGGGAATCGTGCTGTGCCAGACGGGGCCGACTTTTCGAGAGAATTTGCCAAATTCAATGGAAAAAATGCAAGAATTCGTTCGATCGGTGGCTCTATATAAGTATTGGTTGTGCGTGTATCACACCTGCGCGGTGCATGATGACAACGTTGAATCCTTCACTGGCACGTCGGGGTCGCTGCAGGTGAGAACGACAATTGAGTCTCGAATGATCAAGCCGAGGCGGAGTCCATGGAAGAGTCGCGACTGACATTGGATGGCATCGAACCGCCGCCGGACGAGTCCGAACCGACGACCGACCAGCTTCTCGAAGCGTTCGCCGAACGTCGGGATCAGGCGGCCTTCGAGTTGCTGATGCGACGCTACGGACCGCTCGTATTCGGAGTCTGTGAGCGCGTTCTGACGAATCATCACGATGCGGAAGACGTTTTTCAGGCGACGTTTCTGTTGCTCGCTCGCAAGGCTGCTGGGATTCGACATGGGGAATCGCTTGCCACCTGGTTGCATCACGTCGCCTATCACGCGGCACTCAGGGCGAAGTCCAAGGTTGTTGCTCGGAAACAGAAGGAAATGCGCATGTCGGAAATTCCCGAACCGACCACCCTCGAACAGAACCTTTGGCCCGAACTCGAACGTTTGCTGGATCGCGAATTGGACAACCTACCCGAGATCTACCGTCTGCCGGTACTGTTGTGCGACATCGCCGGATTGACCCACAAAGAGGTCGCCAAACAACTCGATTGTGCTGAAGGAACGATTTCGAGTCGATTAGCGCGAGCCCGAGAGCTGCTGGCAACTCGTTTGACTCGACGAGGGTTGGTACTTTCTTCCGCAACGCTGGCCGTTTTGCTCTCGCAGAACGCGGCCTCGGCCGCCGTACCGGGTTCGCTGCTCGTCTCGACGCTCACTGCCGTTTCGGCAACCAATGCCATTTCTGCGACGGCAACGGGCGGCGCGTTTGCAAAAGTCATCTCACTCTTCCAATCGGTCGGTCAATCGTTGGTGCTTGGCAAAGTGGCGCTGGTTGGCGTCGCCAGTACCGCGATCCTGGCAGCCGGTCTGGCTGTGCAGCCGAAAGCAAACAAGGTGCCACCCGAAGTGGCTCCGAAGAAACTGGTGGCGCCGTTTGAAGAAATCGCGGCGACGTATCGCAAAAACTCTGCGGCCATCAAGTCGTTGAAGCTCGTAACTCGACCAAGCCGAGAGACGTTGATCGATCCGGAAGTGTATTACAAAGTCTATAAGGATATTCTGATTAAGCCTGAAGACGAACGAGAGACTTTGATACTCGACGGAGACAAGGTTCTGTTGAACCATTGGCGAAAAGGGAAGACTTTTAACGGTATCGTCACCCGAATTCGTCAACAACATCCCGAACAGTATCCTTCGACTGAACCAATGCCGATGTTGCCGTATCAACAGAATATGGAACAACTTCCCGATACGCCGGTGGAAATCTATGAGTCGATTCGAATCTTCGACGGACATGTCCTTCTGAATAACAATCGCGGAGGCTTCTCGAATTTTGGTGGCAGCGATCTGACCCTCCGCCCGGTACATACCGTCCAAAACCCATCCCAAGTTAAAACACAAGAGTTTTTTTATGACGGAGGCTACCTTTATCTTGACTTGATGCTCTATGGGATTACAGGAGCAAAAGTTGACTATGACAACCAGCAACGAGCCAAATTCCGGATGCCGGATCTTTTGGCCAATGAAACATGGCATGTCGTTGCCGAGCGAGAACGCCTGGATGGCGCCGACTGTCTGGTCATTGAATCGACCGAAAAAAACAAGCTGTGGCTCGACCGTAATGCGGGATTCGCAGTCCGTCGTTGGACCATCGGCAATCCAATGACGCATGAGCGGGAGTATCACGATCTGCGACATGTCGCCGGCGATTTCTGGGTGCCTCAAACGATCACAGCCACTTGGTTTGGCGACGACCACTTGCCGAAAGAATTTCGTGGCAAGCCAGTGATTCGGTGGCGATACGAAATTGCCTCTTTCGAATTGAACGAACCGATATCCGAAGAATCATTTCGCCTGGCACCGCCAGCCGGCGCGATTGTGTACAATTGCACTGTCAAACCGTTGGATGCTGCCGGTAATCCGACTGACGTTGGTTCGTATGGTGATGAACCGCCATTCGGTTACTACATCCAACCTGATGACCCTGCGGATCTCCCCCAAGTCTTGAAGGCCGCAGCGATCGAGATGGTATCTCGATATCCAGCCCCCGGAAAATTGCAATCCGCATCAATGGTACGACGAGACGGATCGACAAACCAGAATCCCCTCTTGCCCACCAACGCGAATCGTTTCTCCTGGTTTGTCGGGATCAACGTCATCCTTCTGCTGGTCGCAGCCGGGTATCTCGCCTACCGACGACGATTTTCCTAAGGGGTTCCGACTTTCGATAGGCGGGTCGCACGAACGCCTTGTCCGTTAGATCCAAGTAAGTTCGACAGCAGATTGCTCGACGGTGAAAACAATGGCAACTGGCAATAAACCAGACTCAGACTCAACACGCAACCAGACCGCCAAGAAGTCGGCCGAGTCACACCGGGCGGCGTCTCCTGTGCGGCAGGATCCGCGTTCGGCCGGTACGCCCACTGAGCAGTGGTATTTTCGGATCGATGGCCGCGAATTTGGTCCCTCATCACGCGATCAATTGGAACATTTTCTGACGCCGCCAAGGTTATGTACGTCACTGGAGGTGATGTGTACCGAACGCGAAGGGTATTGGTTCTTGATCGCCAAAGATGAAACGATCGAGATGGTGCTGAAAAAAGTGGGTATTAGTTTGGAACCCGTTGCCGCAATGAAACCCCTTTCGGTGACACGGGTCATCGCGTCCGAATCGGCTGGCTGGTTCAGCGGACTTTCGACGACCGTTACCAATGCCGTTGCCCGACACCCTGTCCTCATCTTTGGTTTACTCGCATTCGCATCGATCAATGGCACCTTGCTCTATTTGGTTCGTGACACAATGACTCGTGAACGCGAGATTCTTTCGCGTTTCGAATCGCTTTTGAATACGGCAGTCGACTTCGAGCCCAAGAAACAATCTGCCGATGAATGGCGGAAGTTCGCGGACCAAGCGGAAAAGGAACTCGAACCGCTGGTCAAAGAATTAGCCCGAACGGCGAGCGTCAAACAACCGGTTCGACAAAAGTTGCTGTTCGCAGGTCGGGACCATTTGACGAAGCTATTTCAGGCTGCAGAGCCGCCGTTGAAACATTCACCGGCAACGAGGGTGATCGACAGGTATTTGCAACTCGCACGCGATCAGCTTCAGCAAACGAGTGCATCGCGGTAGGCGAGCTGAAACTCGTGGATACCGAGGGAACCTTGAACAGCGGTTTTGAAAGGTTGCGAAAATGGACGAACGAAGAATAGTGCAATTGCAATCGTTGAACGTGGCTACTGTCTCCGCGAAAACGGTCAATGGGCAACGTGGTTTTACGATCATCGAGCTGCTCGTTTCGATTGCCATCATTGGCGTACTGATTGCGCTGCTGCTACCGGCGGTTCAGGCATCCCGAGAAGCGGCTCGTCGATCTCAATGTCTGAACAATCTGCGGCAGATGGGGGTGGCATTTCACAACTATCATGCAACGTACAATCAATTTCCCCCCGTCTATGTTGCCGTTCGTAATCACATTCTCGACAACTCACTTGGAATCAAGGGCACCAAGGATGATCCAAACATTCACACCTATGGCGAATTCTTGCTCCCGTACATGGATCAAGGGCCGCTCTACAACCAAATCGACTTTGTCTCCCCGTACTTTGCGCCGATCGACCTGACTTCCGTCGGTTTGCAGAATTATACTGCCAATAATCAACGCGTCGCCGCAACGCCGCTTTCGGCGTTTATTTGTCCATCGACTCCGAGAACATCCAATCCCTTCTCGTTCACCTGGAATATTCAAGCCGTCCCGGTGAATTGTCAGTACGGTGCGAATGATTATGGTCCGAGTTGCGGCATCTCTGGACAAGGCTTCCTTTTGAATCTGGTCCAACCATTGCCCCCACTGCCTGTCAACGGCGTGATGAGCAACAACATTCTCAACAACGGAATCGCCAACATCACGGACGGAACCTCACAAACCGCGTTGATGTGGGAAATTGCCGGACGGCCCGACGTCTGGAGCTTTGGTCGACGGCAACCTGGTGCACAAATGAAGGGCGGTGGCTGGGATGATGTTTGGAACGCCGAAAACTGGTTCGCTGGCTCCGGGACGGATGGATGTGCGATCAACTGCACGAACACGACGAACACGGGTGCGTATAGCTTTCACACAGGCGGGGTGAATTTTCTCCTGTGCGACGGTGCCGCGCGCTTCCTCAGCGAAAATACCTCAGCCACCGTCTTCGTAAATCTGGTCAATTACAACAGCGGGACGGTCATCGGTGATTTTTGAGTGTAAGACCGTGTTGCAGCGTTCGGGGTTCCACTTGCCACGACGATTTCCCAGAGGTCATCATCGCCCTCCGGCGATGTTGATGAGCGGGCAGTGGAGTTTCGGGCGACGAAGGGAAATTGGTACTCCGGCTGCGCGCGGGATTGGCGGAGCCGTTTTGCCAATTGTTTGCTGACCGGCAATGCCTGGTTCACCTCTAGGAGCCGTTCCGTCTCGGAAGGTCTGGCCTGGCGGAACGATGGCCATGCTTCGGCCGGCGACACTGTTCAATTCGCCGATCACGACTCAGAGTAACATCGATGTGGCGAACAAGCTGAACAACGAGGTGTCGATCCAGTTTGTCCCAGAGCTCGGAATGAGTGCAACAGGATGAGATTTGGGGGGATTGAAAGAGTCAATCGTAGAACTGAAAGGGAACGGCCGTTTTTTGTGATTAGTGGAACCATCGTAAGTCTCTGTCCAGTAAAGTGGGGCTGCTGGGATTCGAACCCAGAACCAAAGGATTATGAGTCCTCTGCTCTGACCGTTGAGCTACAGCCCCATTTGTGCATTTTTGTAGAGTATTGGCGTTTTTTTGTGTGTTGAAACACACACACGACTACCGTTACGACCACCGGGCAACACATGACCACCAAAAAAGTCGCTCCGCCAAAGTTGCCGAAGGACTTTTCGCTTTACCCGAGAGCAAATGGCCACTATGCCCAAAAAATCAAGGGAAAGCTCCACTACTTCGGTACCATTTCTGACCCCGAAGCGGCGTGGGCGAAGTATCTCGTCGAACGCGACGACCTGCAAGCCGGACGGACACCGAATCGTACGGACGAGGTTCGGGTAATCAGGCAACATCGCACCGATTTCCGGACCGATCCGTCAAGCGTCGCGCGTTCGGCCAAACGCTGACCGTCAGTTCGCCGAGGACCTAAGCCGACGCAACGGGATCCTCCGAAATTAAAGTGGCCGTCTCTCGTTGCCGACGGTGAAGCTGGGAGAGAAACCCACCGGCCAACCGACACAGCAAAAACGAGCACCAAGGTACGCGAGCATTTGAACTCGGGACAAGTAAGCTGCGAGAGCTTGGGCGGGTTTGGTTGATAAGCGTCCGCGATGGTCAGCGGTCTTGAAGACCACATTTGGACGATCCGAGAACTGATTGAGGAATCCGCGAAGTTCTGAGTAAACTTCAGAGACGACGGACAGCGAGCCTCTGGGTGCAATCCGGGAGCTTTCTTCGTTATTGAGTCGCAAAATTGAGGAAAGGACTGACGCTCAAATGACTGTCAAAGAGGCCAAAATACGGTGCGTGATTGGAACGGCTTGCATTGCGATGATGAAGAACGCCTTTCCACTTTCGTCGATGGCAACGAGCGACAAAATCTGGAGTACAGCTCAAGACGCCGTTTTCTTTTTTCTGGTTGGTCTCACTTGGTGGTCGTTCGCGATGAGATCGCAGCGGGAATCGGCGCGTGCGCAGCAATGACCCACGACCGAAAATCGCGCAGTGCGGATTAAAGTGTGTCAAATCTAAAAACGTTCAGAGAGAGCGTTTCAATCGTCGGAACGTCCTTTATTGGCAGTTGCAAAGTAAATGGTCCATACCGCAATGAGCGGGATATTGAGGATGAAAGAACCGATCAAATAAATGACCCCCAATTCGCGACCACCCATGTCGTATACTTGGCTCCAATCAACGAAGATGAAATCCCAAGCATTACCAATGGCACAGAGCAGAAATGCTGGAACCGTCACGAACGCGAAGACCGACAGCCAACCCCGAATTCCAGTGAACGGAGATTCTTTCATATCGACTCCTTAAAATGAAGGCGGCCCCAGCTTATCGCCCGGGGACGTTCAGTTTCGAGACCGGCTTAGAACTTCGCCGATTCTTCGATTAGTTCTCGAATCGTCCAAATGTGGCCTTCGAGTCCGCTTGCGGAACTGCTGGCGATGCCGTGACCGACTCGGGTTTTCGTGGCTGGCTGAGCAGGAGATACGCGGAGAGCAGAGTCAACGGGAGGACGATCGACCAGTAGGGGACGCAATATATTTCATTGGATAAACTGGAATTTCCGTCTCGGGTTCCTTTCCCAAAATGAAACCCAACGAAATCCCAACGCCAAACGACGTCGAATCCGTCCCACAATTCCGTACTATTCGGGTCCGATCGTGAGATGCCCCCTATTGTCCAAAGCACTTTGTTCAATGACCAGGGGTTGTCCCAAGAGAGCCAGAGAGAATTGTCGGATGACGCGATCCGGACGAGTTCACCTTGAGTGGGAAAACCAATAACATCGAACCTTGCCTTGCTTCTCACCCACCCAGCAGCAAACACGCAGGCCAGCACGAGCGTCAAAACGCCACACTTTCTTCTCCATCCTTTGAAGAACTCGCCCATGATTCACTTTCCTTCGGCGGGGATGGGTTCAGTGATTTTCTTTGGGGTCGATGACCGGGGCTTCGAGAGCAACAAAAAGGCCGAAAGCAGGGTCAGCGGGATCACGAGTGACCAATAGGGAATCACCGATCGTTCAGTGTGATGGTTCGGAAGGACCACAGACGCTCCAGAACCAAAATCAAATCCGCAAAAGACTCGCCGCCATTCGACGTTCACCTCCTGCCAATGGAAATCGATCTCTTCTTTTAGCAGCGGCGACGAACTCCAAGTTATAGCCAAATCGATTTAGCCCCGGAGTGATCTTCGCCCAACGTATTTCTGCGTTTGTTGAGATCATCACGTGGTGCGCGTTGGGCTGTCCAAAACTCATTGCGTCAGTAATCGTTAAGCTTCGCACCCACCCGCCAGCGGACACCAATGCCATCAGTAGCGTCACAACGCCGATCTTTCGTCGCCACGGTTTGAAGAAGTTGCCCATAATTCCAGTTCACTAATCATCGAAGTGACGCAAACGCGTCAGTCTCACAAACTGAATGGGCTTAATGCAACCAAGTTGGAAAATCGGGTAGTGATTGAACAAAGTGGGCTCTTCCGGCAAATAGTGGTGTAGGGTTGAAAAAAAGGACATGCTGATTTCATCTGGCGTTGTGTTCAAAGCAATTCCAGAACGAAGAAAGCAGCATGTCGCAGAGCCTTTTGTACCACGCCTTTGGCGTTCGTGGCTACCGATACGTGTCCACACGATTTGAGCGGGGAGAAACGATTGTCCGTGTCGAAGCACCACGTGAATCCTTATGCTGTCCGGCCTGTGGGTCGGCCAAGGTGCATGTGAACGAAAAGTTTCTGCGACAATGGCGGAGCGTTCCCGTGGGATCGAAACCTGTCTTCATCGAGATGAATGTTCCCAAGGTCGAATGTCAGTCGTGCGGAACACGTCGGCGTGTGGAAGTCGCTTTTGCAGAACCGAAACGTCGTCACACCCGCAGTTTTGAACGGTATGTCGTCGAGTTGCTGGCATTCATGATACCGATCGATGTCGCCCGTCATTTGGGAATCTCGTGGGATCTGGCCAACGACATCCAGAAACGTCGGTTGCAACGGCGTTTTGCGAAGCCAAAGCTGAAACATCTGCGTCGGATCGCCATTGATGAGATCCATCTCGGAAAACGTCACCGATTCATCACACTCGTGTTGGATCTGGACAGCGGAGCGGTGGTGTTCGTGGGCCAGGGAAAAGGAGCGGAAGCATTAAAACCCTTCTGGAAACGACTCAAATCATCGAGGGCGAAGGTTCAGGCGGTCGCCACCGATATGTCACCTGCGTTTCGGTCGGCTGTCCTTGAATATTTGCCCAAGGCGGCACTGGTCTTTGATCGCTTTCACATCATGAAACTGCTGAATGAGAAGCTGACGGAACTGCGGCGAGAGTTGTTCAGAGAGGCCGAAGGACCTTTGGGAAAAAATGTCCTCAAGGGAATTCGCTGGCTGCTGTTGAAGAACCGGGAGAACCTCGATCCCTCAAAAGACGAACACCGTCGCCTGGAAGAAGCCCTGCAATTGAACCGACCGCTGGCGATTGCGTACTACTTGAAAGACGACCTGCGGCGGTTCTGGGAACAGGAGGACTTTGTGGCAGCTTTTGAGTTCCTCGACGATTGGTGTGCCAGAGCTCAGGCCTCACGAATCCGCATTCTCGAAAAGTTCGCCAAAACTTTGCTGGGACACCGCAGCGGACTTTTGGCCTGGTATCAATACCCAATCTCCACCGGTCCTTTGGAGGGCGTCAACAATAAAATCAAATTGCTGCAACGACGTGCCTACGGGTATCGAGATCTCGAACTCTTCCGACTCCGGATTTATTCGCTCCACGAAACTCGCTTTGAACTCGTGGGTTAATGACTACACCCCTATTTGCCTGAAGAACCGGTCTTTCTTTATTCGAGCGATAATTTCCAGAAGCCGTATCCCTTCAAACCGGATGTGACTGTGTCCGTAGACGACGTCTTCGATCTCAAAATCGAAGCGTTGCACGAACTGGAATCGCAAGTCTACGAAGGTGGCGCC
>CAIQIR010000168.1 GCA_903871875.1 uncultured Schlesneria sp.
CAGACCCTGCACCCGTGCGATGACGGGTTGTGGCAGTTGTCTCAATTGCTGCATGACACTTGAGCAGCGGGCGAACAAGGTTTGATAGTCGGCTTCCGACCGACCGACCATCTCGCCCAGGTCGTGGCCCGAACAGAACACTGGACCTGCGGCGGCCAGCACGATCACGCGTGTCGCGGTATCGGCGGCCAGCCGATTTAAAACCGCTCCCAGTTCGGTCAACATCGCTTCGGACAGGGCATTGCGTCGTTCGGGGCGATTCAGGGTGACTGTCGTGACGCCCGATCGAGTTTCGACTTTGATCATCTTTGGATTATCCCGCTTTCACGATCGGATTGGTCAACGTGCCGATCCCGGTAATCTCGATGCTCACCAGATCGTTATTGAGCAGCGTGAAGTTGTCGGGCGGCACCACCCCGGTTCCCGTCAGCAGAAACGCGCCAGTCGCCAGATCATTCTCGCGCGTCAGCCAGTCGATCAATTCGGCGAAATCGCGTTTCATCTGACCGAGATCCGTTTCACCGGCAAACGCCGTGTCGTCACCGCGTTCGATCGTCAATCGAATCTTGGTCGCCGATCGGTCGAGGGGCTTTTCAGGGATCAAGACGAACGGCCCCAGACCGCAGCAACCATTGTACACCTTCGCTTGGGGAAGATAGAGCGGGTTTTCCCCTTCGATATCGCGGGCCGACATATCATTGCCGACCGTAAATCCCACCAATCGTCCCGCTGGAGAAATGACGAGCGCCAGTTCCGGTTCGGGGACGCTCCAATTGCTGTCGGCACGAACTCGCAATGGTTCGCCGGGCCCCGAAACGCGGTTCGGTGTGGCTTTGAAAAAGATTTCGGGCCGCGGAGCGGTATATACGCGGTCGTAGTGCGACGCCCCAGTTTCCGATTCCTGCATGCGTGCGACCTGACTTCGTTTGTAGGTCACACCCGCCGCCCAGACTTCCTGACGATCGATCGGGGCCATCACGGTTACATGTCGCGTGTCGACCAGGGGTGCATCCCGATCGATCAGGAAACGTGCCAGACCGACAGGATCGGGGGCATGCAGGATATCCATCAAACAGCGCGCGTGATCGACCTGCAACAAATCCAATAGACGCAGCCGTGCGTCATCTTCAGCGATCGCCACGCGAATCGAACCATCCGCCAGACGCAGCTTTGCCAGACGCATGACAATTTCCTCTTTTACGAACCGATCTTCGACCGCATCATTTCCCCAGAAGATCGCATAACGAGTAATTCCTGGCAAGCGGCTCGAATGTGGAAACAGGGGATGGCATGACGTGACTGTTCGACGTCGGTATGATTCTGCGGAGATCGGAAGTTTTGTGAGAACATTTTTCAAAGAAGGACTATTTCGTGGCTGCCAATCGTCGTGCTGAAGTGGATAAAGCTCTGTCGGATGTCGATTTTTCGAAGAATACCTATCAGGTGGAATTCGAGACGACCATGGGCAAAATCTTACTGGACACTTATCCGGACGTGGCTCCGGGTCACGCCAAGAACCTGATTGGCTTGACCAAGATCGGTTTCTATGACGGTATTATTTTCCACCGCGTCATTTCGGGCTTCGTCATTCAGGTCGGTTGTCCCGACGGGAACGGAACGGGTGGACCTGGTTATCGCATTCCCGCCGAATTCAACAAGACATTGCATGAACCGGGCATTCTGTCGATGGCTCGCACGAGCGATCCCAATTCGGCCGGTTCGCAGTTCTTTATTTGTTTGAGCCGCGAGGGGACTCGCAGTCTCGACAACCAATACACGGTCTTCGGCAAGACGGCCGATCAAGCCAGCCTGGACGTCGTCTTGAAAATCGGCGAATCCCAGACGAACTCGAGCGATCGGCCGGTCAAAGAAGTGAAGATCACCAAAGGCAAAGTGATCGTCACCCCCAAGTAGTCGCTAGGGCCAGTCGTCTGTCTGGCGTTTGTCGGGTGGAAGGGTCGACGATTGATGGAACTTTGATTGCCTGCGGAAAAATCCAGTGCATGACGTTCATCGTCGACCCGAACTCGCCGGACGAACGTAGATCGTGACGATGAGGGTGCAGGGAGAGAAGTGGGGCGGGGACACCTGCCGCTGTTCATCGAACGTTGCTTTCCTCCGTTGACGAGATCATTGATTCAAGCCGCGAACCGGTTGACGACCAAGTGGACTTGAGTCAGGATCGCCAATTCATGGCGTGTCGATTCACAGGCGAGGGATCAGATGGCTCGCGATCTGCTACGCTGCCGCACGATCCTGGTCATCGGAATCGGTCTCTGTACCGGGCTGTCGGCCTGTGACCGCGGTGGTTCGCTCCCCTCCACCGATCGCTCCGTGATCGAGCCGGTGCGGGAATCGCAACCGGCTGACACCGCGGTGACGACGGCTGTCGCGGAACCTTCCGACGAGATTGATTCGACGCAAGAATCGCGGCCGCCAGCGATGCCATCCCAACAAGTCTTTCGACCGGACGATCGTCGTCCGTACCACGATGACGCCCTGCTGAAGGAAGCAGGGATCCAGATCTACGAATCGACACGTTTGAAGCTGTACACCGACATCGACGCCGAAGTGGCTCAATCTTTGCCGCCGCTCATCGATCAGGTTTACCCCGTCTGGCAGCAGGAGCTGGGACCGTTGTCGCCCGATCTTGCGGGGACTGAATTTCAAATGACGGGCTATCTGATCCGGGATCTGGCGCTGTTTCGAGAACTGGGGCTGGTCCCCGAAGAACTGGTTCCCGAGCATGGTCGTCATTTGCGCAATGAATTCTGGATGCGCGAACAGGCGTACGACTATTACCGTCGACATCTGCTGATTCACGAAGCGACGCACTGTTACATGACGTTCCAAGCGGGTTTCCAAGCGCCGGTCTGGTATTTGGAAGGGATGGCGGAATACTTCGCGGCACACCACCTGGATCAGGATCACCGCGCGTCGTTTGGTGTCATGCCGACATCCCCCGGAGCATTCGCCGGGTTTGGCCGCATTCCCCTGATTCGAGAAGACGTCGCCACGAACAACGCTCGATCCATTTCATCGATCTGTGCGTTTCAACCGCGGGAGTTCAATACGACCCAGCACTATGCCTGGTCGTGGGCACTGTGCCTGTTCCTCGATCAGACCCCTCGTTATCACAAACGCTTTCAGGCCTTAAGCGGTTTGACACAGGGTACGCAGTTTCCTCAAATGTTCCTCGAATTGTTTCGATCGGACGAACGAGATTTGACGACCGAATGGACGCTGTTTTCGTTCAATCTCCAATACGGCTATGACATGGTCCGGGCCGCCATCGACTTTCGGCCGGGCACATTGTTGACCGCAGATCAACCCGAGCGTTTGCAGCGAGTCGCCGCCGATCGAGGTTGGCAATCGAGTGAAGTCCGACTGGAATCAGGCGAGAAATATGAGGTTGTTGCGACCGGCCAATTCGTGCTCGGCAATCAACCAAAGCCGTGGGTCAGCGAGCCACAGGGAATCACATTTCGCTATTTCGACAAGCATCCGATCGGCACGCTGTTGGGTTGCATTCGAACGGAGGAAGGTGCTGTCGGCGGCGCAAATGAGCCGATGCTGCAGGTGATACCGCTGGGGCGTGGCCGTGAATTCGAGGCGTCGGCCACGGGCACGCTTTATCTGCGGCTGAATGAGGCGTGGAATTCGTTGCATGACAATCAAGGTCACGCCACGGTCGTGATTCGTCGCGTCGAGCGGCCCTGATCGACGGACGATTTGTTCGCTGTCACGTGGCGTGAATCGAGGCCGCGACTGATGAGTTGATCAGGGGCGTTCTTTATTACTGAAAGACGCGGGTTGAATGCTGTTTGCATTGCCCGAACGGATCGAGGCTAACGCGGTTTCGGCCTGTTTCAGGTCCGGTTTGAGTTTCAGTGCCTTCATCAGATGAACTTCGGCCTCAGCCGTTTTGCCTTCTTCACTCAAGATATGGCCGATGTTGTAATGGGCTTCCGCCGGTCCGACCGAGTGGGTGAAGTGAGTGATCGCCGGTTGAATTTCTCCGGCTCGTGCTTCGACCACGGCGAGATGGTATTCGTAGATGGAGTCATACGGTGCCAGCTTTTGGGCGGCCTTCAGTTTTTCAATCGCTTCCGGCCATTCGCCATTCGAGGCATAAAGTTGTCCGACCGCGACCAGGACGTTCGGATCTTTCGGATGGTATTTCATCGCCTTCTTCAGGAACTTATCGGCTTCCTCAGTTCGATCGTAGGCGCGATCGATGCGGGCCAGGCCGAGGAGCGCCTCGACATCTTTGGGGCTCTTCTCCAGCACCTTGAGGTATGATTTTCTCGCTTCTGGCAAGTTGCCGGATTGTTCGTGCCAGGCACCATAAGCCAGATGAATCTTAGAGGGGTTCTTCAGCTTTTTTGAGGTCGAAATATCGGGTGATCCCACGGAGGATGTGGACTTCGCCTGATTTCCCGATTTCGCTTTGGCCGCCGCGGTCAGGTTGGTCAATGAACTGCAGCCGATCAGCAGGCTGACCGAGCAGATCCCCACGACCCAGGTGATTCGACCCATGATTCGCCTCCTTGAATTCGTCGTTCGCGGATTGTTCTCTCCGCGATTTTTGTCCCTCGACAGACCGATCAGATCTCGCCGAAGAAACGTCGGGCACATTCGTCAATCAGCTCTTCCGTGAGGATGATTGGTTGGTCATGAAATCGACAGATGGACTGGGCCATGTCGAGCAGGTCGCGCGGATCGCTGGACCGCGGCGTCCGACCAGGTTCGTAGTATTTGTGAAACAAGGTTTCGATGATCGTGTCGTCGTAAGGAATTTCTCGCTGCCGACAAACCATCTGAAAAATGACCGTGTACAGTTCTCGGGTGGGCGGATCGATGCGGATCTTGTGTTTGATTCGCCGCAAGAACGCGTCGTCAACCAGATCCTTGGGATCGAGGTTGGTCGAGAAAATAATCAGTTGCTCGAACGGCAGCATGAACTTGCGACCGGTCGTGAGCGTCAGGTAGTCGACGCGTTCCTCCAGCGGCACGATCCAACGATTGAGCAGGTCTTTCGGGCGAACGATCTGGCGACCAAAGTCATCGATCAGAAACACGCCGCCGTTCGCTTTGATATGCAGTGGGGCGTTATAGAAATTCGCGGTCTTACTGTATTGCAGTTCCAGCATGTCGAGCGTCAATTCGCCACCGGTGATAACGACCGGCCGCTTGATTCGTCGCCAGCGAAGATCGACCGGTCCGTCGTGCACCAGGTAGCTCGATTGCTCGTTCGATGACGAAGCCATGCCGCGTTGCGACAAATCGGCGTCGTCCGTGGTTTGATGAATACCGGGGTCGAAGACGGTGATGATGCTGTTTTCGGCGAGAATGGCATAAGGAACGTAGATCTCGCCCCCAAACATATTGAGGAACTGACCAAGTCCTTTCGCGATCACTGTCTTGCCGTTGCCGGGTGGTCCGTAAACGAAGATGGATTTGCCGCTGCAAACTGCGGGGCCCAGTTCGTCGAGCATCGCTGGTCGGATGACGAATTCTTTAAAGGCGCTACGTAGCGCGGCCGGACTGCACGGGGTTCCGGTCACGTGCTGAAGGCGACAGTGCTCGATATATTGTTCGAGAGTGACCGGAGCTGGGCCGACGTAGCGGCAGTTTTCAAACGCGTCACGTGCGCGTGAGCGCCCCACTTCGGTTAACGCGAATCGATACGAAATGCGTCCGACCATATCGCCCGAGGCGACTTCCACCAGTTTTTGATCCCGCAATGTGCGGATCGATTCGTCGATGATGCTGAACGGCAAACGGGTCAACCGAGACAGATCGGCCCCTTGTAAAACACCGTGGATATAAAGTGTCTTCAG
This sequence comes from uncultured Schlesneria sp., assembly GCA_903871875.1. GTDB lineage: Bacteria > Planctomycetota > Planctomycetia > Planctomycetales > Planctomycetaceae > Schlesneria. Next base: position 5,844 of record CAIQIR010000168.1, read on the forward strand.
CAGCAGATCACACATTTGCCCGAGCGTCAGCCCTGATTCGGCCAGCGTCGCAGGACTACGAGGCGGTGGCGCCGGAGCCACATGGTTTTGGACGGGGGCTTGCTCACCGTTAGTATCCACGCGAGGCGGGGAATGCGACTTGGTCGAAAACAGGTCTGCGTACAGATCGTAGACCTGGGGCCCAGCGGTCCGATTTCGCCCGGTCGTTTCGAGAGTCGTTGGAACTGGCGGGTTGGATGACATCAGCAGACTTTCGTGTTTTTCAATGCTCGTCGCCGGCTGGCGGACGAGTCACCGTCTTGTTCAGGCGAGAGATGTTGGGCGTCTTGGCGTCCAATTTTTCGGACAGCGTGACAGGCGGCGGTGATGCCGTTCCGCCTGCTCGACGCCGCGTCGTTTTGAACGACTGACTAACGACCCATCCCTGAACCAGACGTGGTTGATGTGGCTCCCGCACCTCCCACAGGTCCCCCGGCACCGCCGGCAACGCCGCCGCCTGGACTGGCTCCCAAAGTCGCCGAACCGATGAAGAACAACCGTGGTCGTGGGATACTCAGCATTTCCAACTGTCGGATGCGTTCGACTTCCACAGCGGGGCGACCCACGAATATGTCGGCACGAGCCAACACCTGGGGTGGATTGACGATGCCCATATCACGATAGAATTGTTCCGAATTGGTCACTCGCATCTGGGCCGCTTCACCGGAACTGCCTTGTGCGACGTAAACCGTACGGAATTGCGGAGGAACAGACTGCGCCACCCACAGCAGGTGAGAACGGCCACCATCGGTCAACTGCTGGTTTTCCGCATTGAAGTGATAGTCGTGCAGCGTCGTTGCCGACAACCAGCCGTTCGCCGACTGTAGATCAAAGATGTTGCGGGTATAGGCTTCATCTTCGCACGTTTGCGGATACGGCCAATAGTGGGCGTAGTGATAAGTGTGCAGCTTGGTCTGTTTGGGGCCAACGGGTCGCGGATAAGGTGGCCACAGCTTGCCATGCGAATCGATCTGCCGGGCACCCGGAGGATCGTTGGCTCGTTCGGCATACCAGGCCTTCGTGAACGGGAACGGCCCCTGCGCACTGGCCACATTCGCCATGCCGACGGACGCTAATCCGGCCAGCAGGATCTTTCGCCATGAAATCCTTCGCATCGCGTCTCTCCAGTCACATCCTGTGGTCTGTCGAATCGTGTTTGCCCGAAGGCTGTTTCGTCCGGCCGTTCCACACCCGGATGGGCATGCGCATTGAGCGCGCCCACGATCAGCCTTGTTTGCTTATCGACTTCCGGTTCTGACCCCATGACGGAAACGCGATTGGCCCGCAACCTCACCAGAGTTCGCGGATTCTCCGGCTTTTATCGTCGACGCAGTTGGCTGGCCCGATGGCGAGTGACGTGTTTTGAGACGCCGAACGGCAGTTTTTGCGGTTCCGTGCGGGAATCGCCGTTGAGGCTTTCGCCGGGGCGATCAACCCGCGAAGATAGAGGACTGGCTCGACCATCGTTCGTCGGACGGTGTTTTTGAGTGCAACCGCCATGAGTGTATTAGACGACCACGACCGTGCGCATCGCAGAGATTTTTCATTCCGTTCAAGGCGAAGGCGAGTATGCCGGGACACCCTCGGTGTTCGTGCGGACGACCGGATGTAATTTGCGCTGCTGGTTCTGCGATACGCCTTATACGTCGCTGCATCCCGAAGGGCCGCAGCAGGACTGGCGTGATGTCCTCAGAAAAGTCCTCGAATGGGACTGTCCGCACGTCGTCCTGACGGGGGGCGAACCGCTGCTGCAACCCGAAATCGTTCCTCTGGCCCACGCGCTGCGAGAGGAGCAGCGAATCGTCACGATCGAGACGGCCGGGACGGTCTTTCGTTCTGTTGAAGCCGATCTGATGTCGGTCAGCCCGAAATTATCGAACTCGACGCCGCATGAGGCAGGTCGCTGGCGCGTGCGCCATGGCCGAGACCGCGATCGTCCGGAAGCTCTCCGACAGCTGATCAGTCGTTCGCCCTATCAACTGAAGTTTGTGGTTGATCAACCGATCGATCTCGACGAGATCGTCGAATACCTGGGACAGTTTCCGGAAGTGACCGCCGAACGTGTCTGGTTGATGCCCCAGGGGATCTGTCAGGCGGATCTGATAGAAAAAGCGAAGTGGCTCGCGCCGGCCGCTGAACGACTTGGTTATCAATTCTGCCCGCGACGTCATATTGAACTGTTCGGAAGCGTCCGCGGCACCTAGGCCTTTCGTTGCAAGTTTCCGGAAGCCGGGTGGGAATTCTTTCTCGGGAACTACCCCAAAGGATTCTCATCGCCGGTGTCCGCGCGTTCAGCGACGGGGGCTGGTGGGCCTGCCCCTCGCTCGCTGGAAAAAGGTGATGTCCCTGCCCGCGGCTGATAAACACTGGAATTCCGGTGGTGGCGTGACCAAAATAGAGGCCACGTCCTTTCTCCTGTTCGACAGCTTGCGCCAATCGACGAAAAAGGGGGATTCTCATGTCCAAGTTCAAATCGGAAAAAATTCGCAACATTGTTCTTGTGGGCCACGGTGCGGTGGGAAAGACCACACTGGCGGATCAAATGCTGTTCAAAGCGGGAGTCGGCTCGCGGGCCGGATCCGTTGACGACGGTACCAGTTTGCTTGACACCGATGACGAGGCCCGGCTGCATCACTTTTCCATCTCGTCGGCCATGGTGCATTTTGAACATCACGGCATGCGGGTGAATGTCATTGACACGCCCGGTTATCCCGACTTCGTTGGCCAAGTCATCAGCGCGGTTTGTGCGGCGGAAACGGCGTTGATCACGATCAATGCCAGCGCAGGAATTGAAGCGAACACTCGACGAACATTCGAATTGGCCGGAAAAGCCCATCTGGCCCGAATCATCGTGATTAATAAACTCGACCAGGAAAATGTGGACTTCGCCGGACTGGTGGAATCGATCCAGGACTCGTTCGGGGCAAATTGTATCCCCCTGAATGTGCCCTGTGGCGTGGCCGCCAATTTTCATGCGGTCAAGAGCACGCTGACGTCGCACGCGGAACGGAATGGTTCGATTGTCGACCCCGCAATGTATGGATCATCAGTGATGGACATCATCGCCGAGACGGACGACGAATTAATGGAACGGTACCTGGATGGACAGGAACTGACGGCCGACGAAGTCTTGGGTGGTGTCAACAAGGCGATCGCGTCCGGGGCGCTCGTACCGATCGTCTGTATCTGTGCCAAGACCGGTGTCGGAGTCACGGAGCTGATGGACGCGATTGCGGACTTCGCACTGACGCCAGGAGAGCTGGTTCGTCACGCGACGGCGGATTCGGGGCAGGATATTGAAGTGAATGCCGCCGAAGACGCGCCCTTCGTCGCACAGGTTTTCAAAACGCGCATCGATCCGTTTGTTTCCAAGATGAGTTTCATTCGGGTGCTATCGGGCAAGTTGACCAAGGATTCTGTCGTCAAAGATATGCGAACGGGACGCGGCATCAAGATTCATCAATTGCTGGACGTTCAAGGCGGGCAAGTGGAAGCGGTTGACGAAGCCCACGCCGGGGACGTCGTGGTCGTGGCCAAGATCGACGATTTTCAAGTGGGTGATACCTTGGTCAACGGCGATCGGGGCGTCACCTTGCCGAGTCTCCATTTCCCGACGCCGATGATTGGACTGGCTGTCGAACCGAAAAGTCGTTCAGACCAGCAGAAGATCTCGGGGGCACTGCACAAGATCGAAGAAGAAGATCCAACATTCCGTATCACTCGCGACCCTCAAACCCACGAGATGGTGATGCGCGGGATGAGTGACCTTCATTTGCAGATCGTTCAGGAGCGACTGCACAAACGAGACAAGGTTGATGTCGTCACGCATGCTCCGAAAGTTCCTTATCGAGAAACCATCGCGAGCCGAGCGGAAGGTTCGTACCGGCACAAGAAACAATCGGGCGGTTCGGGACAGTTCGCGGAAGTTCATATTCGGCTGTACGCCTTGCCTCAAGGAATCGATCCGACGACTTATTTCACTCGTGACCGTTTTGAAAGTCTGCGTGAACACCACTATGACCCGGAATTGAATTTTGCATTTCTTGATTGCGTCACCGGTGGCTCGGTACCGAATCAATTCATTCCTGCGGTGGAGAAAGGGATTCGCGAACGGATGGAGCGGGGTGTGCTTGCCGGTTATCAAGTGCAGGATGTGGCGGCGGCGTTGTTCTTTGGTAAGGACCATCCGGTCGACAGCAACGAAGCGGCATTTCGCACCGCGGCAAGTAACTGTTTTCGGGATGTGTTCAAGCAGGCCAAACCATCGCTGCTGGAACCGATCATGCATCTGGACATTTTTGTGCCCGGAGAAAAGTTGGGAGATATCACCGGTGACCTGAACACCCGGCGCGGACGGATGGAAGGCATGGATTCATTGTCGGGGGGAATGCAAGTCGTCCATGCACGAGCACCATTGGCGGAACTGATGACCTATGCCCGGTCATTATCGAGCATCACCGGTGGCCAAGGATCGTTCACGATGGAGTTCAGTCATTATGAACCGGTCCCCCCTAACGAACAACACAAGATTATTTCCGCAGCCCAATTGGGTAGTGACGACGATTAGTGGATTCGTGAGTTTCGCAGACCGAGTGGCGAGTCGCTCGGTCTGTTTTGCGACGTCAGCCTCGATCGCTGATTGGAATCGTCATTACGACGGGTCTATTGTCGGCCAAGATTGCGACGGGACACACCGAGACCCCTGCTGGTGGAATCGTCCCTGACCGAGCGGATTTGTCGCCGCCGTTTTGATTACGGGTTCATCAAGGCCCCGTCGCCTTGGGCCTAGCGAGGCCATTGCGGCCGGCCACTCATAATTCGGCAGTCCTGCGAACTCTCTGGCGGAGCAGTCATTGCGACGTGGACGCGTCTTCGGGCTTGCTATTTGGTTGGCGAAGCCTGCGGGCTTTGCGGCGAATTTGGGAATAATGACGCTGGCGACCACAGATTCTTTTTGATTTTGAAATGATGCCGATTTAAAAAATTGGCACACTTTCAGCGACCGCCAATTGGCCGTTTGACTGATAAACGCAAAAACGATCGCTAGCCGATTTTATTCGGATTGTTGCATATTTATGCGTTTTTGGTGTTCATTGTCCACGATCGAATACAGTGATCACCCTGTAAATGCATGGCTTTGCCCGAGTCTGGTGAGAGATGGTATGTCACATTGATACAGCCGTTTTATTTGTGTTGGAATCGTCTTTAAAGCAAAAAATAAGACGTTAAGTCGCTATTGTACTATAATCATCAGGCTCGGTTTTATAAGGGAAAGCGATAGCAAACTCCGTAACTGTTTGGTGCTTGACTTTCGACTTATATCTTGTTTCTATCCCTCCTTAACCGCGTTTTTAACAGGAGATAACCATGGCTAAGAAATCGTCTACACCCGAATTTAACATGTCAGAAGTCATTCGTGAGATTCTGACGGCAAGTCCCAAGCTGAGCAGCAAAGAAGTATCCGATGCCATTCTGGCGAAGTATCCCGGTGCTAAGATTAACAAGAACAGTTTTTCCGTGGCATTTTATACGGGTCGCAAGAAACTGGGAATTAGTTCGTCTGGCCGTGGCCGCAAAGTCAGTCTGCGTAAATCAACCTCGGGATCTCGACCTTCGTTGAATCTGGCCATGCTGCAAACGACGGCAAAATTTCTGAGTGAAATCGGCGGCGCTGAAGCGGCGTTCGAAGCGATCAAGCAAGTTCAAGCCGTGCAAGTGAAGTGAAACGGTGTCGACGGATCGATCCGATTTGACATCGTCAAATAAGGGTCTCGTCACGAGCATCACTCGCGGCTGGGGTCATGGGGATCGGTGACCGACGAAAGTTTAAAGAAAAAATCGCTCCCGTCATCCGGTGACGGGAGCGACATGCGTTTACGGTGACTCGAAATCATCCCGCGAAGTTGTTGTAGAAATAACGGATGGCTGTGATCGTTGATCGGGCGTGCCCTGTCGAACAACGTCAGCTGACGGCGGCGAATGTTGTCAGAATCGTGGCGATCATAATATAGACCGGAATTCCGACTGTAACGTTATATGAAAACGTCACGCCCAGCGAAGCGGCCAGGGGTAGTGTTGGGCTGGCTTCCGGAATGGCGAGCCGCTGAACGGCCGGAACAGCGATATACGATGCGGCGCCACACAACACGGCGAATAGGACATAGGTTCCGATGTCAAACGGTTGGTGCAGGTACATACTGTAGCCGTGAGCGATCAACATACCTGCGGTCGCGAAGACGTTAGGAGCGATGAGGGCGAAGGCCACGAATTGCCATCCTGCAGTCCTCAAATCTTTCAATTTTGAACTGGCCGTCATCCCCATCTCCAGCAGGAAGATGCAAAGCATTCCATGGAACAGCGTGACGAACAAGGCATCGTCGACCACCGTCACTCGTTCGCCTTGCAGCCGTCCGATGAAGCCAATGGTAATCCCGGCGAATAGCAGGAAGATGCCGGGATTGAGAAACACTTCATGCAATAATTCTTTGCTCAACCAGCCGCTCTGTTTCTTGTTGTTCGCGTCATTTTTATCGGTACTGACGGATTCGAGTGAGAGATAAGCTTCCTCCTCTTCGGCCGCGAGACGTTCTTGATCGTTCAATCCGGAACCGTTGGTGATTGCTGGATGTCCATTCGATAGCCCCCGGCTACGTCGAATGGCCGGCGTCCCGTGACTTCTCGCGTCGCCTGCTTCGACCAGGACTTGTTCTTCCACTGCGACGTGATCTTCTGCGTCGGCAGCCTCGTCGTGAGATAAATGCCGCGGAGCTCTCTTCGCTTTGCGGAATTGATTATAGCCGGATTCGCCCGGCATGTAGCCGGCAGCATCCATTCCGGTCCGGCGCATCTTGGATACGAGGTAAAGCGCCACCAGGCAACCTGGGATTTCCATGATCGCTAGCATGACGGGCATGTACGGAGCGAACGCGATATGACCGGCGGTCAACACGCCCATGGCCGTTACGAAGGTTCCGGCCGAATCGCTCCCGTAAAATCCCGCGACGGTTGCGGCATCGATATGGCGCAGCGTCGTTGTCCAGCGCAACACCTTGTAAGCGACAAGTCCAATCATCAGATTCGTGACGAATCCAATGACCATGAAGCCCGCCGCCTGCCGATACATCGCTGGTTCCAGCCCCGCGAGTTCTTCACCGCCATGCCAGCCGATGGCGAGTAACAAATAAATGGTCAGTCCTTGGTAGACCGCTTTGGGAAACTCCAGTTTGACATGAAAAATCGGAATCAGGAACCCGGCATAAAAGAACAAGAGCAGCGGCTTGAATAAGTTGTGAGTAAAGTTGTGGACGAACTCTTGTAACATTTTGTTTCCTTAATTGGATTGAAGACTCGACTTCATTGGTTGACGGACATCCCTGACCTTTGGCGCGATACCGCAGGCTTCGTTCCACCCCTCAGCATTGCGGAAAAGATTTCAAGATTGTCAGCGTTGCTGATTTGTGAGGCGGGCGATCCTTCGTCCAGGGCGATGCGGTCTTGGGATGCGCAACTGGTTAACTGGCTTCTGGTTTGATCACGCGAAGTTATTGACGACCGCCTCAATCAAAGGCCCGCCGCCATCTTTTCTCAGAAGTGCATCGCTTTTTGCAGAGTCCCTGGTGTGGTGAAACTCAAGGGAAAGCAAATTGGCGACATGGAAAAATTCTTTCCGAGGAGAAGAAAAAAGAGAGATCCCTCGTCGGTCTCTGGCTTCTGAATCAGAAGAGAGATCGCGTTCAAGCGAAGGACCTTCATTCTTCCCGAGCGGTTAATCGACGATCGATCTGACGACATCAATTGGCGTGCTTCGGCCACCTCATCGCTATCGCTATAGGTAGATCGAGTTTACCTCGCGAATTTGGTTTGGATTTGTTCGGGCGGAATGCTGAACATTCCACCTCCCATTCCACCTCCCATGCCGCCACCTCCCATGCCGCCTCCCATTCCACCACCCATGCCGCCGCCCATGCCACCGCGATTCATCGTGTTGCCCGATTGGATCGGAATGACGAGGTCAGCGACGGGATAGACACGTGTTTTCATTTTCAAGTCTGACGAGGCGATCGTGGTGATCTTCAAGACTTCGTCTTCGATGACATAGGTCAGCAGCAACGGCTCGAGCAGCAGCCG
>CAIQIR010000169.1 GCA_903871875.1 uncultured Schlesneria sp.
ACGGCGGGCATCTGGGTTCGAATCGATTGATGCATGTCCCAAGGCTGCCCTCCCAAGAACAACTGCACGAATCGAACACCCCGTTCGACCAGCCGGCGGGCGATCAGGCACCGCGTGCCATATTCGCGTGTCTGTGCCTGGTCCACACCATAGAGCTTGTGAATATGCTCAGGCTCTTGAGTGATGTCCAATGCTTCCTTGGCCGCCGTCTGCATCGCTGCCGCCAGTTCATAACTGGCAATGCGGGCTTCGAGATCCAATTCGCCCGGGTGTCGTTGCAGATGTCGTTGATTGAGTGCCGCGAGAAATTCCAGGTTCTGTCGTTGCAACGGGCCGCGCAGTTGCGGCGGTGGATCCAGGTTGAATATTCGTGGCTCTTCCGCTCGCAGGACTGTTCCCTGGAATAACGGCGGCATAAATCCGCTCGACCAGTTTAATGTGCCGTCGACAGGATGCCCCCCGGGATCTGCCAAGACCAGGTAGGCGGGCAGATTCTGATTTTCACTGCCCAGTCCGTAGGCGATCCAACTTCCCATCGTCGGCCGACCGGGAACGGCTGGAATGCCGCCATGAAAATAGCGGATCGAAACTTCGTGGCCGTTGTGTCCTGTATGCATCGACCGGATCAAGCAAATGTCGTCCACAATCCCCGCGGTGTGCGGCAGAAGTTCGGAGACTTCGGTGCCACATTCTCCGTGTGCTTTGAACTTCCACGGACTGCCGAAGAGCTTTTTGCTGGCGCGATTGACGAAGCTGAAAACCACTTCGCCGTTGTAATCTTGTCCGTGATGCTTCGTCAGTTCGGGTTTAGGATCCAGCAGGTCCATATGTGACGGACCACCATGCATGAACATCGAGATCATGGCATTCGCACGAGGCGCGAACTGGGGCGGTCGCCACTTCAAATCATTCGGTTGTTGATCATTCGGCTTGCCTGGTGGCGCCGCCAGCAAACCGTCCTTCTGCAGTAACGACGCGAGTGCGAAGCTGCCAATCCCAAACGCATTCGTCGCCAGAAACTGACGCCGACTTGGCTGGCCTTGCGCTGCGGAAAGATTTGTTGTCATGAGGGTCAGTCCAGATACAGAAATTCGTTACTGCTCAGAATCTGCTGGCACAGGCTCGATAGCGAAGCCAATTCGTGATCGCCCGCTGCGCCGGATTGTTTCAGCGTGTGGACCTGGCGTTCGAGGAACTGACAGGCCAATTCCAGTTCGTCGGACGTAATCGGACGACAATAGGTCAATCGCCAGGCATGAGCGACCTGTTCCGGGACCGAACTGACCAGGGGGCCATGAAAATTACCTGACGAATCCCAGCGGCCCGATTCATTTCCACTGTCATCGGTCAAACGCAGATTGGTAACCCATTCGAAAGTATCGCTGGTGACGTTCTCGAGGCAGTCAGTGACGAAATCGAGTGTGTCACCGGCTTGGACTTCGATTTTGACAACATTGGTTTCGACGCGATTAGTCTTCGCCGCCCACTGTCCGGCCAATCCGCTTCGACTGGAAATGATTCGGGCACGAACGCCATCCCCCGATTCCGAAGGATGTCGCAAGGCACCCGTGACGGCGACCGATCCGTTTTGGGGAGCGGTCCAGCGGCGAATCACCGCTCGTTGCTGATCATCGCCAGGATGTCCGCCGGAACCATTTAGGAAGGCCCAGCCGATCGTCGCGTCGGGAAACGAAGTACCGCCCTGCCAGGATGTCCCCGTCCAATGAGTCAGTGGTTGAAAGTGAGTGATCACCGGTACGGGACTGGTCTCAGGCAGTAACTCTTCGACCGATCCATAACCATATTGCCAAGCCAGCTGAGGGCTGGAAAAGCGGCTTCGAAGTGGTTGGGTGAGATCTCGGTCGAGATTGCCGACTGCTTCCGCGCGTAGCCGATTCGCCAAACGCATCGCCTGCTTCAGCGTGAAGTCGCCGTTCATCAGCATCAGGGATTGAGGTGCGCCAGTGCTTGCATTGCGTCGGTCGCAATTCACGGCCATCACGGGAGCGTCAAATGCGGTCAGCAGCGATACCGGCTTACTTCGGCGGACCTGCACGTAAAGGCTCCGACGTGCGGAATCGTCCTTGACATGCACCTGGCCGGCGAAGTCTTCCACGACCTCGACCGACGGACCAAATTGAGTGCGATCGAGTTGACCGGAAGTCGCCAACATACGATCACGAACGATTTCCGCCTCGAGTCGTCGCACGCTGAAACGAGAATAAAGGGCTCCGTCCGTGTCGAGGGATGCTGCGATTGGATCGCCTCGATACGACGACTGCCGATAAACGGATGAACTCATCAGCAACTTGTGCATCCGTTTCAGACTCCAACCCTGGCGAGCGAATTCGTCGGCGAGCCAATCGAGCAGTTCTGGATGCGAGGGCCGGGTTCCCAGCACGCCGAATTCACCGGGCGTGTCGACGATGCCGCGGCCAAAATGGTGTAGCCAGATACGGTTGGCCAGCACTCGTCCCACAAGAGGATGTCGACCGTTGACGAGATGCCGGGCCCAGGCGAGCCGACGTCCCGAGGAAGGCAATGCGGCATCATGATCGGGAATTTCGAATCGTTCGCCGTCGGGAGCTGCAATGGTCAGATCCCCGGGTGTCACCGGAATCGTTGGCTGACGATGATCTCCTCGATGGAACACGGACGTGACTGGCGGGGCACCGGTTGCTTCGGTCAAGACGCTGATGAAATCTTCCGCCGGCTTTTCGGCTCGTTTGGCCTGAATCACGGCCATGTCTTTTTTCAGATCGTCGGCCGCTGCGGCATTGAACTGGTAAAGCACACCCGGATTCACATTCAGTCCGGGGTTAGTTGCGACCAGTTTTTTCTGCTCGTCTGTTCGCTGGTTCTCGGTGGTTTTAAACGCCGTTCGCAGCGCATCGCGTTCTTCTTCCGGAAATTTTTCCAGGGCCTTTTCAAATGCTTCATCGACCAGTTTCGATTGCTTCTCGTTGTAGGTGGTTTGCAGTTTTCCTGCCTCGGCATCAACCTCCACGGCTTTCGTTCGTTCAACGTCGGTATAAAGCGAGATCACTCGATCGCGGGGAATGACCCACGACTTGACGTTCAATGCGGGTTCAAACACGGCTCGTAAGCGATAGTAATCCACCTGAGGAATCGGGTCATAACGATGATCGTGGCATTGGGCGCATCCGACACTGAGTCCCAGCAGAGATGACGACACGATCTTGATGGTATCGGCGACAACCAGGTTGCGAGATGTTTCAGGATCCCCTTGTCCGCTGGCGGTGGGGTCGGCGGACATTCGCAGAAAACCGGTTGCCACCAAAGTCTCGATTGCTTCGGGTGACAAGTTCTTGTGCGGCGGAGGTGTCAGCTCATCACCGGCCAGCTGTTCAATCAGAAACTGATCGAAGGGCTTGTCAGCGTTCAATGATCGGATGACATAGTCACGATATTTGTAGATATAAGGTCGCACGGTATCGACGTTGCCATCCCCTTCGGAATCGGCATACCCCGCAACGTCCAGCCAGTGCCGTCCCCATCGCTCGCCGTAATGTTTCGATTCCAGCAATCGATCGATCAGGGCATCGTAAGCACTTGGTGATTCATCGTTCAGAAAGGCTCGCGTTTCTTCCAACGATGGCGGTAAGCCGATCAGATCGAAATAAGCCCGCTTGAGCAAAGAGGTCCGATCCGCTTCTGCATTCAGGCTCAAGTTGTGGCGTTCCAGCTTTTCCAGCACGAACGCGTCGATTGGAGTTCGCACTCGATCGATCGCTTTGACCTGCGGCGTTTCGGGACGCCGGATCGGTTGAAAGGCCCAATAGGCTCGCTCTTCACTGGTGATCCCGATGCCCGGATCGAGTTTCAGGGGCTCTTCTTTCAGGGTCTGAGCTCCTTTGGCGATCCAACGTTCGATCAGACGAATTTTCTCGGCGGGAACTTTTTTCTCGCCGGGAGGCATTTCGCCGGTGACAATCCGACGAACCAAATTGCTGTCTGCGGGCGTACCCGGTTGAATCGCGGGACCACTGTCGCCGCCCGACACCATGAATCGCTTTAACCGGAGATCCAACCCTCCCGAAAGCTTTTCAGCACCGCCGTGACAATCAAGGCAATAGGCTTTCAAGATCGGACGAACGTCCGTCTCGAATGACAGAGTTTCATCGGCGGGGCCAGAAACCGTCGGACCATCCGCGTTCACGCGGGAACTCGACAGGCCCGCCACGACGACGACGCCAATCACCGCGTGCACCAAAACACGACTGCTTATCAATCGGCGTGAAGTCATTGGGAGCTCGGTACAGAGGAATTCGAAACCGCGTGAAAAAGACTCAAGCGAGGCCACAATCAGGCAGGTTGTCGGTTTACAGGGCGGGCAGGCATCCTTGCGAAATTCAATACGCAAGTTGGGGGGGGGCCGTTAGGCAGTGCATCAGCGGTCGTTGATATTTTCAGCAAACTTCCTTGGCAAAGCAAGTCGCGAATCAGAAAATGAGTGTGTTTCCCGGCCAATGTCGATTTCGGCTGGTGCCACCGACATGGAATGAATTTCGCATTCAATTCCGCTGCCAAGCCAAAAAAACGACGCAAAGCTCGGTCTTTGGTGGATCTGCCGACTCGGCAAAATACAAGTGTTTTTCCGGTGGATGTTTTCCAGTCGGGTACAGAAGCCTGTTTGCGACGTTCGTCTCGTTGACAGGACGATGGTGCGGTCTAGAATGATCTCCCGTCATGCAGGGATGCGGTACGGAGACCCGATGCTTTACGGTGGGAGTCCCCTATGTCCCTGCGAATCTTGACGGCGTTGCCGGTCTTCAATGAAGAACTTCACGTAGTGGATGTTCTCGCGGAAGTCCGGAAGTACTCCCAGGAAATCCTCGTTGTCGACGACGGCTCGAGTGATCGAACATCTGAATTGCTGCATTCGATTCGAGACATCTACGTTGTCCGGCATCAGCAGAATCAAGGTTACGGTGCGGCGCTTCGCACGGCCTTCACCTATGCTCTGGCCGGTCAATATGACGTTCTGGTGACGATCGACTGCGATGGGCAGCACCAGCCGGCATTGATTCCAGAAATGGCGGCCGCCGTTTTTCAGCAGGAAGATCGTCCGGCAGATATCATTTCCGGCAGTCGTTACTTGAAGCAGTTTCCCGGTGCCAGCGAACCACCGATTGAGCGACGGCGGATCAATCTGCAGATTACCCAGTGGCTTAACCATCAGTTCTGCTTGAATCTGACCGATGCGTTTTGTGGGTTTAAAGCGTACCGTGTCGATTCACTGGCCCGGTTACGGATTACAGAACTGGGCTACGCGATGCCGTTGCAGCTTTGGGTGCAGGCAGCGGCCCAGAAAATGAAGATTGTCGAATTTCCTGTGCCGCTGGTTTATCTGGAAGAAGAACGCTCGTTCGGCGGATCGCTGGATATTGCCGCGAAGCGTCTGGCCTACTACCAGGAAGTGCTCGATCGCGAAATGGCCTCATTACAGCTGGCCCAAACCAAGAAATGCGAATCGACACCACCTTCGGGCCATCGTCCAGTGTCTTGCTGCGCCCGGTAGGCTCGATGTCGTCGGGAATCATTCCGGGCGATGTTCATGGCTCGTCATCAGGCAGTCGCGTCTTGTGCCAGTTCGCGTCGAGTGGTCTTAGCGGGTGGCCTCTTCCGTCTGTTGTTGACCCGTTCGAGGCGTAAACAAACCGGGGCGTGGAGTCATTTTTCGCGGATCGAGCAAGACGCCGAAGAACTGTTTCATGGCGTCATCGACTTCCGGGAACGGGACGTAAGCGGTTTTGGGGTCGGTTATGTTGCCCGTCACCTTAACGGCCATCAAACCGGGTGACAGCGGATTGGGAATCAATTGACGCAGGCGTAGTCCGAAATCGAGCTGCATTCCACCGTCGAAGCGAACGTATCCCCGGCCGCGCATGTTCAACGATTCGCCAAGAAACTCGATCGAGTTAAAATCGAATCGTCCATTTGCAATTGAAAAATTGAGTCGTGCTTCTTCGAACGCCGACCGGTCGGGACTGCGCAATTGAATCACTTGAAAGATTTGCGTCAGCATCGGCGAATCGTACAGTGAGGCGGGGGCAATGATCATTTTGCCTTCACCGACCATGCGATCGGCATTGGTTCCTTTGCCTCGCAGATTCATCCAACCGTTCATGATGCCGGCCAGTTTGGAATATCCGCGAAGATACTGTTGCGCGTACCGTTCCAGACGTCCTGTTTTCATTTCCACAAAGACCTGGTACTTCAGTTCGTCACCCAGTTCGACGACGGAATCGAGAAAAACATTCCCGTCGAAGACGTTGCCACGAATTCGTTTGTCTTCGTCGGGGGCATCCGACGCGCGTGGCGGAATCGCCGTCTCCGTTCCTGCGACAAATTTGCCGTCACGAAAAGAAATCGGGCCCACGACCTTATTGATCTGATAGGCCAGTCCCGTGGCCTGACGGAAGATCGATAACGAATCGAGATCCAGTTTTCCGTCGAGTGTGGCTGCGTTGCCGTCCCATGTTCCTTCCACTTTGATCGCGCCGTTGATTTCTTCGACACGCGTACCCGCAGTGATCCCGCAACGTGAAAGTATGGTGTCGAGCTTCCACATGGCACCGATCGCTTTTTCGCCCGGTCGCAGTTCGAAAAAAAGGACCGGGCCTGCGAGTGAGAAGACTCCTGTCGGGCGCAGAAAATCAAACGGCTTCTGCAACGCTTCGGGTAGAGCGTTGCGAAACGTTGCATTCGGGATCAGGTTATCGACGTTCAGTTGATGAAAATCTAATCGCCATGGCCTCCCGTTGACGAACCATCCCACACCACGAGCACTCAATTGTGCGTCGTCATGTTGTGCACGCACCTCTTCCATCACCAGCTTGCCTGGTTCGGTGTTGTACGAGAACTTTCCAGACAGGTTTTGCAGCGGCCAAGGGAAGCTTTTCATCAACATTTCGCCGTCACGCACCGTGACTTTGGGAAGTT
The DNA here is from genome assembly GCA_903871875.1 of uncultured Schlesneria sp. GTDB lineage: Bacteria > Planctomycetota > Planctomycetia > Planctomycetales > Planctomycetaceae > Schlesneria. The sequence continues at coordinate 6,967 of CAIQIR010000169.1, forward strand.
TGACGACGCACGGTGTGCCGGGAATCCAGGCGATTTCGGTCGTGACATCGAAATGGCCCTGCGGTTGGAAATCGTTCCAGACCTGGCGAAGGGAAGCGGGCAACGCCATTTGCAGAGCGCGATCAAACGCACCGTCCGTGGCATCGATTGTCAGTTCCAGTCGGCCGGGTTTGGGCAACAGTTGAAACGTTCCCTCGCCGGTTAACGTGGCACCATCATGAGTTCCGCGCAATTGGCTGAATTTGACCGTGTCGCCTCTCCATCGGACAAAGCCGTTCAGTTGCTGGATGGCAAACGGAAAACCATGGAAATTGAGACTGCCGTCATAAACCCGCTCGTTCAAATCCGGTTCATACTTCTGGCCTAGCCCCGCGGGACGACTCAGTCGCAGCATCAGATCGTGCCGCCCCTTCAGTTTCAGGCTTTCAATGGCTTTCAGTACCGGCGTCGGGCACGCGGCCAGCGATTCATCGTCGATTGGCAAATTTTTGCTCGACACCACGATATTGGCCTGATGAGCCGGACCGGGATCCGTAATCTCCCCGTGTGCCGTCACCAACTGGCCGGCGTATTTGCCCGTGGCATGAAACTCGACCACATTTTTCTCAAGCAGCAGTTCGCCCGTGACATCGCGAACCGTGACCGGAAATCGTTCGTGAGTCACCGTTCCTTTGGTCAGATGAAGTTTGACCTGTTTTTGCCAGGCCCCGCCATCTTGGATAATCGAAGCATCCACGTCGCACAGGCCGGTCAACCCCATTGATTGAATGGTCCGGCGTAACGGTTCGATCAACCGCGATTTCAATGCGTTGTTCAGTTCCACCCCGCGAAGTTTTATCGAGGCCGTGATCGGTTTGCTGGGGACAATGTCACCGGCAAACGAGATCTTCGTCGCTCCGTTCGATGCATGCAGGTGGGTCTCAATGATCCGGCGGTTATCAACATAAATCGTTCCGCCGACTTCTTTCAACGGGAACGGCAGCAGGTCGTTGTCGATTTCGCCATTTGCGATTGCGGAGTGGATTTGAAACGAGAACGGATGTTGAGGCCCGTCCTTTTGCAGGCGAAAGGTCAAATCGCAAATACAGCGGGCACCAAAGTCGGGGATTCCCGATTTTGGCTGCAGTTGTGAAGCCAGTTTCATCGGCGATGAGGGAGACGATGGCGATGTGGTGATCGTTCCCACCGCCGCTTGTGTCGCTTTGGCCTGCTCCATCAACTGTCCCGCGTTCGCCACTTGTGTGGCGGCTTCAGGCGACAGGTCGCAAATCAGTTGGATCAGTCGCTGATCGACGGGAACCTTCCAGGCGTCGCGCGTTTCACACTTCCAGGTCGACCCGTCCAGAGTGGCATCGATTTCCAGGGTTAGCGGTCCGGCGGGTTTCAGCAGCGTCCCGATCAGAATGGAAAGTCGCCGCGAGTCCGCAGGATGAGCGGTCAGATTGAAGTTTTCGAACAGCAGCTTGCGAGCTTTTTTTTCCGACAATTGAAATTCCACCGGAATCGTGGCGTTTTCAATTTCGATGTCCGCCAGAACGGAACCGGGGGTGATATGGAACGCAACCCGTCCGAAATTCCAATTTCCCTCCACGTTGCGCGTCAGCCGGATCTTGGGTTTGACGAGATACAATTTCTGAATGGAAACATTGTCCAGATCGGCCAATCGTTCTGAGTCCAGCGTGGCGATGATTTCGGGAACTTCGACCGAGGGGCGATCTTTGTCATCGGGCAGAAATGCAGTCAAGCCATAGATTCGAACTCGTCCACTCCAATCAAGCTGGGCTCGGGCGACATCGAACTTCAAGTCCGGCGTCATCGTCTTCAGTTGACCCAGCACCAGCAGTCGAAGTTCCTCGTCGCTACGGGAATACAGCCAATAGGCCGCGCCGCTCCCGGCTACCGCAATCAGCAGCACGAGGACGAACATCCATTTCAGGATTGCAGCCACGGAACCATCTCCCGCCGTCGAATTCAAAAACTCCTAGGTTGTCGTTCGATCGTGGAAGGGTCGAAGTTGACACAATCCCACGGCCGACAAAACTGCCAGCGGATATTCCGCCGGCAGTCGATAACGCAGCGATCCGACAAACAACAGGTGCAAGGCCGCGAAGTACAGGACCGGAGCGAGCGTCAGAATTAACAGCCACACGTCGCCGCGTGCGAACCAGGCCCCGACGACTGCCAGCAGAATCAGGGGCAGATAGGTCAGCCAGCCGACGACCGACAGCGTTGGATTGCTGAATTGAGGAGAACTCGGTGCGGGATTCCAATAACGCCGCTGTTTTTCGATGGCCAACGAGATCACTCGACCGGGATTCGCGATCGCGAATTCCATCGCACGTCGACGGTATTCACGGTTCATGTCGTATTCCGACATTGTCAGCATGAGCTGCTCCTGGTCGAAAAATGTCATGTCGCTATCGCCGGTGGCCGTCGGATTCAATCCGTCGTACAGGCTGGGGCCAGACCAGAGGGTTGTGGCGATCAGATGGCCGGTCACACAAAAATTGCGGTACGTCCATGGTGCCAACGACAGGCCGAGTCCCAGACAAATCAATCCGCCCAGCAGTCCGCGTAATCCAATCGGACGAGGGCATAAAATCAAAAACAACGCAGCCAGACCTGGCCCCACCAGAATCCAAGTGGGGCGGACCAATGTGGCCAGACCAACTAGAGCGCCGGTCAATAACGACAATCGAATCCATCGGCTCGCTGTGACCGAGGTCGTTGATGACAGGCCACGCGCCAACTTGGCGGCCGCGATCAGACTGGCGAGCATCGTGGCCGCAAAGGCCGTTTCACTTAAAAACAACACGCTGAACAATGCCATGGTGGGTGAGATCGCGGTATAGACACCGGCGATGATGCCAACAGTCTCTCCTGCCAGTTCACGGCCCAGCCAATAAGTCAGTCCACACGCCAGCGTCCCGATTAATGCGAGCACGATTCTGGCGGCGAACGGCTTGTCGCCAAAGATCAGCCGCGGCAAGGCGAGCAGCATTGGAAAGCCCGGCATTCGCAACAGAAAACGTGGCGGAGTATGAATCGAATAGGTCTCGCCAGCGGCCAGTTTGCCAGCCAGTTCCCAATAACCTTCGGCATCGCCAGAGATCAGACAAAGGCGGCCAGGCGTTTTTGAGACCTGATACTGTACGCCAACGGCCAACGCCAGTCGCACCATCAGCGCAACTAGCATCATGATCCAAAAGCGTCGATTCCACCCACCCGTCTGAGTCATGACGGCGCGTCCCCCCCCGGCGGCCACAAAGCGGTGGATCGTAGGGCGGATCGGCAAAACAGGTCAATACGGGTTATGCGGCGAGCCCGGCCGGTGGGTCCGTTCCGCAATCGCCGTAAATTCTGCGAGAATATCCGGTTAGCACGCGATAACGGGACGATCTGGCTGCCGCACGCGACGACCCATTCAGCGGACCCTGACTTCGCAGAAGACCCCGCCATTTGGGAGGGCTGACTTTTCGTAAGTCATTCTGCTGAAAGGAGCTCGTAAGAAAGCTTCCGGAGGAAAGAGAGTTACCCGACCAGGATTCGAACCTGGACAAACAGAACCAAAATCTGTTGTGCTACCGTTACACTATCGGGTAAGCCGTGAACGTAATCTATCGAAAGACGACTGATGGTGGCAAGGGGAGGAGATACCGACACAACTCGGTTTTAGACAACTCGGAAATGAAGGTTCTTTCAGTTCGGGGGCAACGCGGCTTGAATCCTTGTTCGGGTCGAACTAACATGTGCCCCCCTGCGAGATGGTTCCCTGTATGGTTGAGCCTACTCGATGAGGGTATTCGAGCGAACTTGCTCAATTTGGATCGCCAATCTGGCGGGAGTGATTTGCAGTGACCATTGATAAGAGTCTGAAGCGGAAGGGGCGACTGGCCCGACTTCGTAGTGTGATCTCGCGCGATGAACGTATCGCCCAGATGAAGACGGACGAACGCTGGGTCGAAGGTTCCAGCCCATTCGGTCTGCCTAAGCTGCGAGTTGTGCGACTTGTCGTCGGTAAGAAGAAAAAGAAGAAAGCCGCTGAAGGCGATAAGAAAGACGATAAGAAGAAGGCCGCCGTTAAGAAGAAGTGATCCGCCTGGTCCTGAGTTTTCAGGACTGTGGAGGGCATCTTCGGGCGAGCGTCTTTTGGCGATGTGATTGATCGAGGCAGAGGGTCGACTTGAATAAGGTCGATCCGTCTGCCTTTTGTCATTGTCGGTCTGTTTGGATCCCAGTCGGGTTTGTCTGGAAAAATTTCCGACGAGTGTCGTGCCGGACGACTTGGGATTCAGGCCTGTGTTCCCTGGCTCGCGACTGACCGCGTCGCAACCCAGTTGAGATTTGCGTTCCGATTTCTGTCCGCAAAACTTGCTCACTTGAGCGACACCGTGGTCGGTCAGGGTGTCGCGTTCAGTTTGGCGTTCAGGCTATGTCAACCGAACACGGCTGAAATCGGCGTTGTGACCTGCGGTAACGATTCTTCCCGAGCCGTAGAATGTACGTTCGGCCGTCGTGGTAGTACTATGCAGGTGGGCTATTTAGGAAAAATCGGTTGTCGTTGATGTCGGGATTACGTCTCGACGGTCAGGGCGCGAGTCAAATCAACGCGATGCGCTCGAGCGTCCTCGCGACGACTAACGGAAACCACTCGATTGTATTTGACCTGTTGATGGAAGGACCGGAATTCATGCGGTTGTTTTTGCGACGAGGGACCTACCTGATCGCTGCGTTCGGATTGATCGCGGGAATGACGACGGCCGAAGATTCTCCCTTGGCCCAATATTATGGCTTCAAGCCGGTCGAGATTTACAAACTGTCTGAACGTTCCGGCAATATGTTGACGGGCGATTTGAATCACGACGGTCTGACCGACGTGGTTATTGTCGACAACGGCCACAGCCGTCTCGATTTGATGTTGCAGAGAAAAGAACCCGCTGCCGCGAAAGACAAGCCGGCGGGACGCACGGACGTGAACACCGTTGACGACAGCTGGCGGTTTGAACATCGCAAAATGCCCGTCGATCATGATGTGGCCGCGCTGACCCTGGGCGATTTCAACGGTGATGGCCGCACCGATATCGTCTACTTCGGCACCCCCGATCAATTGGTCATCCGTTATCAGCCGGCCGAAGGCGAATGGACCGAAAAGAAGCAGCAGCGAATTCCGGACGTTTCACCGTCGCAATGGTTCCTGACTGCGGGAGACCTTGATGCGAACGGACTCGATGATCTGGTAATCCTGGGTAAACACGAAACCATTCTGCTCTATCAGACGTCTCGTGGCGTATTGGCGACACCCAAACGCCTGATGAATACGTCGGACAAATTGGGGCTGGCTCAGATCGCCGACCTGGATGGAGATGGTCGTCAGGATCTGTGTTATCTCGCTGGCGAAGGCTCGACGAAGGTTTTGGGAGCGCGACTACAGCAGTCGAACGGTCAGTTGGGACCCGAATATGTTTTCGATCTTGAGCGACCCCGTGCGGTGTCATTACGGGACGTGGATGGAAAGCCCGGTCACGAGATCCTGACGATCGATTCCCGCACCGGTCGACTGAAGCTGCTCAATGTGGAACAAAAGCAACTGAGCAAGAACGAGTTGCCCGAACGATTAATCCAGTTTGGCTTCGGTAAGCAGGGAACCGGCAAGGATCGCGATCTGGCCGTCGGCGATTTTGACGGAGATGGTCTGAGTGATCTGGTGGTCACCGACCCGGACGCGTCTCGCGTCTTGTTCTTCAAACAGAATGCCGGGCAAGGTCTGGATATGGGGACTCCGTTTCCCAGCCTGACCGGGACCGATCAGATTCGCGCGGCGGATTTGGACGGCGACGGCAAGGCTGATCTGGTCGTGCACAGCGCCGCGGAAAAGACGCTGGGCGTCAGTCGTCTGGTCGACGGACGCATGACATTCCCGCAATCGATTCCGACGGAAGCCGATGCCTCGGTCATTGAGCTGGCGGACCTGGACGGCGACGGCAAACTGGAAGTGGTCTTCATCACCAAGACCAAAAAAGACCGTGCGTCAGAATATTCACTGCAAGCGATGAAGCAGGTGCAGAAGGACGAATGGCAAGCCGTCAAATTTGGCGACAAGACCGCCGTCTCGCTGGAACTGAAGGGGACGCCGGAACGGATGCTGTTGGCGAACGTCTGTGAAGACGAACGACCCGAATTCCTGATCTTTCAGGGTTCAAAACCGCCGCAACTGTTCGGTTTGAATGCTGCGGGAATCCCCATCGAAATCGTCACCGGGGGCAACCTGGGAATCGGGTCAGTGGGCGCGGGAGCGGCCAGCCTGTGTTCGTTAGGAGGCAAGAATGGGGTACTCATCGCCCAGGAAAACTTTGCCCGTCAGATGGTGCTCAGTCCGCAAAAGCGATGGGAAGTTGCCGATCAATTCAATGTCACGGAATCCAATTCGAAACTGGTCGCCGGGACGGTGATCGATCTGAATGGGGATGGTGAACTGGAAATTGCACTGGTCGATGGCGGCCTGCATAAGTTGCGTCTGCTTCGCAAAATGGAAGGCAGCTATCAGCCCTGGAAAGAGATTGATATCGGCGAATTCCCACTCAAATCCTTAAAGGTCGTCGATTTGAACGGCGATCATCATGACGATCTGTTGCTGTTTGGATCGGACAAGTTTGCCGTGTTATTTGCCGGCGGAACGTCACCGGCAGTGAAGGAATTAGCGTCGTTTGAAAGCCAGCTCGACAAGGTGTACCCGACTGATGTCGTGGCCGGTGATCTGAATGGTGACGGTCATGTCGATCTGGCGTTGACCGACACGCGAAGTCACTTCGTCGAAATCATCCAGTATCGTCCCACCACCGGTTTGCAGCATGTCCTTTATTTTCGCATCTACGAGCAGAAATCGTTTCGCAATGACGACGATACCAAGGACGCAGAACCGCGCGAGGCCTTAATCGCTGATGTCACGGGCGATGGGTTGGCCGACCTGATCCTGCTGGCGCATGATCGTCTGCTGGTCTATCCGCAGGATGACGGCAACTAATGCGGTATGGCCGATTTTAATCCAGTTGCCGCATTTGGCGAATTAATCAGCTTGTGGCGAATGGATTTGGGGATCGGTATATTCTTCGCGCGATCGTTGATAAATTTTTCTTAACCGTCGGTTGCCGGATTTTCTACGGAAATGTCCTCGGACCCGTTTGATTCCGGGCAATACCGTCGGCTGGCGAAAGTGTCGTCGATCGCCGGGAAAAGTTATCGAGAGTACCAGGGCCGTTTCCATTTCAGTGAGTGCCGACGTGTGATTTATCTTGAGGAGCTTCACGATGAACGACAGTATTCTTGATGATCACGATCCCATGGCCGAAGATTCGGCACTGAAGCTGGGGGATTTAAAGGATCCCCGGGTTCTCAAGGTCTATCAGACCGGTGAACTGACCGTTGTCGGATTTGGGGGCCAGGATGTTCCCGATGAAGTTTGTATCGCCATTTATCGAGACCAGCTTTTCCAAATGGTGGAACAGTACCATTGCAAAGTGTTGGCATTCGATCTGAGCGGTGTCACGTTGATTCCCAGCGGAATGCTGGGTGTATTGACGTCGCTGCGGAGCAAGGTCGAGCGCATCGAGCTTTACAATCCGTCTGTGGACGTCCGTGAAGTTTTGCACATGACGCGTCTCGAACAACTATTCGATATCAAGGAAGTTGCGTTTGAATGACACCGTCGTGGCGTCGCCATCGCGCTTCCCCTGTTCAGCGGTGAAATGACGGAACAGGTTATCGCACCGCATTTTCGGTGAGAGGTCTACGGAACGTCATAATCGAATTTCACGATTCTGCTTCCTGGTCACTTTCTCGCACCCCAACACTCCTGCTGGTACGACAATTGCCCATCTTCTGGAATCACTCGGAAGATCGCGGATTGAATCACTGATATGCACTTTTTGAGCCTACAGAATTTTCAGAATTATTTGATTCAGGCGAAACTGGTCGAATCCGCGCAACTCCAAGAGTGCATGGTTCGTTTGCAGTCGCGGGGTCAGAGTATTGATGGACTGATTCGGGAACTCGAAGGTCGACACCTGCTGACTCCTTATCAGGCAACCAAGCTCCGCAAGCGGGATATCGAGGGGTTGCTGCTGGGCAATCAGAAGTTGCTTTATCGCAACGCTTCGGGAAGTTTCGCACGCGTCTTCCGCGGCGTTTCCATCGACGATGGACGGATGATCGGCATCAAAGTCCTTCGCTCGCGCTGGGCCGAAGATCCCCGCAAGGTGACACTGTTCAAACGGGAAGGTGAACTGGGTAAACGGCTCAAACACAAGAACATCGTTCCCATTTATGAAGTGGGTTCTGAGGGAAATCAGCATTATCTGACCATGGAATTCGTGGAAGGGGGCAATTTCCGCGAACTGCTGAAAGGGCGGGGAAAATTCTCGCCCATTGAAGCGACCCGCTATGCCATGGATATCGCCGAAGGCCTTGAGTATGCCCTGACTCTTGGCGTGACCCACCGCGACATGAAGTTGACCAACGTCCTGCTGAGTGCCCAGGGGGTGGCCAAATTGGTGGACTTTGGACTCGCCGGTCAGGACGCCAGTCTGAGGTCGATCGATGAGGAAGTCGATCGGGCCGTCGAATATGCCACGCTGGAACGAGGAAGTCATGCGCCCGATAACGACGAACGAAGCGATTTGTATTTTCTGGGGGCCATCTATTACGAATTACTGACCGGTAAGCCGCCGTATCCCCCTTCGAAAAATAAAGAAGACCGTCGTCAGTTCAGCCGGTATCGCGACGTGCGGCCAATTCGCCAGATCGACCCCTCATTGCCGCTCAACATCACCCGCATTGTCGACCAGCTGATGTGCATCAATCCGTTTGATCGCTATCAAAATCCCACGCTGGTGCTGCGCGATCTGCGTGCTGCCCTGGGCGACCAGATTCCCGCCAAATCGGATGCTCCACCCGCCATGGTGACCTCGGCTCAGCCAGTTTCGCCGACAGTCCTGTGTGTCGAAGAGCGAATTCGTCAGCAAGATTCATTGCGTCAGTATTTCTCCAAACATGGTTACCGTGTGTTGATGCTGGGCGACTGTCAGCGAGCGCTGCAGCGCATGCAGACCGATCCGCCCAAAGGACTGGTACTAATGGGCGCCTCGTTGGGGAAAGATGCTCTACCCTTGTTTGATAAGGCCGTAGCGGCCTGTCGTTCGTCGGGCACCGCTGTGGTGCTGGTGCTCTCAAAACATCAACGCGATTTGAAAGCGAAGATTGCCGACACCGACATTTCCCGCGTCCTGGTTGACCAGCGGGTGACGCTGCGAACGATCCGCAAGGCGCTGGAAGAGATCTGGAGCAAGACGGGTTGACTGATTTCTCGTCCGGTCGATGTTCGGTTTCGGATCGAGAAATCGCTGAAACGTTTATCGAACGAAACACGGGCGGGACAACTGTTTCAGAAAATCAACGAGTTCTGGGGTCGCGAGCGGCCGAAACAGTCCACACAACCGGCACAGCCGGTGGGGGCACCACGTCGTGTACGGAACAACCAAACCGCATGGAGCGATGGAATTTGCCTGCGGGGTTACGGAACAGGATCTGCTCTTTCACAACAGGCCGCGATCATCGCAACCTGTTTTCGCAGAGCAAGTGATATCATGAAACTTGGCGAAGCTGACCTCGAACAAAGTTACTTTCAGGCCGTCCGGAAAGGACCCGATAAGACAATCGGTATTATCCTGGTCGGCCTGTTCGTGATTCTGTTCTTTTCGCTTTACCTGTTCGGCCTGCAACGCGTGCAAACGGTGTCAGATCACGCGGTGGGCGACCACATGCGACCGACCGTCAGCGAACCGAATCCGGAAATCGGCGATTCCATCGATCCGAATAGTCGCTAACTCAACTGCGGCGCTGGTTACCGTCGGTAGTTGATCTGATTGAATTCGCCGGTCGTCTGAATCGGCGGCGGTTGCAGCGAGTCGGTCGTCGGCACGGTGATCGTGTTTTGCACCGCAGGCACCGGCGATTGTTGCCAGTAGACTTGTTGGTTTGGAGCGACGATTCCGGTGGGTTGCATCGTCCAGCCCATGTTCTGTGGCATTGTTGGCTGTCCTTGGGCAAACGGCATCGGCGCCATTTGGTTTTGGTTCCGTGACATCTTCAACATCGTTGCCTGGTCGTGGTACTTGTGCCAGAACTGCTGCGAGTACGGCATGGCCGGCCGTTCGCCCCAGCCCGCCGCTGTTTGCGACTGTGACAGCACGTCCTTGTAGTTGTACGGACGATACACCGGGTGGCCGCCGTAGGCCGAGATTTCCTGATGATATCCGTGGACCCAGTTCATCTGGGAATCCGACGGATGGTACTGTTCGGCCGAACCGCTGAAGCCATATTGTCCGTAGGCTCGAACGGGAACCGGGGCATTGGGTGCCTCCGAGGGTCCGGGGTTTCCGACCTGCATCGCCAGTCCCAAAGCGAGATTCATCAGTCCGTTAGGCATGAAATTGTCCTTCCGTGTCAATCAAGCGGACGGGCCGCTTGATTGTAAGATTCGTCGATTGGCGCGATGTGACGACTAATACCCGCGTGAGCAATCTCGTCGAGAGCATTCCGTCAGATGACTTCAGTTCACAACAACGGCTATCGGCGCACCTCCAGCGAATCTTCCTGAGTTCTGTGCCGAACGCTATTTATTTCGGGATCGTTACCGGCAGATTGAACCGCGATGTCGCTAGAAGTCGTCAGGTCACCGTCGCATTCCTCGCCGATTGGCTGGATTGTCTACAGTTGGCCGTTCAGGATGGGATAAGTTTCGGTATCTGAATGTTTGGCATGATGTGGCCGATCGCCGTCCGGCTCGTCATGGCCCCGAAAGTTTTCCCAAACGGAGAAGTCAGTACGATGTTAAGCTCAAAATCGTGTCGAATGTTGCTCGCCCTCGCTGCGACCGGTGCGATGGTTCAAGATTCGTCGGCCGGTTGCAACTGCTCCGTGCCCCCCTCGCCCGCCGTTTCGACCGGAGTTGTCGCACCAGCACCGTGGACGGGCGGACCTAGCTATGGGAATGCTCCCTACGGGTATGGCAATGCGCCCTACGGGTATGCGAGTTCGCCCGGTAGCCTGTCGGCCACCGCCACGGGAACTTATCCCCAAAGCTATGGTGACTACGCTTCCGCCGGACCCCACTGGGCACCGGGAGGTTACGAACCGCGGATCGGTTCACCGGCATACTACCACGATCCTGCCGGTGGACAATATGTCGTCACGGGCGACCCATACTACGACCACTTCGGACCCGGCTTTCAGCGCAGTTCGCTGCATGGGCATTACCGATTCCCGTACTACAACTACCGCGCCCCCTGGTACTTCCCCGGACGGGCCGTTTACAACCGCAATACGAATTTCGCCTGGTAATTCGCCGTCCTGGGACCTCTCAAATCGTCGTACCCCGATCTCGCTCTCGGGTGTGCGACTTCAATGACCGGTTGATCGGCCATGAGGATGGCCGATCTGAAGCGGCCATCACTTCTTGAACTCGATTCGTTGTCTGGGCGGGTTCGCCTCGTCCCTCAGATGGTTGAGACTTCAAACCGTCAGGATTTCGGGGGATTGCAACCGGGCGACCAGCGATTCCAATGCGGACAGATTCTGTTCGATGGCTTTAGTGTCGGTCTTTTTGACAACGTATTCCAACTCCCGCGCACACTCGGTCAGCTGCGGAAATCCTGCCATTCCGCCAGACCCTTTCATCCAATGGGCCAGCTTGGCCATCTTGTCATTGTTATTTGTGGCGTGAGCTGATTGCAGTTCCGCCAGTTTTTCCTGGGCTCGTTGGATGAATTCACAGACCAGTTCGGCAAATTGTGGATTTTCGATCGGCAGTTCCGAGATCAACGGACCCGTGGGGTCTTCAGGTATCGGCGTCAGTTCTTCAGCAACGTCAATGGCTTTTCCAGTCAGTAGAGCCGCCATGCGGGTCAGTAGCAAATCCTGACGGATCGGTTTCGTCAAATATTCAGAACAACCCGACTCGATGCATCGATCCTCGTCGCCGCGCATAGCATTGGCGGTCAGGGCGACGATCGGTTTGGTGAATCCTGCCGCGCGCAGCTGTGATGCGGCGGTATAGCCATCCATTACCGGCATCTGCATATCCAGGATGATCAGATCGAACACCGAACGGCGGGCTGCGGTCACCGCCTCCAAACCGTCTTCGACCAACACGATCTCGGCACCGGATTGCTGCAGCAGCAGGTGAATCAGTTTTCGATTCGTATCGCCATCCTCGGCGACCAGAATCCGCTTCGACTGCAGGCAGGTCATCTGTGCGGCGGTCGGCGGTTCCGGGACAACATCATCCAGCGGGCGTAACGAGAGCGGGACGTTTTCCAGTGGGCCGGTTTCGATCTTAAACGTGAAGGTGCTGCCTTTCTTCAATTCACTCTTGAAGTAAATTTCACCTCCCAGCCCTTCGACGATACTTTTGCAAATGGAAAGTCCCAGACCTGTCCCGCCAAATCGGCGAGTCACCGAACTGTCACCCTGGGTGAAGGGATTAAACAGTGATCGCTGGGTTTCCAGCGGAATCCCCACACCCGTATCGATGATTTCCAGCACCAGCTTTCGCGAATCTCGCTGCAGCCGGGCGACCACCTCGACCCCGCCCTTCTCCGTAAATTTCACCGCGTTGCCGATGAGGTTCATCAGCAGTTGGCGAAATCGCAGGGGATCACTTTCAATGGATTCGGGAACAGCGCCGATCCAGCGGTATTCCAGCTTCAATTGCTTTTCACGGGCTTTCGGTCGCAGGAACGAGATCACGTCAGAAATCACATCGTGCGGAGAAAATCGGACTCGTTCGAAGTCCATTCGCCCCGCTTCAATTTTTGACAGATCCAGGATGTCATTGATCAAGACCAACAGTGCTTCACCGCTTTTCTTGATCGTCTTCAGGTAGTCACGCCGATCGGTCGGATGAAGATTGTGGTCGTGAATCAAAATCAGGTCGGTGAATCCCAGGATTCCGTTCAGAGGAGTGCGGATTTCGTGGCTCATATTCGCCAGAAACCGACTTTTGGATTCACTGGCGCTTTCGGCCGTTTCTTTCGCGCGGACCAGCTCCTGTTGCATGGATTCCCGCTGCACGATTTCGTCTTGCAGCTGCTGCGTCCGTTGTTCGACGCGAAGTTCCATTTCGTCGCGAGCTTGTTTCAACTCGGCCTGTGAGGACTGGATCTTTTCCACCATGCGATTGAACGAGGCATACAACAAACCCAGTTCGTCGTGAGAATCGGTGTTTACGCGAATCGTATAGTCGTCGTTGGTCGTAATGTTTTTCGCCGCGTCAGCCAGTTGCAGGATCGGCATCGAAATCAGCGACTGCATCATCGAGGCGAACAGCAAGGCAACCGCGAGCGAACAGAGCGTTACCGTGACGATCATGGCCGCATGGCTGTAGACCTGTTCATAAAACTCGCGCATGTTGGCTTTGATGTAGACTGTGCCGACGTCACGGCCGCGGTCGGTGACCGGGTGAAACAGCTCCAGTTCGCCAAAGTCTGTGTAACGATGCGAATCGTGATCGACGGGAAGTTTCAGATCGGCCAACTTGGAGGACGAGGCGGGATAGATGGCAATCGATTTGCCTTGTCGGTCGAACAAGCCCACCGTCTCGATCGAGGTCTGCGCCTTCAAGGTCGCCAGCAGCGATTTCGCGGCGTCGGGGTGATCGTTCGAGATGATCGCCGCGCTGCTGAGTGCCAGCATTTCGGCTTTCGTATGCAATTCTTCGATCTGCACCGACCTCAACAGGCGCAGGTCATGCCAGACGAAACCAGAGCAAGCCATGAGTAGCGCCATGGCGCAGGAAATGGCGGCCAGCAGCACCAGCTTGTTCTTCAAATCCAGATTTTGAATCCAGCGCACGTGACTCATTCCCCAGCAGATTGGCGTTAGGCCTGGTCGGCGAGATCGATTTGCGTTTGTACGATCAGTTCTCGTTGCGAAATGAACGCCGCGACAATGTCAGGATCGAAGTGGCTGCCACTTTCCACCGTGATGATCTCGAAGCATTTATCCACGGGGTACGGCGGCTTGTAGGGCCGCCGACTGCTTAACGCATCAAAGACGTCGGCGACGGCCGTGATGCGCCCTTCCAGCGGAATATCTTCGCCCGCCAATCCCAGGGGATAACCGGTTCCGTCCCAGCGTTCATGATGGGTCAACGCGATACGAGCCGCCATGGCCAACAGCGGTGATCGGGGCACGTCCAGAATTCGCGATCCGATCAGCACATGCTGTCGCAGCTTGGCCCATTCATGATCGCCCATCCGTTCGACAATCCGTTTTCCGAACAGAGTGTGACGCTGCATCTGTTCGAATTCTTCCGGTGAAAGTTTGCCGGGCTTCAGCAGCACCTCGTCCGAAATGCCGACTTTCCCCACATCATGCAGTTGGGCCGCCTGCTCAAGCATTCGGACCCTGGCCTCTTCCATTCCCAATGCGCGGCCGATGATTCCCGCATATTGACCGACCCGTTCGACGTGCCGGCCCGTGACGTCGTCGCGATATTCCACCGCGCGCGCCAGGCAGAAAATCACATCTTGTCGCGAGGCTTCCAGTTCCAGTGTTCGCTGCTGAACGGCGGCTTCCAGCGTGTCGGCGTAGTTCTTCAAATTGTCCTGATGCTGTTTGACCGTCAGGACGTTGCGCACGCGTGGCGCCAGTTCACTGGGATCGATCGGTTTCGTCAAGAAGTCGGATGCTCCCAGTTCCAGCACACACAGCTTGGTGCTGCGATCGGTTGAAGCGGTCAAAATCAAGATCGGGATATGACACAGTTCGGGCTTCAACCGAATCTGACGCAGAATGTCGACGCCGGATACGACCGGCATCATGACATCGAGGATCACCAGATCCGGCTGTTCTTCGGCGATCTGGGAAATCGCGCGTGTGGCGTCGGTAAGTCCGATGCACCGTTTGTAACCCAATTCATTCAGATACTTCTGGCAGACCTTCACATTGATTGGCTCGTCATCAATGATCAGGATTTTGGTCGTCGAATCCACGTCCATTTTGGCCGGCAGAAATGCGTTGGCACCGGTTTGCTTGTCGCCCCTCGGATCACGCCGCCCGTTGCTGCTTTGAATTTCATCCAGCAGCGTGGCAATCTGCGGATTTGTCGCTGTCGCCATACTCATGCGGACACCTTGGTTTTCGATACGACTCTTGAGAAATGAGTGGGACATCCGTGATGATTGCGACAATAGACCCTCTCTGCGAAATCTAGTTCACTTCTCACTACCGAGCCCGCAAGGGTGTTTATTTCCGGCAACATGCCATTGGCTCTGGATGGGGGAAATCACTTATTCTACCTCTGTGGACTGCGAGGCATTTGACAAATGTTCCGAAGAATCGGACCCGTCCACCACAGGTGTCCACCCGCGAACACAGGGCGGAACTTCCGGGTGCCGAGTCGGGAAATCGGCCTTGTTGCGGGAAAAGCGGGAAATTTCGGAGTGGAAATCAAATGTCCACGTATTTCGCAGGTCGCCAGTCAACGACTAGAATGCCAGAAGACAATGAGCGAACAGAGCGGCACAATAATTTGATGTTCGATGACGAATCAAAATCGAACATTCAGTCACAGTGATGGACGACTTCAGTCGAAATAATGACGACGTGGAAATGTGCCGTGAAGACGGTGCTCTTCCCGGCGGCGAGAAAAACAATGGCCAAACCTGCTGATTCAAAACCGGATTACTCGCTGTCGCGGGTGGTCTGCCGCAACCGCAAGGCAAAACACGAATACGAACTTTCGCAGTCGATGGAATGCGGCATCGTGTTGCATGGCAGCGAAGTGAAAAGTGTCCGCAATAATAAGATCTCGATCGAAGAGGCCCACGTCCGCGTTCAAGGTGGTGAAGTTTTCCTGGTCGGATGTGATATCGCTGAATACCCGCAAGCGACCTATTTGAATCACGATCCCAAGCGGCAACGCAAGCTGCTGCTGCATCGCCGGGAAATTCGCAAGTTCGCCGAAGTGGCCAGTCAAAAAGGTTTGGCCATCGTTCCGCTGGAAGTGCATCTGGTCCGCGGCAATGTGAAAGTGACGATTGCCGTGGGCAAGGGATTGAAACGTCACGACAAGCGGGAAAAATTGAAAGAACACGATGCGGATCGTGAGATACGTCAGGCTCTCCGTCGACAAAATGATTAATCGTCGCAGCGGGGCTGGGATCGACTCCGATTCGACGCAATAAAGTGAGATGGGAACTGATGGCGAAAAAGACTCCCTTGCAGATCGCTCTGGAACGAGGGCTCGCGGACGGAGGGGATTTGTTCGAGGCTTTGAATGACCTCGATCAGTATCAAATCGATTCCCTGGAAGACGCCGAAGCTCTGGTGGACGCGCTGGAATTGTATGTCCAGAAGCCCATCGAAGCGCCGGGTATGTTTACGGCATTTCACCAGTTGGTATCGCTGTTCCAGTCGGTGGTCGAGGTCAGTCCGTTCCAATACCTGGTTCGACGTGGCATTCCGGTTCTGATTCGCGCCTACGACGATCGGCTGTCCGCAGCCAACGAACAGCAAAACGAGCTGTTGTTCGCGGTCAAGATTTTCGCCCGCTATGGATTGGAAGAAGGACTCGATCGTCTGGTGCAGGCCGCTTATCATCCGGTCTTGCGGGAAGGCTATCTCTGGTCAGTCGTCTTCGAGCAGTTTGGCGATCTGGACCCAGCCATTCCCGATTTGGTCGATCGGCTGAGTGATCCGTTGCCGGACGGATTTGTCTGCATCGCGTTTCTCGACTGGGTTAACCGCCTGGCCCGCGAAGAACTCCTGACCGTCCATCCGTTTGATGCGCATGAAGGTGTCCAGAAATTGCGGCATTGGTTGCGTAGCAGCAACAAAGACGAATTCAGCTTTGCCCACAGCGCCGCCGCCTCGCTGCCATTCATTGGCGAACCGCAGCGCGAGCAACTTCTGGCGTTGGCGATGGACCATCCCGATTCGGCCGTTCAGATGGAATCCGCCTGGGCGTCGGCACGTCTGGGAAGCGATGCGGGATTGAAGTTTCTGGTGCGGCTGTCGCTCGAACGCAATTACTCGACGACTGCTTGTGCGTACCTGGAAGAACTGGGCCGCGACGATCTGATTCCCGATGAGGCGAATGAACCGCAGTTTCGAGCGATGGCCGATCTGTGCGATTGGCTGGCCCATCCGCAGGAATTCGGCCGCCCGCCGGACGATATTGAACTCTACGACACCAGGGAATTGTTCTGGCCGCCGACCAACGATGTCCGTCAGGTCTGGCTGTTCAAGTATCGATTCATTGCCGAGGAACCGGGTGAATCAGACGACTGCGGTCTGGGTATGTATGGCAGCACCACCTTCTCGCTATTTGATGAGACCAATTCTGAAATGGCTCCAGAAGACGTGTATGCCCTGCACTGTTGCTGGGAATTGGAAAACAACGGCGACCCGCGCGCTCCAGATGAACGCACGATCGCGGCGGGCCGGGCGATTCTTGAGGCCGGGGCACACGGCGAGTACTCCGATGACGATGACGGGGAATCCGAACTTGATGACGAAGAGGATTACTGAGTCCTCGAAGTCTCGATCGACTCGGCATTCGTGGGGTCGCTCTTCAATTTGCCGCCACCGTTCCATCCCAGGGGTGTGACTCCCGATCCTCGTTCCGTGGCTGGGGGAATCATCTCGCGCGGCGGCGGGATCCGTTGCCAAGGGATCAGCACAACTTGCGGTGCAACTCCGATCGTCAGGCAGGCGACGGCAGCGAGAAGGCTGGCCGCGAGCACGCCGCGACCGCCCGTCGCGGTGGGCCGTGCCAGCGGTGATTCGATCCAGATCTCGCGGATCATTCGAAAGGCGACGGCGGCGAAAAAGATCGTCGCGAGCGTTCCCAGCAGCAGCACCACCCGCAACCCTTCGTGCGGCGTGAAGATGTTCGAACTCGATTTCAAGTGCACGTTATGGCCGGCCAGCAAGGTCAGCCAGCGTGCCCAGAATCCGGCTGTCAGCGGCCATCCGATCGCACTGGCCATGGCGATGCTCAAGGTCACGGCGGCCACCGGCGCGGATTGTCCCAGCCCTTTCAGGTCTTCCAAGAATTCGACCTCACGATCGGCACGCGCCAGATAACTCAAGCTCCAATAGATGCCGCCGCAAGCCAGCAGGCCCGACAGTTGCGTCAACACGATCAGTCCGAGCGTTTCCTGATGCGGGGCGAAGGTCGCCCAGCGTAAGGTGGGATGTTCCAGTTCCGTCGCCACGATCATCAGATCGATCCCCAGCCAGGCACTCTGCAACAGAACGAAACTGGCCAGCCAGCGCGGGATCGAGCGTAAATTGGGCGACAACGAACGCGCGGCCAGGGCGATCGACAATGCAAAACTCGCCAGGCACACCGTCATCATCAGCGTCGTCAACGAATGACCCATGCCCACAAAGACGCGGCCGAACAAACGCGTGAGAATCATCGACGCTGCCAACTGTTCCGCGCAAATGGACAACCCGCTGAACCGATAGGTGCGATAGCGTAAGCTCGCCTCCAGGCCGAACTGAAAGGGGACCAGTCCCATGCGGGCGAATAAGCTGGTGGCAATCAACCCGATTGCGAGCAGGATCAATCGGGACGGCGATCCGATTGCCGAATGGTCGCCACCCGGCTCATAGGCCAGCGTCAGCACACGCCGGACCGTGTCAAAATGAGTGGACGCCGTGGCATTCGCCAAGATCGCCACACCGAACCATAACCAAATCGACGACAGCCAGACCGATCCAAGCTCGAAGGATCGCCCCGACAGTCGATCAACGGCTGATATCCCGCGTGATAACGGGGGCTTGGAACTGCCGCGGAGTGCGGCCAGGGCCAGATTCACAATTTCGAATGACAATCCCAAAGACAGGAAATCATTCGACCGGGCGACCAGCGTCAAACCGGCGATGACGAACAACAAAAATCCGCAGTGACGGAATGTCCGCAGTTCGCCGTGTGGCGCGTCCCAATGAACGATGCCTGCCAGCAGGCCGAAGGCCAATACCAGCCACTGTTCAGACAATGCCAGGGCGTCCTGGCTCCAGACCGTGTGAATCTCGAAATCATCCACGGAGGAAAACGGTTGAGTGGGTTCGATCCACAGGCTGTAACTGGCGAGCAACAGAACTACAAAAAAAAACAGCCTGCGCAGTCCATCAGCGCGAACGTGACCGAATCGCCCGAAAATGAGCGCGATGCTAGCGGCGGCCAACAAAATCGTCGTCGAAACGGGAAGCGGCATGAACAACCGTCACGGAGGGAATGACAATCGGGACCAGGACGAAACATTACCAGCTTACAGTGTCCTGCCGCATCTGGTTACCGACAAGGGCTCC
>CAIQIR010000170.1 GCA_903871875.1 uncultured Schlesneria sp.
AGTCTTGATGGCGGCTACTGGCGGGTGGCTTGTGTGTTCGCCGCCGTCGCGTGGAATTCGTTGGTCAGTTGCTCACTAACTCGTAGGCCGAGTGCAGTTTCAAGGTGGCGGCTTGCTTCTCGGCACTCACCGCCACTGAAGAGGAACTGCGATTCGCCTCTGCCTGGTCATGTCGATTCGGGCGAAGTTGTCTTTCGACATTTTTTAATTCGCCGTCTCTTAAAACCCATGCCGCCAGCCAACCGCTGATATATCCGCCGCCGGAAACCGATGAAAGATAATTCAGACAGGACAGTAAGCCGGGGCCTCTCGCCTGGCGCGGATGATCCACCTCGCCCACTTCACCTGGATCATCTGGTCCGCTTTGAGTGCAATCGGCCAATCCTTGCAGTACGCCGAGATTGAAGGTGGCGCTGCGAATTCCGCCCCCTGAAAAAGCCAGCCCGATCAATCTGTTGTCGAGCGCCAGCTGGTAGAGTTCCTCGTTTCCGAGGTCGGCCGGAACGTCCTTTCCAATCGCACCAAGCTCCGTCCGAAATATCTCCGGGAAGCTCTCCTCCCTGGCATTCGTGGAATGCGGACTCGTCGCACGTCGTCCATCACGGTTTGCCGGCGATGCGGTCTTTTCGGGGTTGCTTGTACTCATGTCACCACCACGACCGATCAGCTAGAGGGTTGCAACAGGCGTCAACTTGTACCCAATCTATCTGGTTTGGCTTGCTTCGCTGCCTCGCACAGTTCCCTCTGTTGGGAGCCTAAAACTCACCGCCATTCGCAAGAACAATCTCAATCGGACTTCCCAAGAGCCAGCGAGGCTTTCTCGACGATCGCATCGTGTACTGGACAAGTGCATCGAAGTAAGTTCATATAATGAACCGTAAGTGGCGAATTGCAACAGCTACTGGCTCACCTAAACAGGTGAGGCCATCTCATTGACAAAAGGGATGTGACATGGTCCAGGAACTGTATTTGTTGATTAGTAATGAACAGTTGCTTGAACGTGTTTATCGAGTTGAAATAGCCGAGACAACCATCGGACGCAGCCCCTCAAATACACTCTGCCTGTCGCATCCCTCGGTCTCACGTCAACATGCAGTGCTTCTGCGGACGGCCGCTGGCTTTGTGATTCGAGATTTAGGAAGCCGAAACGGTACCCAGGTCAATGGTCAGTACTGCGACGAAGCGGAAGTGGCCCGGGACACAGTGCTGGAAATCGGTGCCTACTCACTGAAGGCGTATGTCGATCTCATGTTGGCCCAGCAAGATGCGGAGATCTTACAACAGCCCACGACCGGGCGGTTCTCTGGTGGGAATGTCCCAGGGTCTTGTCGAGAAACGATGGTGCGGGAACTCACGCCCGCCCAGCAGCGCGTTTATAACGAATTTTTGCTCGGACGATCCGAGAAGGAGATATCGTCGACTCTGGGTATCAGCATTAACACGGTGCACTCTCATTCACGGGCGATTTATACGGCGTTTGCGGTTTCTTCGAGAGCAGAGCTGCTGGCTCGTCTGGTGAATAAGCCACGCCGCTAACGCCGTTGGAAAAAGGTGGCGCATCGTGCTGGTTGTAAGCGGCTGCCGCAGTCGCCCGCCAGATCGTGAATCCACCGGGGAAATGATACCGTGTCAGACCACCGTGCGAAGGTTTCGACTCTTTCACGTCGACAGGGGCGGCCTTGTGGTCGAGAGTGAGCGGCTTCAACCGGCGTTTCACCGGCAGTCCGAATCGCCCGACAGCAGTGATGGGATTGGCAAAATGCCTTCATCGGCGACACGGAGGCGAAGCGGACTGTTGTTGTGCGGCTCGCTCAACGGTTCTTTCGACGGGCGGTGTTGGCGAGCTTTGATGCGAAGTGCTGTATCGCGGGAATCGGGCATGCGGAATTGCTTGTGGCCAGTCATATCGTTCCCTGGAAGCAATCGCGAGAACATCGGGCGAACCCGCGGAATGGGCTTTGGCTTTCGCGGTTGCATGATCGGGCGTTCGATCGGGGGTTGATTACTCTCGACACCGATTACCGGGTCATTGGCTCGGCGTTCTACGAGGGATGCTACCTTGCGTTGGCCGAATACCGCCCCGAAGATGACCTGATCGAGATCGCTCATACTCCTCGTCCTCTGGCGCTGGAGTCGATTCTGCAGCGGATTGCCAATGATCGGCAGGCCCCTGGGCTGCTACTCGATTTCAGCGATCGGCTCACCCACGGGACAGGAATTCCGTCGTACGACGAGTTTGAAATGCGAATCGGCGAGTCTGGTCATCAGGGGGATTACGAAACCTGTTTCATGATTCAAAAGCCGGAAGTGCTCTCTGACGGAGTGATGTTTGTGCAAGAGACAAGTCCCATTTCGGTCCTGCCCGGCTACTATCGACAGGCGATCGAACAGTGGAAGCCGAATCGCTCTGGCTGCAAATAAGTCCGGTCATCATGCGGGCCGGGGAACGTGCGCAAAGTTGCTGCCGGAGTCATTGCCATTCGGCTTGACAATGTTTACAGAAGTAAATATTTAATGTCGTACACATTCAGGAGCCTGTCATGGACGATCCCGTTGAGCTGTCGGATGCCGAGTGGCTGATTATGAACCTGGTCTGGGAACGGCAGCCGCTGATGGCCCAGGAAATCATTGCCGAATTGAAGGAGCCTTGTGGCTGGTCGCCGGCGACGATTCGCACGATGCTGCATCGGCTGATCAAAAAAGGGGCTTTGGATTATCAACCGGACGGGAATCGTTACCTGTATCGTGCGGCGGTCAGGCGGGCGGATTGCATTCGGCGGGCGGCGAAGTCGTTTCTGGATCGCGTGTTTGATGGCGAGGCCGCTCCGCTGCTGGCTCATTTCGTGCGTACGACACGGTTCACTCCGGACGAATTAACGGCTTTGCGAAAACTGTTAGATGGAAAGGAAGAATGACCATGGATGGTGTTTTCTTTGAAACGGCCGGTCTGTTCGTCGTGCTGGCAGTGCGGGGGGCGATCAGCTGTCTGCCGCTGTTCCTGATCGTCGGCGTGATCACGTTGACCGGTCGACGCTGGTTGTCGGCGCGAACGCGGTTTGCCTTATGGACGCTGGTGCTCGTTCGCCTGCTGTTGCCATTCAGTCTGGAGACGCCGTTCGGGTGGGGCAATTTGACCAATCGTCTGACGGTCAGCACTCCGGTCGCTGGACCGGCGTTCGCGGAGGATGAATTCCCGATTCCGACCTTCGAAGCGCCGCTGGAAGAAATTCCGGCGGGTGTTCTCGTGGACGGTTCGTCCCGCGTGAGTTGGACTGAAGTGGGCGTGTTGACTCTCGTGTTCGGCGGGACGGGTATCAGCCTGTTGCTCGCGACCTGGATGCTGGTGACTTCGATTCGCACCTCGCGTCGAATTCGTCGCGGCGTGGATCCTGATCATCGTTCGTGGAAGGATTTGCTCGATCAGGGGCGTCGCCAGTTTGGAATTCGGATGCCGGTGCAATTGCGCTGCGTGACGAATTGGACCACGCCGGCGACCATGGGCTTTTTCCGACCGATCATCGTGCTGCCTGAAGATGCCGCGACTTTGTCCGAGACGGAGTTGCAGCATGTCTTGTGGCATGAGTTAGCGCACATCAAGCGGGGTGACGCGGCCTGGAGCTATCTGTGGATTGTCGCTCGCTGTCTGCAATGGTGGAACCCGTGCTTCTGGTGGACGCAGCACTGCTGGCTGGCGGAGCGGGAACTGGCCTGTGATGCACTGGTGATGCAGCATCTTGGATCGTCCGCGGCGCCGGACTATGGACGCACGTTGATTCACTTTCTGGAACGCCTGTCGTCCTCGGCGGGGGCTTCGCAGCGGATTCCGTTGCCCGGGCTGGTCATGTTGCTGGGAGACAAGGGAATCATTCGCCGTCGGTTGAAGGCGCTGGCAGGGCCGCTGGCGAAGGAAACGGTTTGGGGCCGTGGAAGCGGACGGGCGATCTTGACTCTGCTGGCGGTGATGGGACTGACTGATGCGGCGATCTCGAAGACGGTCATGCCCCCGTTGAATTCCGTGACCGTGCCGGAGGGGACGGTCTGGCAATTCGGCTCCGATGTTGCCGCCGATTCAGGGATCATGACGCTTCCGACCACGACGCGCGTGTACGACGTCAGCGCGACTGTGGCCCGCATTCGGCAAGACGAACCGGGTTTGTCGGCAGAACAGGGGGCTGAAGGTCTGCGGCGAGATTTTCAGTGTAACGGGAACATCTTTCCCTGGATCGAGGGCAAGCCGCAGGCCGGACAATGTCAGCTCCAAGGCAATGAGCTCACCGTCACGGCGACTGAGTGGCAGCATCAGCAGATTCAACATCTGCTGGACCATTGGCAGCAATTCGGGCAACAGCAAATCAGCATGAGAGTGCAGCAGGTTTCCACCGACATGCAGTTGAGTGGCTTTCTCCCGGCAGCGGGTGGTCGAATCATCAGCCCTGTTCCGTTGCGCGAAATGAATCTGTTGGCGCCTTTGAAGTTGACTCGCGATGGCGACAGTTCGACGTTGGAACCGTCGTTTGTTCGAGTGCTCTCGCCCGACGAACTGAAAACGGTTACGAATCGATGTCAAAACGATCCGCCGACCAATCTGCTGTTTGCGCGGACGGTCACCCTGTTCACCGGCAGTTCAGCGACAGTGAGTTTTGCCAAGGAACGTCCCTTTGTGACGGGACTGCGCACGTTGGAGAGTGGAGGCAGGCAAACGCAAGTCTCGCAGGTTCCGGAGGGGGTTCAGCTGGGAGTCGTCACGCACGTAGCCGACTCGACGGGGGCCGTTCAACTGGGGCTGCACATTCGGCAATCCGAGATTGTGGATGTCGAAGTGCTGCGGACAAAAATGGGGCATGAAGCGGGCGAATTGAACATTCAGGTTCCGCACGTCCGCGAATCGAACTTCAAAACGTCGGTCACGCTGGCCAAAGGTGAAAGCATCCTGGTCGCGCCGCTTCGTCGGGATAAGCAGGGTAAATTGCATATGTACCTGATCAGCGCGAACGTGATCGAACTGCCGTAACGGTCTTCAAGCGGTGCAACGTCAACCGCGGAGCTGGCTCGATCGTCATTGATCGGATGATTCGAGATCACACACAAGATCCAGTGTTCCGCTATCCGATGTGGACTGCGAGTGGCCGGTCGCATATTTGGTGGCGGACAGCTGGTGCGGGGTTTGTTGTTGGCGACCATATTGCACGGCCCCTTCCCAAGCCAGGTTGAGTGTTAACAGCAGGGCACCGAAATAGACTGTCCCGACAAATCCAGCGGCGACGATCAGATCGGCTGCGTGGCAGTAGCCGGCCTCGCTTCGCAGGAATGTTTTCATTTTGGACGGGGGTTGGACGTGTTTGGGCAGATCTTGATGCTGCGGTGCTGCATTGGTCATCGTCAGAGGACGGAGTGTGCGTGCGATCCATCGTGGTCGACACCAGTTGGCCATGCGGCGAAGTCGCCCGATAGTACGCGAAGACCAGGTTGTGCCGCCGGCACTGGGAGCCTCTTTCGTTGCCGCTGTCGACGCTGTGTCGACGATGTCGTGAGCATCAAGCCATGCTTCGCACTGTCGGTAGTTTCCGACGAAGAGCATGTGTTCGTGATCGAGCAGGATGGCCCATTCGCCCTTACTCCTGGCCGCGTCGTTGTGATTGAGGTGCTGGACCGTGAATCTCATGATTGTGCCTCTCTGTTGTTCTCAAGATCTGTGAGATGATTGACTCTGCTGCGAGACCGATCATTCGCAAGTCACGAGCCGATGAGAGAGAGTGCGACGAACAACAGAGAGATTTGTTCGTGACAAGCGGTACTGAAGGGGCACGACTTGGCGAGGGTGTCATGACGTTTACTCAAGCGCCAGTGCGGCTTGGGCCATGTGGACCGCGCTGTCGGCGTCTCGCAAAAATATTGATGCGTTGACCGAGATCAAGCCGCGGTGAAACCGCGAATGGCGCGGGGGGGTGTTTCAGTCGAAGACGGCGGTCTCAAGAACGCGAAGAGGAGTCTCAAAGTGAGACTCGCGAACGTCGAGCGAAAGCCGTTTCGGCTTGGTGCGCACCGAGCACGTTGGCCAGGCTGCAGACGTCTCTTGAGCGTCGTCGAAATTGTCGATCGAGTTTCTACCAAAGCGTGGCCGTGGCGCGAGCCGCGATGAGGACCGGTTCGGCAGAAGAGCGGAACACGTGTCTCGTGATGGACAGGGGGACATCACCACGCGGTGCTGTGCTCGATGTGGGATCGTGCTCGACGTCGACCACGACCGACAGAGGTGATTCGCGGCGCATCGTCGGAAAATGGGAGAGTGCGAATTTGAGGTATGGCCTCAAGGCGCGGCTGTTTCCCCGCGGTGAAACAGGCTTCGAGAAGGGCAATTGGACGGGCCAATTGATCGCGCTGGCGGATGGGCCACAGCGCGGAAGCGTTCGTCGATCACTGACCGTCACAGCCCTGCGGAATTTGATCAACCGTTGTGATCGATTCAACGCTCTCCGTTTGAATGATCGGTATCACACTGGCCTGTTGCTGGGCGGCCTTTGAAATGATCTCCGACACGTTTCGGAATCTGGCGGGGGCGATTGGAGCTGTTTGATAGGCGATAGTTCTTTAGCCAGCGATACAAGGTTGCTCGTCCGATTCCCAGGCGGTGGGCGGCGTGCGTCACGTTTCCCTCGGTTTGCTCCAACACATCCAGCACCAGATGATGGGTCAACCGTTCCAACTCGGGCAACTTGTCGGCCGGTTGTGAAGGAGTTGACGCGGAGGGTTGCTCGCCTAAGTGGGTAAGAATCCCGCATGAGAGATCATGAATTCCGATGGTGTCGTATTCTGATAAGACCACGAGGCTTTCAATGGCCCCGCGCAGCTGGCGGATGTTGCCTGGCCAGTCATAGATGCGAAACAAATCGCGTGCGGCCATTGAGATCAGGCATTGACGTTTGTATTTCGAGTTGAATTCCCGCAGGAAGAAATCCACCAGGAAATCGATATCGTCACGGCGGTCTCGCAAGGGAGGGATTTGCAGCCGTACGATATTCAGGCGATAAAACAGGTCTTCGCGAAACTGCTTTTCGCGGACGGCCTGTTCGAGGTCTCGATTCGTGGCCGTGACAATTCGAACATTCACGGTGATGATCGTCTCTGAACCAACTGGTTGCACCTCATGGCGTTCGAGAAATCGGAGCAGTTTGGCCTGAAGAAGCAGGTCCGCCTCACCGATCTCGTCGAGGAACAATGTTCCGTCAGCAGCCATGCGGCAATACCCTCGCACCTGATGCATGGCACCGGTGAATGCTCCTTGTTCGTGACCAAACAGCACGGTCTCGGCCAATTCCGTCGGGACGGCGGCCAGGTTCAAGCAAACAAACGGCCCGCTGGAGCGGGCGCTCTCTTCGTGGATCGCCCTGGCGACGAGTTCTTTGCCGGTCCCGCTCTCGCCACCGATCAGGGTCGGGGCGTCAGAACGTGCAGCGCGGAGAATCTTTTTGACCAGCGGTTGCAGGCTTTCGGTGGCACTCAGCAGGTCCATAGCCAACGGTGTTGTTGCAGATGCTGACGCACTGGTGGTCGCTCCAGGAGATGGTTGCGATCGATTCATTTTTGATCACTCTTCCTTAAGTAACTCTGACGAAGGCCCTTCACTCTGAACATAGCACGCCTATTCTGTGAGGATCGCGCCTAGGGAAAATCCTGAGACAAAACAGCTGATGCCTTTCAATGCAGTAAGCAACTCAGAAGAAGTCCCGAGGCTGCGTTGATTTCCTGAAACATTGGTTGTTTTAGAGTATCTGCATCGGTTGATCTCAGTCGGCTCGTCGAGTTCCGGCAGCGCGCGAAAATGTCGAAAGACGTTAAGTGCTTTCGTCGCACTTGCGCGAAAAGAGTAAGTGCCTGCGAGTCGCTTCCAAAAGGTTCTCTGCGAAGGTTGGGCGAAGGGGGCCTGATGCCTCAGAAAGATGACATCGAAGCCTTGATTTGTTTTGATCTACGGAGGAAAGTGTCCGCTGATACTGTTCGAACGATCAGGGGTGCCTTGGCAACGTTACGCGTCAGGCTTTAAGACCTGGAGGCTGATTGAAATGGCTCAAAACGATATTTCCGACAGTCTGCCGCGTCCGTTCGTTGCTTCACGAACAGGCGTGGGGGCCACAGATCGGCTGCTGGTTTAAGTCTGGCATTCACGTGATGTCGTTTCATCAGTCTCTGAATTTGCTGGCCGTTTTACTGAGCCGTGGGGATCTCCAATCGCCGCGCCAAGGTGCATCTTGACATCACCCTCTTCAGGCAGAACCCCAACACGGCGCGGATTCGACTTTTTCGCCTTCGCACGCGCGATCATGAATCGCCTGCGCTACCCCTACAAGCTCGCTCTGATTTGCCTGCTCTTCACTCTGCCGTTGTTCATCGTCAGCTCTCTCCTGATTTCTGAGATTAATGCCCAAATCGATTTCTCCCACAAGGAGCTTCGAGGCAACAAGTATTTCCGTTCCTTGATCGGCCTTCTCGATCACACCTTGCAAGCTCGGTTGACGGCTCAGTCGGTCGATCTGGGCAGAATCACTGGACTGGTGGAACTTTCTTCATTGCAGACGCAGATTGACAGCGATTTGCGAGCCGTGGAGTCGGTCGACCAGGAACTGGGGGCGGAAATGGAGACGAGTCGGCGACTTAAAAAACTGGCGACCAATTGGCAGTTACTCAAGGATACGCAACTCGATCAGAATGCGGCCGACAAGGATGCTCTCTATGTTCAGGCCATCGAGCGCATTGGCGGTCTGATCTCCCGAGTCGGCGACTCGTCCAATTTGGTTCTCGATTCCTCCCTTGACGTCTACTATCCGATTAATTCGTTACTACTCAAGCTTCCTGAAGTTGAGCGTCTCTTGGTGCAAGCTCAGTGTCTCGGTCAATCTGTCCTCGCAACAAAGTCCATGAGCGAGAAGGAGCATGACCAATTTATCAGCTTCAGCGGGATGATCCGCATGAACCTGAGGGACATCGAGAAGGGCATGGACGTCGCCTTCCATAACAATCCCGCGGACAACCTCAAACGCAAGCTGGAAGGGGCACTCACGGATTTTCGGCTGGCGGTTTCTACCTTTCTGGTCTTCGTGGAAAAAGAGCTGCTTCACGTCCCGGACTTGGGTCTGGAGCCAGCGACGCTCGATGCCCATGCGGGAAAAGCCGTGCGGGAATCTTTTCGGCTTTGGGAACTGGCAGAAATTGAAGTGGACGCCTTGCTGCAGAATCGAATCAACGATCTCACCAGGAAGAAACGCATTATCGAGACGGTCTGTTTGTCGGTCATGCTGCTGATCGCCTACCTACTCATCGGTTTCTACGGCTCGGTCATGCGGACGGTAACCGGCTTGGAAGCGGCCACCCAGAGAATGCTAGAAGGCGACCTGGTGGGTCACGTCGTCTTGGAAACGCGCGACGAACTGACGCATGTCGTGCATTCGTTCAATAGCATTGCGGACCGGCTACGCCGTGATCGGGACCATACCGAGGAGGTCAATGCCGAATTGGAAGCATTTGCCTATTCCGTCTCGCACGACTTGCGGGCACCGTTGCGTGCCCTGCAAGGAATCAGCCAGGCGTTGTTGGAGGACTATGGTTCGCAGATGGACGCCACGGCCCAGGATTATTCTCGGAGGCTTGTGGCCGCTGCTGCGGAGATGGAAAACTTGATTCAGGATTTGCTCGCCTATAGCCGGCTCAGCCGGATCGACATACACTTGGCGTCGATTGACCTCAAGGATGCGATCATGAAAGCGCAGGGACAACTGTCGACCAATATCCAGGAATCTCAAGCACAGATTTCGATGGACAATCTGGGATTCACTGTTCTCGCTCATCCAATTACGCTTGTTCAAATCCTGACTAATCTTCTGTCAAACGCGGTCAAGTTCGTGAAGCCCGGCGTCAAACCGCTGGTCAATGTGACTGCCTATGAACATGAAGGCCGAGTTCGGCTTTGCGTGGATGATAACGGCATCGGCATTGCCCCTGACTACCAGGAGCGTATTTTCGGCGTGTTCGAACGTTTGCACGGCGTGGAGGAATACGCTGGCTCGGGCATTGGACTGGCCATCGTACGCAAAGGCGTGACCCGCATGGGGGGGCGTTTCGGCGTGATATCACAAGTTGGCCAAGGCAGCCGATTCTGGATTGAACTTTCGAGAGGAATGGAGAAAACGCGTGAGCCTTGAAGAGCCAACCATACTGCTTGTCGAGGACAACCCGAATGACGTGTTTCTGATCAAACGTGCCATCCGTAAGTCCAATCTAGCCAATCCGGTCCAAGTCACAAGCAATGGTGACGAAGCGGTCGCCTATCTGGCTGGACAATCCCCCTATACTGACCGCGAGCGCTACCCATTGCCGACGTTAATCCTGCTCGACCTGAAGATGCCACGCAAGTCGGGCTTGGAAGTGCTGGAGTGGTTGCGAAGCCAACCAGAGCTAAGGCGGATTGGCGTGGTGATTCTGACTTCTTCGCGAGAATCCGTAGATGTCAATCGGGCGTATGACCTGGGCGTCAATTCCTACCTGGTCAAGCCGGTGGCCCGCGACGCGTTACTGGAGATGATGAAGTCGATCGGCTTTTATTGGCTCATTCTCAACGAAAATCCCGACGTCTCAAGTGTGTAAAACAATCGAATGGTACGAGCACAAACAAAGGCGCAGTTTCATGACGTCTGAGCCGGTCATTCTCTTGATCGACGACAATCCGAACGATCGCCTGCTGGTCATTCGAGAGTTGATCCAAGAGTTCTCCCAAGCGGACGTGGTGCAGGTCACGGACGCGAATGATCTCAGCGAAGCATTTCATGCCGGAGGCTTCCAGCTGGTCGTCACTGATTATCAGTTGCGCTGGACGGATGGCCTGGCGATTTTGCACACAGTCAAAGAGCAATGGCCCAATTGTCCGGTCATCATGTTCACGGGTACTGGGAATGAGGACGTTGCGGTTGAAGCGATGAAGAGCGGGCTCGAAGATTATATCGTCAAGAGTCCAAAACACTTTTTCCGGCTAAGGGCCGCGGCCCGTAAGGCCCTGCAGCAGGCGGATGTCCAAGTCGCGCTGATTGAGTCCGAGGACCGCTATCGGCATTTGATCGAATCGGTTCCGGACATCATTTTTGCCACCTCGCCGGAAGGGATTATTTGCGAGCTGAATCCGGCTTTTGCCCGAATCACAGGCCTGTCCGCCGAACAGTGGCTCGGACAATCGTTTTTGTCGATTGTACATCCCGACGACTTGTCTGTGGCGCAGGACGCATTACGGCTGACACTGAAAGGGGAAGTACCTCCTTCGTTCGAGCTGAAAGTGCTCACGCGGTCCGGCATCAGAACTTTCGTTGAGATTAATGTCACTCCGCGAATGTCCGAAGGAAAAATCACTGGCGTCCTCGGAATTGCGCGTGACATCACCGAACGAAAGCGGGCTGAAGAAGGTTTGAAAATCATCGAAAAACGCCTGGTGAAGATTTTCAACTCTTGTCCGGTGGGGATGTGCATTACGACGATCGAAGATGGAACTTTCCTTGATGTGAATGACGTATTTTGTGAAATGGGACGCTGCAATCGCGAGGAAGTCATCGGTCGCAATGCACTCGAATTGGGTTATTGGCAAGTTCCGAGCGACCGAGAAAAGCTGGTTCGAAACATCGCGACGCATGGAACGCTGAAAAGTGACGAATTTGCATTTCGTAATAAGGACGGCACGAGTGGTTACGCGCTGAGGTCCATTGAACGGCTGACGCTCGATGGGCAAGACTGCATTTTGTCGATGTTCATCGACATCACGGATCGCAAGAAGATTGAAGATGAACTGCGGTCGAGTCGTCAGCGTTTGGAATCCCTCTCGCGACAGCTCATTACGACTCAAGAGACCGAACGTCGTCACCTTGCTCGCGAATTGCACGATGAGATTGGTCAAGTTCTCACGGCAATCAAAATGAATCTTCGCCGCACTCATCAGGCGGCGGATGCAAGTGTGCAATCTCATCTGCAGGAAAATATTGAGATGGTCGACCAGGCGATCGTTGATGTTCGAAATCTGGCGCTCAGACTACGGCCCCCACAATTGGATGAACTTGGGCTCGGCGCGGCGCTCCATTGGCTGCTGAAAAACCAGGCTCGTTTAAAGGGACTTGAGGAACGATTGGATGTCGATCTGGGCGACTTCCAGATTTCCGCAGAATTGGAGACGGTTTGTTTCCGAATTGCTCAGGAAGCGCTGACCAACGCCATTCGCCACGGAGAGCCCAGCAGCGTCCACGTCAAATTGCGGGCGAGCGAAAATGAATTGCATTTGATGATCCGCGATGACGGCGTCGGCTTTGACGTGATCGAACAACGTAAGCGAACTTCGGCGGGGATGAGCCTCGGATTAAGTAGCATGCAGGAACGAGCCAGTTTGGCGGGTGGTCGAATCGAGATTACTTCCACGCCCGGGCATGGAACCACCATTCAAACTTGGTTTCCAATCTCACCGTCGTGATGGGGCGGAAGCTCATACAATACGAATTTGGAGAGCTTTGATGCGTGAGGCGAGTGTGGTTGGCTTCATCCCGAGGCGGGTCGCGCCGTCGTCACTGTAGATCTTGCCGTGGCAGGACTCCGGCGCTGTTCGGATGTTGTGGACTTCGAATTGACGTACTTCGGCGTCGGTCAGAAATTGTGAGCGAGGCGAGGCGGTTGTTGATTCTTCGCGGTGCTGCGACAGATAGTCCGGAAGATCGAATTGCAGGCGGCCGTCGGTGGCAAACCGGCATTGGGAACAGTCGTCCGCCAGCGGTGGTCGGATCCGCCAGATGCGGACCGGGGCTACATTCGGGCCTGCGGCAAATCGCCGGAGGGCGAGCGGCAATAGATCGGCCAATTGATGCTGTCCGGCCAGTTTGAGCAGAATTCGCCCGGGGCGCTGACGAGCATGTTGCCGCCCCTCCCGGGCAGAGGATGACAACGAGGTGTCGTGAGCACTCAACGAAATCTCGTCGGAGACATATTTTGTGTTGATGTATTGCAAGTCTTTAATTTTTAAGTCGTTTAATGAATCCGATCCGGAATGGTACGGGATGTGATTAATCCCTCATTATTGACGACGAATCGGGCGCTGGCAAATCCTTGGCCGTCGTCGCGGGACGGTCATTGACTCCGAGGCGGATCAACTGATTCGTTTCTCACAAAAATTGGGGAAACAGCGGGGCAATGTCCGCGATCATGGTATCATGGTATTGCCGTCCTCCGCCAAGCGGGGTTCGACGACGGCGCCATCGCCAAAGTCGTCGCTGGTGTCGCACTGAGCATGTTCACCAACTACTTCAACCCTGTCGGTCAAACCGACATCGACTTTCCACCAGTGGAACAGCTCGCCGGTTGATTCAGGGGAAAGGGACTTCAGCACACATACGGCCCTTGGCAGTCAGGGACCTCAATTTCTCACGCCCTGCAGAGGAGTCGATCATGACTACTTTATTGGAAGCTCCAAGTCCACTCACGTTCATCAAACCGCCTTTCACTTTCGAGACAGCCGTCAAGAAGGTGCGACTCGCCGAAGACGCCTGGAACTCGCGCGATCCAGACCACGTGGTGCTCGCCTATTCTGAGGACTCGGTCTGGCGGAATCGAAGTGAGTTTATCACCGGCCGCGAGGCGATCCGTTCGTTTTTGTCGAGGAAGTGGTCCCGCGAACTCGACTATCGGCTGGCCAAAGCACTTTGGGCATTTACTGACAACCGCATTGCCGTCCGGTTCCAATACGAATGGCACGATCACATCGGCAACTGGTTTCGCAGCTATGGCAATGAATTGTGGGAGTTCGACGACGACGGGCTGATGCGTCGACGCGAGGCCAGCATCAATGATGTCTCGATTCTCGACACCGAACGGCGGTTTTTATGGCCGGCCGCTGGTCCGCGTCCGGCAAATCACTCCGGCATACCCGATGTCCAATGATTGAGTCCGTCAAAACTCCATTACCTCGCGCTGTCTCTGCTCAGCGGAGGATTCGTCGCTGAGTTGATTGATGAATACACTGCTGCGTTCCAGCGGATCGCGAGGTTTGAATTCGTGACGAAGGGCATGATTTTGACCGCACAAGAAATCCTCGACGAAATCAGGCTACTGGGCAGCGACAGTTACAAGCGGGTGATTTTCAAGCACGGAGTGAAGGAACCGTGCTTCGGCGTGAAAATCAGCGAACTGCAAAAGATCGTGAAACGCATCAAAAAGGATTATCAACTGGCGCTCGATCTGTACGACACCGGCGTTTATGACGCGATGTATCTGGCGGGGTTGATCGCCGACGATGCGAAAATGACGAAGAAGGATCTGCAGCGGTGGGTCTCCCAGGCCAATTGCAGCGCGGTCTGCGGATCGCCGGTGGCGTGGGTCGCGTCGGGCAGTAAACACGGGTACGAGTTGGCCGTCGAGTGGATCGATTCCAAGAAGCCACTCGTCGCCGTTGCCGGTTGGGCCACTCTGGGAAGCCTGGTATCGATCAAGGACGATGCGGAGCTCGATCTGGCCGCTTTCCAGCGATTGCTGCAGCGTGTGCAGAAAGAGATTCATCAGGCACCGGACCTTGTCCGCTACCAGATGAATTCGTTTGTCATTGCGGTGGGTTGCTACGTGAAAGCCCTGACCGACACCGCCATTCAAGTTGCCGAGAAAATCGGCCCGGTGACGGCGGATCTCGGTGACAATTCATGTCAGGTGCCGTTCGCCCCGGACTACATCCGCAAGGTGCAGCAACGCGATGCGATCGGTAAGAAACGCAAGACGGCGAAATGCTAAACGAGAGATCTGCTTCGCCGCTTCGGCCAGGATCGGCCGAGGTCGACTGAAGCCGGTCGATTTCTTGTCAACGACGCTCAATCCTTCGATCGCCTTTTCCGCCGATCGATTCACGACGGAGGTTGAGTTGCCATCGCCCAACTTTCCTGGCGGATGCGGCGCGAATGACGACAGTGTCTGCCAGGCGGTCGTCCCATCGCTGGCAATGTCGTTATCGCAACGTCCTCAAGCATTCCTTTCACGGAACCGTTATCGCGCCCCCCGGATTGACAGACAAACAGATCGTTGTTCGCTATTTTGCAATCGAAATGGGCCGATCTGGCATCCTGTCGACGGATGTCGATGCTCGTTGTCTTCGGACTTTCGCTGAAAGTGACATGATGAATGAACCAATTCGACCACCACAAAGGGGAAGTCGTCTGCTGCACGATCCTCGATTCAATAAAGGAAGTGCCTTTTCAAACGCCGAACGTCGCTCGCTCGGGATCGAAGGACTGCTGCCACCCGTCCCTGCGACGCTGAACATTCAAATCGCTCGCGTCACGATGCAGCTTTCGTTTCTCGACAACGACTTGCAGAAGTACCTGTTCCTGTGCGATCTGCAGGCCCGCAACGAGACACTGTATTACGCCGTGTTGATGTCCGATCCGGCGACCTATATGCCGCTGGTCTATACGCCCACCGTGGGCGAAGCCTGTGAGAAGTTTGATCATTTCTTCCGCGCGTCACGCGGCGTATATCTACCCATCACGGCCAAGGGGCGTCTCGACGAGTTCCTGGGCAACTGGCCGGAACAGGATGTCCGCTTTATTGTCGTGACCGATGGCGAACGGATTCTCGGGTTGGGTGATCTGGGCGTGGGCGGGATGGGAATTCCCGTCGGCAAGCTGGCGCTCTACACGGCCTGCGCCGGTGTCCACCCACGGTTCACCCTGCCCGTCATGCTGGATGTCGGAACCAACAACCAATCGCTGCTGGATGATCCGCTTTATCTGGGACTACGCCAGCAACGCGTCCGGGGGGCCGAGTACGACGCGTTCCTCGACGAGTTTGTGACGACGGT
Organism: uncultured Schlesneria sp.; assembly: GCA_903871875.1. Classification (GTDB taxonomy): domain Bacteria; phylum Planctomycetota; class Planctomycetia; order Planctomycetales; family Planctomycetaceae; genus Schlesneria. The sequence goes on from CAIQIR010000170.1 coordinate 15,851, forward strand.
GCAAAAGCGGTATCCCCAGTGTTGTATCCAGTGGGAAGATTTTGCGAACTTTAATGCCGTCCCAATTCTCGCCCGGTACCGGGACAAGATCTGTACCTACAACGACGATATCCAGGGCACGGCGGCGATGGCGCTGGCGGGGATTTTCGGGGCCTTACGGATCTCGAAACAGAAACTGGCCGAGCAGCGGTTCCTGTTCCTGGGTGCCGGATCGGCCGCGACGGGGATCGCCGAACTGATCAGCGAAGCGATGGCCCTGGAAGGGATCACGCTCGACGAAGGGCGCGCCCGAAATTGGCTATTCGATGTGAACGGACTGGTGGTGAGCTCTCGCCCGGACCTGGCTGATTTTCAGCAGCCGTTCGCGCACAAGCATCCCGCGGTGAACTCGTTCGTGGAAGCCATCGAAGCGCTCCGGCCGACAGGCATTATCGGCGTGAGCACCGTGCCGAAACTTTTCAATCAGCCGGTGATCGAAGCGATGTCGCGGATTAATCAACGGCCGATCATTTTTCCGTACTCAAACCCCACTTCCCGCTCGGAATGCACGGCGGAAGAAGCCTACAAATGGTCCACAGGCCGGGCGATCTTCGCCAGTGGCAGTCCGTTCCCACCTGTCGAAATTGGCGGTCAAACGTTTGTCCCCGGCCAGGGGAATAATGTCTACATTTTCCCCGCGATGGGCATGGCGGTGCTGGCCACCGGGGCGAAGCGAGTGACGCAAGAGATGTTCATCTGTGCCGCCAAAGCGGTCGCCGAACAAGTCACCGACGATGATCTGGCCTCGGGCCTGATCTATCCGCCGCAAAGTCGCATTTTCGACGCCTCGCTCCATACGGCCGCGCGCATCGCGGAACAAGTCTACAATCAAGGTTTGGCTTCCGTCCCACGCCCAGACAATATCGATCAATACGTGCGCGCCGCCGCGTATCGTCCGGAGTATCCCGCTGTCGATTAACGGCACACGGACGAGGTCGATGCCGCCAACCAAAATCCGCAACTTCCGCAGATGCGGATCACGATTGGACGAATTGTCGACTCGCAAAAAATGCGGCAACCAGAACCGGGGCCGCAGCGTTGACGATCAACAGCCAGGGAATGGTCGATCGCCGCTGGCTCGGCATTCCCACTTACTCAACATGCATACCGATTTCGGTTGCATCCTGAGAACTGTTCTTAGAAGATGGTCCCGCTTCTGCGGTGGAAGTCTTTCAATTGTGATGAGTTGTGTTGGTGGCAGATCGGCCGCAGGTTGAGCAGTCGACAAAGCGGTCTGGTGGAAGTCGGAGTGGCTCTTACAAAGTGATCAACATGAAATCCGTGACATGGGCAGTCTTGGTTGTGGTGGTCGGTGGCATTCTCGGCGGGTTGGTCGGCAGCGAACGACAGCGTGAGACGGTCGCACAAGAGAAAGCGGTCACTGCGACTCCGGCCAAGAGGTTGCAGTTGCCCCAGCCGGACCCCGCGTTCGACGGCAAGATTGGCGAGACGTTTAAAGACTCGCAGCCCAGCTTTCCCAAAGCGGTGAAGGCTCCTAAGGGTAGCCCGAATGTGTTGCTGGTGCTGCTCGACGATGTGGGATTCGGCATGTGTTCGGCACTCGGCGGGCCCGTTCCCACGCCTCACATGGAGAATCTGGCCCGTAACGGTTTAACTTACAATCGGTTCCACACGACGGCCCTGTGCAGCCCCACGCGAGCCGCTTTGCTGACCGGACGCAATCACCACAGTTGCGGAACCGGCGTCATTATCGAAATGGGCACCGGCTACCCCGGCTACACAGGGATCATTCCCCGCAGTACGGCCTTGGTGTCGGAAACCCTGCGCGATAACGGGTATGCCACCTCCATGTTCGGAAAATGGCACAACACGCCAGAGCCCGAAATCAGTCCGTCAGGCCCGTTCGATCGTTGGCCGACCGGATTGGGATTCGACTACTTCTATGGATTCAATCAAGGGGAGACTCATCAGTATTACCCCATGCTCTACCGGAACACGACACATGTTCCTCAGCCGAAGTCGCCCGAGCAGGGATACCACTTCACCGACGACATGACCGACGACGCGATCGCCTGGATCAGCAACGTGCGGGCGGCCGACCGAGACAAACCGTGGTTTACCTACTTCAGTACCGCAGGTGTGCACGCGCCCCATCACGCTCCGAAGGCGTGGCGTGAAAAGTATCAGGGTAAGTTCGATCACGGCTGGGACAAGCAACGCGAATTGACGCATGCGAAACAACTGGAACTCGGCACGATCCCCAAAGGAACGAAACTGACTCCGCGGCCTCAAGAGATTCCCGCGTGGGACGATCAGTCTCCTGAAGCGAAGAAAGTTTACGCGCGGCTGATGGAGAATTACGCCGCGTATATGGCTTACACCGATCACCATGTCGGGCGGTTGATCGACAGCATTCGTCAATCGGGCGAACTCGATAACACGCTGATTATGTATGTGGTCGGAGACAACGGGGCGAGTGCCGAAGGCGGGCTGGAAGGTACTTTCAGCGAAATCGCCAGCCTGATGGGCGTGCAGCTGGGCCTGTCGAGCACCATCAAGCGAATCGACGAAATCGGCGGACCGACCAGCGAACCACACGTGCCGGTGGGCTGGGCCTGGGCCATGGATGCACCGTTTAAGTGGACGAAGCAGGTCGCCAGCCACTTTGGGGGCACTCGCAATCCCATGATCGTGCATTGGCCCCAGGGCATCAAAGCGAAGGGCGAATTGCGAACGCAGTTCCATCACGTCATTGACGTCGTGCCCACAATTCTCGAAGCGGCGAAGATACCCGAACCCAAGGTGGTGAATGGCATCGCTCAGAAGCCGATCGAAGGCGTCAGCATGGTCTACTCATTCGGCGATTCCAAGGCGGCCGACCGGCGGACCACACAGTATTTTGAATTGGCGACCAACCGAGCGATCTATCACGACGGTTGGGTGGCGTGCTCGCGCTACGGATTCCCGTGGGTCACCCTGGGCCGCGGACTCGATTTCCTGAAGGCTCCGTGGGAGCTCTATCACGTTGATGACGATTTCAGTCAGGCTGACGATCTCGCTCAGAAGATGCCCGATAAATTGAAGGCCCTTCAAACTCTGTTTCTGGAAGAGGCGAAGAAGTACGGCGTCTTTCCGCTTGATCCTCGTTTCAGCGAACGAATGGACCCTCGCCTGCGCGACGCCGGGCCGCCGCTGACGGACTGGACCTATTACGGGAACAACGTCTTGCTGCCCGAACCGATCGGACCTCGACTATTCCCGCGCGTCAACACGATTACAGCCGAACTGACGATTCCGAAGGGCGGAGCCGAAGGCGTGATTACCTGCGCCGGCGCATTCTCGGCCGGCTGGTCGCTGTATATCAAAGAGGGCAAACCGATGTTTCGCTACACGTTCTTCGAGATCGCGGATGTGACGATTACGGGGACGGAATCCGTTCCCGAAGGCAAAGTGACGTTGAAGACGACGTTCGTCCCGGATGGACCTCCAGAAGGCAACGGCACGTTGAAGCTGGAACTGAATGGCAAACCGTGCGGGGAAGGTCACTTGAAACGGTCCGTGTTCCGGCATGGCCTGGAACCGTTTGAAGTCGGTCGCGATTCCATCACGCCCGTGTCACCCGATTATCAGTCGCCGAACGCGTTCACCGGGACCATCGACAAGATCACGTTTCAGCTCACCAAATAGCCGTGATGACGTGCGGGGGTGTTGCGGCCGTGACGTTGTCGACGTCTGGATCTCGGTGCGGTCTGTCGCTGGGCAATTGAATCGCCGCCGATGACGAGGGTTCCTCGGGGAACTCAGAAGTCGATCTTCGCGCGAACCCCCAGAACCAGCGCGGTATCGATCGACTGGGCGCCCGGCGGCAGTGTCCGTTCCTTGGCCGGAACCAGGATCTGCAAATCGGGCGTCACGCGAAACCAGGGCGTCACCGCATAGTTGTAGAACAGTTCGACCGCGTGATCGTCTTGAATCGGTAACAGCACCGGAGCCACATTTTTCACTGGTCCCGAGTAATCGACAAACGAATATCCGATACCAAACGTGTCGAGCGGTCGAGTGTCGATCGGGCTGCTGCCGCCGAGGCCCACATTGAAAGAAGTCTGAATCGGACTGGGGCCGTTATCGGCGATGCCCAGGTTGGTAAACAGTCCCCACGATCGATTTGGATTGGTCGGATCGACATAAAATGCCTGATCGGCCGAGTAAAACGCACACCACGAACCGTTGACCGTACCGGTCGAGACGACCAGACCCACATTGGGGTTAAAATAGGCCGTGGGGGCCAGATCGCTATACGTTCCCGTACTGTAGGTTCCCGAAATCGCTTGATGACCTGGCAGTCCCATCACCGTCACGGGCAACTTCAACTGGCTGAAGATCGTTGCCCCGTTATTGAAGAAGCTTTGAAATCCGGTTGTCGTCGGCGTGTTGTTCGTATCCAGCACCATGAACGAAAAGACCGGCTGCATGTCCTTCAGCACGGCAAATCCCCCGCCCAGCGTTGAATAAGGAATCGTCCGCGCCGCCACGATCGGCAACGCGAGTCCCAGGTTCATGAAGGCATCCACACCGCGGCCTGCCGCATAATTCTGAGTCAGTCCGTCGAGTGTATTAATTTTGCCCCCGAACACTATAAAGTTCTCGGACAGGGCTTGGGTCAGCTTCACGCCGGTCAGTGCCGTTGTCGAACCCGTGGCTGTGGGAAACAGGTTTCCAATGTTGACCGGCATCAGCGACCCGGTCGAGGAATTGAGTGTGTCGCCGTACCTCGATTCCCCGTGCAGCGTCACAAAGAACCCTTTCCAGAGTCCCGCTTTTTCCCCATCCACGTTCAGGAAATAGTCGTTACGTCCTGAGTATTCAAAATTCTGCTGGACTCCACCGCTGGCGACGCCTTGATAGTACTGTGCCGAACTGATGTTGAACGTATATCCCTGCGCGGCCAGTCCACTCCGCCAGCCACCCAGATCACCCAACAGGACTGGTCGTTCCCACAGTGTTCCGTCATAGGGTGACGCAACGGGTGAGCCGGCCATCGTGCAGAAGTCGCCCGCTGGTGCCGCCGTGCAGGTCGCCGGAGCTTCCTCGCCGTCATGAAAGGCCGACAGCGAGATCAATTCTTGGGCATGGACGACCGAGCCGACGAAGCTCGAAATCAGTACCACGGCAGCGCCGCAAAGAGTTCTGACCGGTGTGAGTCGAGATGACGTATTAACGGACATGAGCGCGTCCTTGAGCCCGAGGCATCGCTGTTTGAGCTGAGTTCCTGAAAACAGCTATCGACGGCACTCATTTGTTCTCCTTACGTTAGATTCAGTTGTCCACGTGACGAGTCGCAAGAATGATCTGATGTTCCGAATGTAGGGATTTACGGAAACGCCGCTCCGGCATTCGACCTCGCGCGCCACAGCGATCACGACGAAATCGTGAGACACCACAACCTAACTCCACGACTTTCCTTGCGACTTGCACCGGCTGTTTCTGCCGGAGCGCGAGCGGCTGTTGGGCGCATGCCCGATCAAAGGTTCAGAGACTTCGTCGCTTCCAATACGTGCGAACGAAGGTGTGCCGACGCTGTCTGCGTGAAGATGCTGGTGGCGCGGCATTCGTGACAATTGCACACGGTGACAGACCGAGACCAAGGTCGCCGGAGCGACTCGATCCCTGTTTGCTCTAAGCGCTGACGTCGTCCACGGGACGATAATCGAGAAATTCTCGGCCTTCCTGCAGGCTCCATTTCATGCCCGTGTTGGCCGACATGCCGTTGACCACGAGACCGTTTTGCGGCCACCGAGTGCGGTCGGCGAAGAGTGATTTCTCGAACAGTTGCGTGAAGTCTCGATTCGAGAGCCACATGTTTTTGAACCATTGCTCGGCCGGGTTCGAATCCGGTTGGTCCGACGAGGGCGTGGCCTGCGTTGGTGTGCCGGCGGCGGACAAGGTCGACGGCAGGTTTTCGCCCGGCTGACACCAGCCGACGCGAATACAAACAAAAGCCGTTCGTCCAGCGGCTCGCTGAGCCAACGCGTGGCAGACGCGTTCGCCGCTGCTTTTGGCGGTGGCGTACACCGTGGAATCCATCGGGTGATCCCCTGTCAGCCAGCGTGTGCCGACCGCGTGGTCGAGGTCGGTTGTCAATTCGCCCGGCCCGACGGTGCTGGCCAGCGGTTCCTCCAGGTAACGTCCCATGACGTGATTCGACGAGACGAAGATCAGTCGTTCCAGACCGGCGTCCACCGCGGCGAGGGCCACATTCAGCGTCATATCCAGCGAGGCATTCGCTTCGTCCCAGTTGGCTTCCGGGTACGGATTTTTGGCCGCGAAGTGTACGACGGCGTCACAGTTGTCGAGCGCGTCTCGCCAGCGGCGATCGTTCCAATCCAATAAATCACAAGCGACGAAATCCAGCTTGGCGGAATCGTGCGAACCCTGCAGTTGAACAAGTTCTTCTCGCGTGGGAGCCCGCAGATCCAACCCCACGACGTGAGAGACCTTGGGGTGCGAAATCAAATGCGCCACCAACTTGCGGCCCAGATTTCCCATTGCCCCAGTAATGGCGATTCGCTTCATGATGACCTGCCCCTGCGAAGAGCTTGGAAAAGGCGAAAAAAATATCGATCGACCTGACGAGAGCGTTTTCGGAACGCTCAGCGGCTCGGAACCTGACTCGACGAACAGCGTTTATCGCCGACGAATCGCGGTTTCGCAATCCATTGATCGGCGGCGAAAGCGACGCGAGGACTTGGATTGATTCGCAGGAATCGAGCAGGCGGCCGGGTTCCTCAACTGGGAGTCGACTCGCTCGGACATGCCGCGTGTGTGCCGCCCCATCGTTTCCTTTCCGGCCAAGGTGCTCACTGACTACACTGTTGTCGGATGAAGATCTGCCAATTGCTTTTGATCGTGAGAAGCGGAATTGACCATCGACGAATTCGATCAGTTTTGCAAATCGCTCCCGCACACAACTCATGTCGTTCAATGGGGTGATGCTCATGTCTGGAAAATCGGCGGCAAGGTGTTCGCGATTGGTGGATGGAGCGGCACCGAGCAGATTGGCATCACGTTTAAATGTACCCCGCAGACTTTTCAGCTGCTGAAGGACGAGCCTGGTCTGCGACCGGCTCCCTATTTGGCGTCGCGTGGCATGAGCTGGCTGCAATGGCTCGGCCCTGAAACCGTGAGCGTCGGGGAACTCTTAGAACACCTTTGGCAAAGCTACCGTCTCGTCGGTGCTGGACTGACAAGGGCGAAAAAACGTGAGCTGGGCGCGGATGCCGACGTATTCTGAACGTCTGGTTTTGTCATTCAGGCCGCCCTGGCCTGCGGCCCCCAGAGATTGCGAAGCAGTCTGGGCTCCACGTTTCGCACCGCTCATATCCAGGGCCGCCCTGCGGAAAATCGATCGATCATCAAATATCAGTCCCGGCTGTTTTGTCCTGTTCCCTGGAGAATTCCGGCCGTTTTTCAGGTTCCAGCCGATTTCTCGAGAATCTTGTGTGATCCGGCATGGTGGCGGACACTACCGTGCGACGGAAGGGGCAAAATGGATCTCGCCGAGTTTATCGAAACGTATCGTGGGCCGTTGATCGGTTTGATCGCGAGCTGGGGCGCGCCTTGGGATCATGCCGCGGAAATCGCGGAAGAAAGCTTTTGCGAAGCCTGGTTAAACCGCGAAGCGTGCCGAGGTGGCTGGAACCATCCCGATATGTTTGGACGGTGGCTGCGCGGTGTCGCTCTGAATCGTTACCGAGTCTGGGCGCGCGACCGTTCGCGTCGCCGTGTTCGTTTTGTCAGTGACTCGTCGGAAATCCTGGACCGGACGACCGCGCCCATTGCCCCATCCACCGAAAATCTCGATGCGCTGCGTGGTGCGATCGAGCGGTTGCCCGACAAGCTGCGACAAGTCGTGCTGATGCACTATCTGGAAGAAACCAGCGTGAAGCAGGTGGCCGATTTGTTGTCGGTGACTGTTAAGACAATAGAAGGCCGTCTGTATCAGGCTCGACGCGAACTTCGACGCCTGCTCGATGACACACATTCCACTGCAAGAATCGTCAGGATGTTGTTATGCCTGTGAACCTGGTTTCCGAAGACGATTTGCGTGCGGCTCTTCATCCGTTCCGCGTCGACGCAAAAACATTTGAGGCAAATGTCCGAAAGCGGTTGGAACAGGCCCGGCAGCAGCGGTTGCTGGATCCACTGGCCGGGCTGTCGCCATTTTCCAAAGCGGCGGCGGCCTTGATCCCGCTACAAATCTTTGCTCAGGGGAATGTCGGTGTTGTCGCCATCAAACAAGCTCCGGTCTGGTTTGGATATAAATTACTGAGCTATCTGGCCTTTCCCGCCATCTGCCTGTTTCTACTCGTCGGTGCTTCGATTTTCAGTCTGAAAAGTATTCGCAAAATCCAACGAACGAATCTTCCTGAGGTTGAAGGTGACGAGGCGACTCAGCAGGCGCTCGCCCAATGGGGGCGAGATCATCGAGGGGGCATTTGGCTGGTCGTTGCGGCGTTGCTGCTGCTGACGTGGTTCCATTTCACGTGGCTCATGTTTGTGGGTTGCATCGTTTCCTGTGGATTGATGCTGTGCGTCCTGTCCAGTCTGGCGAAGGCGGGGTTGGGAAATCGGCAGGTGATTGCCCGAAGTCTCGGAATGGGTTTGATGTTTCTCGCTCAGGCGACCGCAGGTCCGGGGGCCGGAAATGACGGTGTACATTTCCTCGATCAAGGATTGGTCGCTGCCGCGCTCTATTGCGGGGTATCCATTCTGCTCGGCTTCTACGGAGGGCGGCGAGTCCAGCTGCAAAAGCTCAGCAAGATTCCCGTCTGGTTTTTGACCGTTCTGATGATTGAGGCGTTGTCAGCGCTCGCGGTTTGGTTCATCGATCCGGATCAGTCCTATTGTCTGATCGTGAGTATCGTACTGGGTTGCACGTCGATTCTTCTGGCCCTGCTAAACCTTCGAAGCTTCGTCAACAGGCGGCCCATCGCCTGGATTGGTCAACGATGGTTCGCAGGCACCGTTGTTGTGTTTGCAATTCCTGTTTTGACAGCGTGGATCTCCGCCTTGCTGACGCCTGTCCCTGCGGCAGAGATCAAGCGTTACGTGGAGTCGTTTGATGTGGAATTGCGTGGTGGGGCAGTGTCCTATCGCTCCCTCGCATCGCATGAATGGCAAAACCCGATCACGCGGAGTGAATGGGAAATCCCGGCACGATGGGTCGTTGATTCCAAGGTTGCTCACGACTTTTCAAACCCCCGCCGCATACTGGAGAACGGGATTGCGGGCGCACAGAATCCGTACTTGTTGGGGGTCGCGTTTCGAGTGGGGTTAGTTCAGTCGGATGATCTGGTCAAATTGAGAGACTACGCAAAGGAACGACAGGCGTTGCTGGACGACCCCAACCACGTTCTCGAAAAGTTGCCGATCACGGGGCTCGAACAACTCGATTGGGTCATTCGCGCCGCGGTCATGCAGAACGAGTTATCTGACGAGCAACGAGACTATTTGGCGACGCGGCTGAATGTGACGATGCAGCAGCTGGAAACCGACGAATATCAAAAACTGGAAGAGGTGTTGCTGATCACCGAACTTCTGGACGTGATCCAGCGACCGATCGACCGCGACCGATATCAAAGCCGGGTTCATGCTTGGTTGCGAAGGCATCAAGATCTCACAAGCCGTTATCATATCGCCGGCGGGTTTACAGAATACGTCGTTCAGGACGAGAAATTGAACTGGGGATCGCTGGCTTCCACATCGGACGCGATCCGACTGATGTCCATCTATGGCATTCCCGATGGAATGAATCTCAATCTGGTCCGATCGTTTCTACGAGAAAAACCTTTCTGGCTCGTTCGAGACAAATGGACCAGGGCCGCGATACTGGACCAGTTGAACCAGTTGCCCGGCGTCACTTCCCCAAGTTTGTTTCAATACTTGTATTATGAACAAACGCTGCTCGCGGCCCTTGTCCTGATCGCCATGTGTCTTTACGCGACGTTCACTTCCCCGATCGTTGAACTCAAAGCGACCGAAACGGAACCAGCGAATTCGCCATCCTGAAAGACGTCGCCCCAGCAACGCGCGATCAGGAATGGAGCGAGTCTGCAACCAGACCGCCGAAGCAGAAATCCCTGGGCGGCCAATGTTGCGAAGCAACCTGATGCGACTCGGCCCCCTCTTCGCGTGTCCTGCAGATTCCGCAATGGATTTCATTGACGCGATGAGCCCACCGATTTCCGTTCGGTATCGGTAAAGGGATACACGCCGCCGCGTTTGAGTTTTGCCAACACGCCATCAGTGCCGCTTGTTTGACACTCCTCCAATTCAGAGTCTGTGATCCCAATGCAAAGCAGAATTCCGGCGCTGGTGTCGTTGACCTTGAATTGCCGGTACGAGACGAACAGCAACGCTGTAACGGTCGAATTCTCGGGCAATGCTGCACCAATCTCCATTGTCTCGCCGGGATTGAGTGCGGCGTCAAACGTGTAGGGTGCTAAACGCGACAGCAGCGAAATCGCCCAGTCATTTTCTGAGCGAAAGCACATCATCAGTTCGTATTGACCCAGTGGTGTTTTCTGTTGGCTGTCATCGCCAATCAGTCCGGCAGTGACGTAAGCGACCCCGTCCACGTGCTTCCGGAATGTGAGGACATCCGCGCCGCCACCCAGATAGATGGGAACGGGCGAGGTGGCAATCATGCCATCTGACTCACCCAGTTCATGTTCGAGCGCGGCAAGTCGAGCATCCCAGGTCTTTTGCCAATCATCATCACCCATATCATCGCTCATCGGATTCTCCGAAAATGGGATGTCAGTTGTGCTCGTACTCCACTGAGCAAGCAGTCCATTTCCCGTCACGATGGGGAACGCCCAAATCGATGGAGTTTCACGGAGAAGATTCGTCGTTCCGCGATTTTAAGAACTTTAACCGTCTCGCCTCCGAGACCGAGAGACCCGGCTGCGCTGACTGGTATAGCTCCTGCGCTTGCTCCCATCTTTTTTCTTCCCAGGCTTTGTTCGCACGCTCAATCGTGGCACCGTATTGGCATTTCAAGCTGTACCGATGTGAAGATTCGCGAGCTGCCGCTGCCGCTCTGGCAAAAGCGTCTTTGTCGCCCAGGAACAGGGGGGATAGGAATTGTTTACAGACAGCGCTCAATCGTTGTACGCATTGCGTAAATGCGTCGACTTCCCACGCAGCACAACTCGTGTATTGAGCAGCCATCGGAACGAAACCGGCTAAGGCAGAATACAGAGTGAATCCTTCCCCTGTTGATACGCGTTGAATATCCGGCATGAGAGCATACGAACCGGGCTCGATGTCAAACAACATTGATAAGTCGCCGTTTGAAAACACCACTCTGCTGGAGCCCGTGATCGTGACCGCGTACCCTGCAGAAGTCAGAAAATCGAATTCCTTCTTCAGTACCGCCTCGACGGCCTGAACATCCAGTGGCGTTCTGTAGGGTTGCGTCATGGCGTCGGAGGCATCCAGCGTGAAGCGAACATGTCAAAAGTCCCTCCCTGTTTTTTAACAGATTTCGTTCCGTATCCAAGAACGGGCGGCGAAATGCTTTGGGTTCTCACCAAGGTTCGACACTGGGTGGCCCACCTTGCTTTGCAATCACTCCTTTCAAGGTAGGTAGTCGGCGCGAAGTGAGGGGGACGTCGAGTAGTGTTGGTGTCGTTCTACGCGCCGAAAGAGACGCTTTTATTGGTCTCCGATGTTTTTTCTTAAAAGCGACAAAAATCGTCAGTATGTATTGACGTCGTGCCTCGTTGGCGTAAAATAGTCGTGAAGTGCGAGTTTTACAGACTCAGGGAGAGGCGAAGATGCAGCGGGAATGTTTCGATCGGTTGAGTGGAGTGGGGACGTTAGGCGCCGTCGTGGGCCAGCGAGTTCCGGGGCACGCAGTGCGGCCGGGTATCGACACGAAGGGGTCTGCTAATCGTCGGTCTTTCGCCGGGGTGCAAGGCGGAACCGGAGCGAGTTCGCGAAGGGGTTGCGGCGGCTTGACTCGACCGGATGGGAAGCGGGGGCTCGTTGGTCCGCCGGTTCTTCGAGCCGCAGGCTTCCATTTTTGTTTCTGGTTAGGCGGGCTGCTGGGGCTGGGGCTGGGGCTGGGGCTGGGGCTGGGGCTGGGGCTGGGGCTGGGGCTGGGGCTGGGGCTGGGGCTG
>CAIQIR010000171.1 GCA_903871875.1 uncultured Schlesneria sp.
AGTGAGACGGATCAAGAGTGAGACGGATCAAGGCGACATGGCAGCGACGGCTTCCTCGAGTCTCTCGACCCGAGGATCCAACGCACACATTCGGCGGAACAATGCGGCCCCGGAAAAGACGCACCACTTCAAAACGGAAATCATCGTGATCAGTCTCTCCTGCAAGAGATTCACGAGCGCACACGGTGAAATGTGAGGGATATCTGTGTCGATCGACTCCGCTTCGACGAAGAGTTTCACGACCTGCGTTTCACGCTTCGATGACTACAAACACAGAGGCTGAAATGTGAGCGGGATGCTGTCACACTTTCAGCGAGAAGGCAATCACCCGGGTTTATTCGCGGTTCATTCGCAGGCCGATCTGACCATGAGAAATCCATCACAAACTGTTTAACCGAGCGGCTTACGGATTCCCGAAACGATGAGTACTAACCACCACGTCAACGAAGCGAGCGCAGGCCGAGCGAACTCACATCAACCCTCAACCGCCGAATGAACAATCGCCGCTCCGGACGCGCCTAAACATCTCAAGCGACTATCCGCCGCGTTGATGAGAAATACGCCAAGAACTTTCAAAGCCTGTCAGTCGCCGACAATACTCCAGCAAACACCTTGCCCCGTTCCATCGAGCAAAAAACGCACGCGAATCGGGCCGTGCTGTGCGCGATTCAGATTTTCCACCGTACTTCTCAATCGCCATTTGATCGCGTGCTGATCTTTACCAGCCAATGGTGGCAACGGATCGTCAATCCGCACGGGCCATCCGTCTTCTTGAAACGCGATCAGAATCAATTCCTGAGACTGCGCGGGTTGCTTGAACTGTTTGATCTTATGTCCGGCCACGAATAGCGTTCGCCGCTGTTCGTCCCATCGAGGAGCCTCGAGCGAGTGGTGGCTCGAATCAGCCGCTACTGACAAGCCGCTGGATGGAGAGTTGAATTGCATGAGACACCTCCCGTTGAACAAACGAAATCGGAGTCAATGCGGGTTTATCTGGAGAGATCGAACCTTGCCGCCAAAGCAGCACTGGCCGGTCTTCCGCCAAGCGACCATGCCCCTGTCGGAACGAGTTCGGAAAGCATCGAGCAAGTCGACGCATTCGCAGCCGATACGCACCAACAAGCCGCATTTCGCAGCCGCAACCATGGATCGACGAATTGAGTTGGCCCTGAAAACTCCCTTTCAGAGCATGCTCACGACGGCCCTGGCCGGGAACACACCCAAATATCTGGATGAAAAAACGGCAACACACAGTCGCAACCATCTCTTTTCCCGTCGGTGTTGCGAAACGCATTTATAGTATGGGCGGAATATTTTTTCAAACTCCATCTGACGCCGGCAATTTCAGCTGAGAAAATGAAATCGTCTGTTGAGTTCTTTGGTCAGTCGCCTTCGAGAGCTCGCTTGCCTCGAAGATTCGGGCACGACCGGCGTGGGAATGCCGCCCAATCAGCTGATGCGGAGAATCACGGTGGTGACTCTCCGCATCAGCTGACGTGAATCGAAGACTCTGCCAGCCGAGTCTTCGCAGCATCTCACTGAAATATCCTAGCCGGCTTGAATGGCGGGGCAAATTGGATCCGCCTTGTCTGATCGTTACCGCCCTTCACTTTAGCTCGCGTTTCACGCCTCGCAACGGCCGATCCGCGGCGGCAAGCACCGGCGTGGCGCAATCACATGTGAGTCCTTGACTTCAACGTACGCCGTGAGGCTGCAGGCCGTCACTCATCGCGCCGCACCTGAACGAACATGCAGTATTTACGGTCAAGGCCGGGAAAACACCCGCGTCAATATCGTCCATCACTCGAGGTTTCCCGTTATCTTCAAGACTTACCTCGGCTGGGGGTTGTGCTGTTTTGATTCATTTGAATAAATCGCGATATGACCACTTTTGCTCACATGTGTCGGATCGCTTGGGGTAGCTGTTGCCACCCCCGTACGTGAAATCTCTGGCCCCGACGCCGCCTGCCACCGGCCGGAGTCGGGACGATCGCCGGGATTGCCCGCGATCCGTTGCGCCGGCGATTCGATTCCATTCCCGTTCTTGAACGACCTCGCGTCTTTCGCCCAAACTCATTCCTCGAGTTGGGCAAGACCGTATCGCAGCTCAACTGCACGCTGTTAAACGGACGGTCTCATTTGGCCTGCGTCTGCGAACGACCCAAGCATCGAACCTCAGATGCCTGCATGGGATACTCCAATTGATCTCGACCGAATCACCAAATATAGAGGCAGCATCTTCGAGGCGGCCATCAGGCGACGCTCACCGCGACAAACGCCCAGGCCATGGGCCATCTCATCCCGGGCCGACTTCGTTCCGCAAAAATGAAATCCACCACCGCGGTGGTAATGCATGTTGCACGGTCGCTCGGGCGGATTGCAATTCATTTGTGGCCCCACCACATCTGGCCATTGACTGCTTCTGATTGCCCGTTCTTGACTTGTGTCAAGTCGTGTCTGTGTGGTCCGGGCTTTGCATTTCCGTCCTGCCGCTGCTCGGAGCGAATCAGAGACTTAGAGTTACCCATCTGCAGGTAACGGAGAAGGAGAACGGAAATGGCATCACTCAAAAACTACAAAGCACACACCTCGACCGGATCGGCGATCCTGGCGGGACTTTTGAGATTCATCGCGGCGCTGGGCCGCCGATTGGAAGCAGGACCACAGAATCGTCAACACCCAAGTCAACCAGGCGTCAACGCGTTGTGTTATCGCGGACTCCGCATGACCCCGCCCGCGACTTACCGAGGGGTGTCTTATCAGGCCCCCAGCCAACACGTTAACCCGGCGCTGTGCTATCGCGGGGCTCGTGCATCGTTGCCCGTTTCCACCGGGTTCGCTGCCCCCGAGAGCGACAATCAACCCGTTGACGGAACCTTGTGCTACCGCGGCACACCCTATTCGAAGCAGCACTTGGCCTCAATGTCGACCTCGGCCTGACGTGAGTCGGCGAGGGATGAAATCGGTCTGCTCGACGGCAGGCGAACTTCGATTTTCACGCAGTCGGAATCGCCTGCCGTCGCGGCCTTTGTCGTGAGACCGGAATCAACATTTTTTTTTGCGAATCTGTTTCCGTTGAGTGCGTCGGCGGGAGGCATGGTCACGGAGGTTCGCACGCCTGACTTGGAATGGCGTCTGTGCCTTCAGCCGACGACTCGAGGTCAACAGCTCGCATTCGAATTGTCAAAGATCTGATCTGCCCCCGTCAGCAGGCGTGATCTGCAGACAGTTTTTTTCGAACGATCAACTGATCAACGTCACAGAGTGACGTACTCACAGCAGGAAACAGATCCTCCTGTTTGTTCTCGTCGATCCGCTCTCGCGTGGGGCCTCTGCGACGTCGTGCCACCTGCGAGGTGTCGTCGAGGTCCTCTTGAAAACTCGCCATCGACCCCTCGTCGGTGACGAGTTTTTCTGTTGGCCCTGACACCAGCATGCAACGAGCAGCCAACAGGGGTAACCGGCCGAACGACGTCAATCATTTGGCCTTAATGATCACGTCTGCCGCACGATCGCCTTGCAGGTCGATGGAAACGTCCTCGGTGATTTGTTTTTCGGAATGGGGATTCGGATGCCCTTTCACCACGTACTTGCCCGGCGGCACGCCTTCAAACGTCACGCCTTGATTTCGATCGATCTGACTGGAACCGCCGAGACAGAAACTAACCTCAGGAGCCTGAATCATGGCCGAATTCTTCCGAGGACGTCGACGAAAAGCCGGAATCGGGGCACTGGTGTTGGCGGTGCTGTTGATGGGCGGCTGGCTGAGAAGCCTGAACGTGTACGATTCGGTCCAGTTTCCGAGCAGCGATCAAACCTATCACTTATTGTGCTCGTCACCTCATTGGATTGGCTGGACGGTCATTCACAATCCCCGGGGGAGCATTCCCCTGCCATTCGTCGCAACTACGGATGGCATTCCGGGAGCGCCAACAGTTTAAATACTCAAATCCCCTTCACTCCATTTTTTGCGATCTACTCGCACCCGGAATTGGGACGGAGGGGGAGAGGATTCAACTTTGTGACATCGTCCGAGACAAATCCTCATTTGATCGTTCCCTATTGGTTCCTCGTTATCCCCCTGACGCTAATTGCGGCCGATTTGCTGCTCGCCAAGCCACCCAGATCGACTTCGACGAAGATCACCGAGCCTGATCACTCTCATGGCACGTGAACGGGGACAAGTTCATCCACCAACGCAGCCCAAGAACCTGTTGGCGGGGATTTTGTGAAAAAACGTTGGCAAAGTTGGCCAAGTTGGCAAACATCCCTGTTTTGTAGCGTTTAAGCCACATTCGCGTTTGGCCAAGTTGGCCAAGTTGGCCAAGTTGGCCAAGTTGGCCAAGTTCCCTGTTTTGTAGTGTTTGACGTCGCAGCGATTAGTCGACAGAGATTCTGTCCCCACACAGGTAGCGCCGCCGCGCACTGCCGCAATGGCCGGCATCCCGCTGGAGGCATGGAATCCGAACTGAGCAGCAAGTCTGTTTAGGGTCTGGACCGCGATCTCGTTTAACGCCACACGACAGGACACGAGGACGAGAAACAAACTCCTTAGTCGGTGGAACAACAACCAACCGCCGGCCGTCAGGGACGCCGGCGTCCCGACATGCCCATGCGTGTCGTTCTGTTGTGGTGGATCGACACAACCGGCATCCGCCATCACGCCCCACTGAGCAAAGTGCCTTGCCCCCACAATCCGGCGAACACGATTGGCTCTCGTTCCAATGCCCTCTTCCGCAAAGGCACCTTTCATCGGCACCATGTTGTTCTTGCCAGACGATGCGATCTCACACGGCGACTTTTTGTCGTGACGGTTCATTTGCCTGCTCTCCTGGATCCATCAATTTCATTACTCTGTAGCTATCATACCGCGACGACTACTGGCGTCAATATGTCTAGTCGTGTTTTTATTGTTTTTTCTGAAAAAAGTTGGCGAGGTGATGGCGCACGTTTCGGGCGTTGCCACAAGTAACGGTGACGCCCTGCCTTGGCGTAGGGAAGAACATCACACCATGAATGGTGTGCGGCGGTTGGATGGGTTGCTCGCAGACGATGTCGGGAATGGTTCCGCGATCATCTTGCGAGCGAGTTGGCGACATTGGGGCGGTCGCCCGAACGCTGATACAAGTTGATTCAGACGCGGCATTTCTTCGCGGCCTGCGTGACCAGCGTTCCCGCGATCAGATCACCAATTCGCTGTCGATTCTGGGTGGCGACCAGGCACAGCACGCCGGGGATCGCCGTCAGCATCTGCGGTGCGTCGACGCACAACAGCAGTTCTCGCAGCAGAGCTCGCAGAATCCCGCAGGGGCGCAGCGTGGTCCGCACGACGCGCAGGCCACACAGCCATTTGCCCGGCGTGACTCCATAAGTGCCAGTGGAGACGACAAACGCGATCCACGTCAGCCCGAGCCAGATTGCGGCGGGGAGTAATGGCAGCAACGAGTACCGATCTTCCATCTCCAGCACCTGGATGAACAAAGCGTTAAACTGAATCTGAAATAGCCAAGCCGACTGCAGCACCAGTGGTCCGCCAATCAGCATGAAGTCGACGCCTCGAGCGAGGGACCGCCGAATCAGCGACGCCAACGCGACCGAATCGTGTCCAAACGAATAGCTCGATTTCCCGGCCCAATCAGCCGCCAGCAGAACCAACAGGAGTGTGCCGACGATGACCACGGCCAACCCCTGCAGGGCCAGCTTGGCAACCCAACGCTGCGCCGGCACAGACATCCCTTCGAGGCGAATCGGCAATTTGTGGAACCGGCCCTCGTCCCAGCAATACAACTCCATGTCGTCATTTCGCGGATTGGCGATGACATAGGCCTGACGTGAGTCCGCAGAGGAGACCAGCGTAATATTGCCAAACCGGAAGTCATCGACGTTGCCCACGCACTCGAGTTCGTTCGAGGGTGTCGGCCTCGCGGAGAGGGATTGTCGCCAAACATCCCGTTTTCCGGGGAACAGCAGGCCGTCGACCGTGGACACGGGAGATTGAAACGCGTCGTTGAGAACTTTCGCATCGAGCAGAACCCAGCCCGTCGTGTCGGCCAGGGCGTTTTCGGGAAGCAATGCGGAAACCGGTTTGTCCTCAGCAGGTTTCGAGACATAGTCAAAGCCGATACGTTGGCAGACGATCAGTGTTCTCGCGGGTGCGACAGCGCCCTGATAGTCGCTCTGGAACAGTTGATATTTTCCGTTGGCTGGAATGACTTGAAGTCGCAACCACGATGAACTCGTACCAATGGAATTTGACGCGGTACGGGGGACAAGCCGCGACTCACCCGTCTGATCGTCAACGGCCCAGGCGCGATCTCCGCCGGGAAGTACGATTTGAGCTTTTTCCTGCCAGGTGTCATCGACCAGGACTCGCAATCGATAATGGCCTTCTGAGTCTTGGTCGATCAGCGCCAAGCATCCTTCATAAAGGAAGGGATCGCTGATCCGCGTCATTCCCGTCGGCGAGCCTTTGAGAGGACGCGAAACGACGGTCGTTCCATCCAACTCGTGGATTTCGTCGACACCCAGGCACCAAAGTCGTTTGCCGTCGGTCACAGTTCCAATGGGAGCCGTGGCGTGCGGTGTCGGGATGTCCCGTGCTTTTCCCGTTTGCAGATCGACGACGCGAAGAAAGATCATTTCCCCGGTACGAATCCCGCCCGCTCGGGTCGCGAATCCTACTACGGGATAGACCAATTCACCTCGAATCACCCCCGCAAGATGCACAAACGGGAACCGCATCGGCGATATCGAAGGCGTTGCCATTTCATGCCATGCCGAAAAGCCGATGGCAGCGAACGCCCCGACCTGAGCCAGGACGACGACAAACCCCAATATGACGGCAATCGACAAGCGGCTGATCGGTCCTTTGGTCATCGCAGTCCCATTGCAGATGGAGCGCTCCACGAGCCCGTCGTTGAATCCTCAGCAAGAACGTTCTTCCATTCGCGAGTCCCAACTTTAGTGGAAATGTCTGGATTGCAACAAGCCGACAATGGAAGGAAGGCGAAGCCGTGTAATGCTTAGCACGCGATCACTGGAAATCGTTGACAATTCAATAAGTCCGTTCTTAGGCCGTTTGGGCCGCGCGAACAAGGGATTGAACGTTCCGCTCCCGCCACGGCGACTCTTGCGGGGGGGGGGGGGGGACGAAAAAAGTCCTGACGCGGGGTCAGGACTTTTCGTAGAGATTACATCGGGAACTCAGGCGGGCTTACCAGCCGACGGTGTTGTACCCGCCGTCGACGTAATGGATTTCGCCCGTCACGCCGCTGGCCAGGTCACTCAAGAGGTACAGGGCGGACTTGCCGACATCGGTGGGGCCGTCTTCCCAAGGCAGCGGGGCCTTCTGCTGGTAGTGTTCGATCATGCTGTTGATGTCGCCGGTGCCGCTGGCGGCCAGGGTCTTGATGGCTCCGGCGCTGACGGCGTTCACGCGGATATGTTTGGGATGACGTCCCAGTTCGGCGGCCAGGTAACGGACGGAACATTCCAACCCGGCCTTGGCGACGGCCATCATGTTGTAGTTGGGGATATATTTCTCGGCGGCGTGGTAGGTCAGCGTGACAATGCTGCCGCCCGGATTCATCAGTGGCAACGCGGCTCGTGCCAGGGCGACCAGTGAATAGGCACTGACATCCAATGCCGTGCGCCAGCTTTCGCGGCTGGTTTCCAGGAAGGGCTTTTCGAAGGTGTCGGCCGGAGCGAAGGCGATCGAGTGAACCAGAATGTCGAACGTGCCAAATTTCTCGCCCGCCGTCTGAAAGGCGGCCGCGATATCGGCGTCATTGGTGACATCGCAGGGAGTCAAGAAGCGAGGATCGAACGGAGCGACCGCCTTGACGACTCGACGTTCAAATTTTTCGCCGGGCATGTGTGAGAAGGCCGTTTCGCAGCCGTGCTCGTGAAGCTGCTTGGCGATGTGCCATCCCAACGAATAGTCATTGAGCACACCGAAAATAAATGCCTTTTTGCCCTGCATCATGGGAATAGTCCTTCCTGGTGATCCTGTGTCTTCCGCCAATCAAGCTGCGGATTCGCGCGTGACGATAGCGGGAAAGCACAACCAGCGTCCAGCGACATCGTCCCCGCTTGCGCTGGGGTCAGGGGATTCTTCGATGTTCCAAAGGGACTTCGGAAGATACGCGACCGTGTGACAGATGCTCGTAAATCGGGTAGGAGGCGGGGTCGCCCCCGCCGTCCTCCCACACCACCGGACGTACTCATCGTATCCGGCGGTTTCTAGGATGTTTGTAACTCGGCGTGTCTGCTGGTGAGGGAGATGAGGCCGAGACGGTTGAACCAGCCGAGGGACATGGCGTGCTGAGCCGAAGGGCTACCCGCCATGCGCCACCAGCCTTTCCCCGACAGAGCCAAGATCCAAGCGGTGAACTGAGGTACGCCGCAGGAAATAAGGAAGTCAGAGATCGGTTTCGCACGTTTCCGCTGCTTGAGTTGAACACATCGCAGGCGGTGTCGAATCCACTCATCCAGACGGTCGAGGTGAGACCGGCATTGAGCATGTCGGTAATAAGTCACCCATCCCCTCAGAAACGAGTTGAGTTCGGTCACCATCTGTTGGAGACTGACTCCTCGATTGCGTTGCGTCAGTTCACGCACCTTCTGCTTTGCCCGTTCGAGACTTTGGGGAGCGACCCCCAATTTCCCACCCGGAAGTAGACGGTGGCCCAGAAATTTCCGCTCCAGGATGTACGCTGCTGCTGACTTGTCGCGGTTAACCCGTAGTCGCAGATGCGTTTCCAGGAACGCTGTGAGCGAGGCCAGCACTCGTGCTCCCGCTGCTTTTGTCCGCACGTAGATGTTGCAGTCATCGGCATAGCGGCAGAATTTGTGCCCGCGACGCTCCAGTTCCCGGTCAAGATCATCCAGCAGCAGGTTCGCCAGCAACGGTGACAAGGGGCCGCCTTGTGGCGTCCCCTCCTGACGCGTGACGCAGGCGCCGTCTTGCATCAGTCCCGCTTCCAAGAAGCGGCGAATGATACGGAGCAGACGCTTATCCTTCACACGTCGCGCCAGACGTCCCATCAAGATGTCATGGTTCACCCGGTCGAAGAATTTCTCCAGGTCCATATCCACGACGATGAGGCGTCCTTCGGCCACGTATTGCTGAGCCGCGGCCAGTGCCTGGTGGGCACTGCGGCCGGGGCGGAACCCATAGCTGGAGTTCGAGAACGTCGGATCAAATAGCGGTTCGAGGACTTGCAAAATCGCTTGCTGGACCAGTCGGTCGACCACCGTCGGAATGCCCAATTGACGCATTCCACCTCCCGGCTTGGGAATTTGCACTCCACGCACCGGTTGGGGCTGGTATCGTCCTTCCAGAAGCGAGACGATCAGCGTGTCCTTGTGAGCGGCAATCCAGGCCGCCAGATCGTCGAGGGTCATCCCATCGACGCCCGGTGCACCTTTATTCGCCTTCACCTTGCGATAAGC
Source organism: uncultured Schlesneria sp. (assembly GCA_903871875.1). Classification (GTDB taxonomy): domain Bacteria; phylum Planctomycetota; class Planctomycetia; order Planctomycetales; family Planctomycetaceae; genus Schlesneria. The sequence goes on from CAIQIR010000171.1 coordinate 9,454, forward strand.
TCGGTTTAAGTTGTCTCGATCGCAAATCCTTTCCATCAGGTGGTCGGTCAAGGCGCGTGTCTGGTCTGACGCCGCGAGAGTTTGTGACTCCTCGATCCCGGCAGATTGGATGCTGTCCGCACCGCCTTGGCCGTGGCGCAGCGGTTCTCCGTCAGCTTCGAAAAGCTGCCGTTGATACCAACTGACTTGCTGTCGCTCCGTTCTCATCGAGTCGTCTCAGGCGTACCTTGCATCTTAGATTCGGTCCTTCGTCGGTGAGTAAGTCATGACCAACATGCCTGACGATGCACCCCGACTACTACGACCTCGGCTGACTTCTCCCCTCGCGTCTTCCGATGTTGCCACCGGAATAGCCGGATCGACCGGCACGAAGAGAGATCTCCCTGGGTAAGTTGTGGTTCTTTCCCTTGGGCCTCGCCGGATTTACCTGCGTGAGTGTCTGGATGAGCATTGGGCATCCCCGTCCATTGCCGGGTTACCCCACCACGCCGGCCTTGTATCCGGTTTCTGTTCGTCGAGTCCAAGTTTCGCTTTCGGCTCCCTTCAGATTCCACCTCACGGCGGACACCCTGTCCTACGGCTCACGGTTCCGGTCATCACGGCCCGTAGAGAACTTACATCTCCGAGAAACACAACATGCCAGGCGCACAAAAAACTTGCCATCGTCAAAAAAGTCGACGATGGCAAGGACTAGAGAGGCCGCTTGCACCATCATCAACAATCCGACGGGCGGTGTCGTATTGCGCGTGGGCGTGGGTCGGTCGAGGTGCGGTGGAGTTCCCTTCAACTGTTATTCCGCGGTGGCCTCAAGACCGAAGGCGAGGCTGGCGTCCTTGACGTCCTTTTTGCTTCCCCGCAGAAGATAGTCGGGGGTATGGGTGTTGCGATGTTCGACAGTGGCCAGATCGGCGAGATCGACCCATTCCAGATTCGAGTCATCATTCGCCCAGCGCATCAAGGCGATCCACGTGGCGTATTCACGAGCTTTCCTCAACGGTTCGAACGATTTTTCTAGTTCAGGAATCAGGCGTGTCGCCTCCTTGCCCGCCTTCTTCGTATGAGAGACGGCATCTGTGCGTTCCAATCCGTCATCGGTTGCTTTGATCTGGCCGTAGACGTAGCGGATGCGGAGGGATGTTTCGGGGACCATTTCCGTTTCCACCTCTTTGAAATGAATCTCGGAGTCAGTCAACAGCGATAGATGGGTCGTCGTCATCAAATGCAAGATCTCTGTCGAGACTTGTTTTAATGTCGTTTTGTTCTCTCGGGGCGATGCCATGATGGACAATGCCGCGCATTGGATATACCGCCAGGGAACCCGATCCGGATTCGCGACGACTTCCAGCAGGAGCGACCGTAGTGCAATCTTGCGATCCTTGATCATTTCGTCGAAGAATGATCGCATAAGACCTTGTTCCTCCAGGTACTTCTTGTACCCCTCCTCGTTCATGAGCGATGCGAGATCGCTATGATTGATTTTTTCCAAGTTCTGTTCTTTTTCTTCTGCCGTGATGGAGCCTTTGCGGAAGAGCTGTTCAAGGTCCTTTCTCAGAAAGTCGCGAAAGTCCTTCAGGCTCTGTTCGTTCTCCAGGGTGACAAACGTCTGAAATCGTGCCTCCGCATCCTCGTCCGATTCGTTGATCGCTCGAAGGATGAAGTCCAGTCGAGATTTCCCGGCAGGAAGCAATTGATGGATCAGGTCGTCGAACTTTGGAATCCCTTTCTCAGAGGAGGGTTCGTCAAGGCTTGCCACTTCGCCCATTTTTTTCAGGAATTGGGCGATAGGAAGATGTTCTCCCATCAGATCCCTCGCCTGCTCGACGAGCGGCCGCATTTGCGCAACAAACGGATTGACACCCCCGTTGGGTAGCTTGTCTTCACCCAGCATCCAAGGCAGTCTGTCGGCTTCGAGGATGTCAAGCCCCACTTGCGTGTCTCGAAGTTCCGGGTGAAGAAGGACTTTCGAAATGACTTGAGAGACAAGCGGGTTCGCACGAGCTCCGGTATAGCCAATCGAAATGGCGACAGGATCTTTCGATCGCGCCAGCAAGAAACAGGTCTTTAATACTTCGGGTGACACCTTCGGCAGCTTGATTCGTTCGCCGGATTGACGGACCAGGTACAGTTGTTGTTCGCTGCCGACATAAATCAGTCCCCCCTTTTTCCAATTGCCCTCCACGCGAGCGACCGTTCCAAACGCAACACCTCCCGGCAGGAACTTGATCGATTTCAGCTTGTCGATCTTTTCAAACTTGACCGGTTGCAGTGTGCCGTTTTTGGGATCGGGATTCCCCTTCGAATCTTGTTTCAGTAACCAACCCTTCAGTTCGGGCCGCTCGCCCTTGGTCGCCTTTCGGACCTCGCCTTTGGGGCCGTCTTCGATCATGAGGTACGGATTTTCGGGTTCTCGTACCGCAGCGATTTTCGTCTCTTTCTTTCCACTAAGTAGTTCCATGACACCGAACTTGGCCTGATCGAATTCGATCTGTTCGCGAGCCAGCTTGGCATCTCCAAAGGGGCTGGCTGTCGTCGGTCGTCGCCGGACTTCGGCCGTGGCCGCACTTCCACCACCGCCAAGACCACCGAGAGGCGTTTTCGGGCCGGAGCCCTTCAGAGGCGAGGATGCCGGGCCGTTTTCGTTGTCGGGTCGTCCAACAACAATTGATTTGCCGGAGGAATCCGCAGTCGCTCCGCTTCCCCCGGCCCCTCCTGGCTTACCCGGGGTGGGATCTTTCGGCGAGCCGGGCGAAGGATCAACGGGGGAACCTGGCGGAGGGTCGATTGGTGGGGTTGGCCAGCCATCAGGTTTGCCGCCGTCGGGTTCGGAGCTCACCAACAGAACAATCAGCTTCTGGGCAGAATGTGCTTCGGCAACTTGAGGTTGTTTTTCCGTCTTACGCGAAGCGGCATCGACCTGCTTCCATAAATCGGCGACCTGATCAGGAGCAATCAGGGTCTCAGACGTCGCTCTCAAGCCTTCGCGAATTCGCTCTTCGGTGGAGACGAGCGAACGACGCATCTTCTCGATCAGTGACTGAAAGTCGGCAGCTTGATCTGCGGGGAGCCCGCGCGTCGTGAACTTGGTCCGAAGTTTGTAATATTCCTCTGCATCGGCAGCGTACTTTTTGACTTGCGAACGATACCCGTCCAAGGCGATTTTATTCATTTGCTCCATTGCTTCCGCATTGGCAAACGACACGCGTTCCAGATAACGCCGATTTGATGACCAGGATTCCATCATCCCGGGGTCTGTACTGAGCACTTCGTCAATCGTGGCGCTGGCTTGGCGTATCAGCAAATCTCGAGTTGGTTCATCGAGCTGGGCAAGATCGATTGCGGGCATGCGCGACTGCCCGTTGTTCGCCTGGCGAAATTTGATTTCGCGTTGCACTGCATCCCGTTCGGCTTCGATGACCTTCAGGTCGTAGGTGTTTCCTTTCTCATAAACATGGTCAAGACCGGCCTCCTGGATTGCCCGGTTGTGGAGCAACGCATCATTGAGGAGAAAGTTAACCTCAATCAGGTCACCATTGCTCAACTGGCTGACCATCCAATCCGGGGCTGAGGCGCGGAATGCCTCCGGAAAGACGAGATCTTTCACAGATCCCGCGGATAGTTCTGTCAATTCGCGCCAGTGAGTCATCAAAGCCGCTTCCAATCGGGTCGCCTTGACCGGATCATTCCACCGACTTAAGAGAAGCTCTTTGGCGACATCGGCGACTTTTTCGGATCCGATTTTTGGTGCGAAACCTCGGGCTCGTTCGAGGCACCATTCGCCATGTCGCTGGAATGCATTCGATTCGGGAATGATGCTCGTTTTGCCGAGTTGTGCGATCTTAAGACGTACCGCCTCGTCAGATCCGTCGAGCGCCAGTGCTTTTGCCAGTAGCTTTTCACGACGATTCTGGATCTCGGTGTCGCGTGAGGCCACACGCTGGTCGATCCATTCCACCAGTTTCGGAGTCGGTTGATGACCGGGTTTTGATTTATCGAAATCGGCTTGAAGGTTGACTGGCCCCTTTTCAATCGCCTCATGAACCAAAGCCAATTTCGTTTCGAGCGCCGCCGCGGCCTTGGCAAAGGCTCCATTGGGACGGGTTGCCGCCGCCTTTTTGAAATGCGCGAGCTGAGTCTCGCATTTATCGCGAATCAATTTCGCATCTTCCTGGCTAACCAGCCGGAATTCGTTGTCCGGAATAAATCCCTTCGGCAAGGCAAGGCGGTTGGCAAGCTCGCGAGCGTGCTCGATGTGCCAGTCGGCCGCAGCCGCGTAATCGTAGGAATCGGCGTTACCACGGACCAACAGGTTCTCACCCGCGGTCAGCAGGTGCTCGATCTGGTTCTGAAGGGCTTTGAATTCCCACGGGCGACTGCCTTCGGTGCCCTCCAGCGACGCGGTACTCTCGGCCACTTTCTGGCCAGTTTTGGCGGCGTTTTCCGAGGAAGCCGACACCGACGTTTTATTCGTTTCCGGGGACGACTTCTCATCCGCTGGTTTCCCAGATGCGATACTCGCGTTTGTTGTCTGGGGGCTGAACACCGGCCACAAATGTTGAATTCGGTCTTCGATCCCGGAAACGCGAGGATCAAGATCGACGACCTGCGTCCGGGCCGTTTCCCGCTTTGTGATTGCGACACCGGCTTGAGTTTGAACGTCCTTGAACGCCTCGGCGATCCGTACCGACGTCGGGTCGGGGGCAGGATTGCTTGATGTCGGAATCTTGTGGACGCTGGACTCGGTGATTTTTGAGTCTGAACAACCCCAAAGTGAGGCGCACGCCAACACCCCGAAGAACCCGGTTCGAAAACCCCTGCAAAAACTCTGCTTCCGTTTCGGCGACATTTTCATAGTTCCACTCCGGCAAATGTGTGGTCAATGATGGGGAGTGTCACTGCTCCAAAGAGCGGTGACGAACAGGTCAAGGCATTCGCGCAACGTGGAATACTCCAGTTCCATCTTTTCGCGGCTTTCGGAAAGCTGCCTTTCGAAGGTCGCCCGGTACATTAAGCTCGCGGGAGTCTGCATTGCTGCGACGGCATCTCTCATGTTTCCTTGATAAATCTCGATCATTTCGGTGGCATAGCGGGCGCGAAGAACGGTCTGCTTGGCGGCGAGTCCGACGTGGTTGAGACTTGCGCCGAACTGACATCCTGATGCCCCCTGGAACTCAACTTGAGCCTGCTGAGCCTCTGCGTGAATCAAGCCGGGGTCCTCTTTCATCCGGTTTTGAATCCGATTCAAAAGAAGATCGCACTCCATGTCGCTGAGGTTCTTGACGCCGATCAATGTCCGGAAGTCAGCCTGGGCCGGTTCCGGCGATCGCAGGTGATTTGAAGGCGTCGATGTCTTCTGAGATGCAGTGGTGAATCCCATGGCAGCCACGACCGCGTCTGCGACCTTCTGCGGGTCTCGCGAACCTTTCGGCGTCAGGCGATGCAAGTGGGTGTAGAGTGGAGGCAAGGGGGTGTCGTCGATGGCCACAATGAACAATCGCAAGCCGTGATAAACCTGCAACTCATGCATCACATTGAGTTCGATCTCGACATACCGCGAACCACTCGCCGCTTTTGACCAGACGACGATTCCCACGCGGCTGGTGCCTAGCGCCTTGTTAATTTCAGAGACGTGACTGTCGCCAACCTTCAGTGATTCCGGAGCGAAGAATACTCGCATCCCACGCATCACGATGGCCTGATAAAGTGTCCGTGCGAACACTTTGTCAGCGTGATTGAAAGAAATGAACGCGGAGTAGATTTCTGGCAATTCCATCTCTGACTCGCGAACGGATGAAAAATGAGAAGCTCAAATCAACACCTCGCCAGTAGCGCATAGCATGCATTCAGTCGGCCGAAAACGCAACAGCACTGCGCTTTTTAGCAACTCGAAGTAGCACCAACACGCATTTAGAGCATCGACGCAGTGTTTTAATGCCACAATGAGACCCACGCGTTCGTCTTGTCGTCGTCCTCTACACTCGTGAAGGAGATCACGAACCTCGGGGTGAATGACAAGGAATCTCAGTCTATCCGTGCATCCGTCTCCCACAGACATCTATACGTCTGTTGATTGGGTGCGAATCGTCACGAGGGGATGGTTGGCGGCCCCCTATCGAACGACCTTTTCCGGGTTCTTGCCGGTCATCTTAGTCACGATCTTACAGACACCCTCGACCATCTCGTCTTCGACTTCCGGGGCCCAGCTGACGGGCGACGCGTATTGGATGCGGATCACCTGGGCTTGATAGGCGTCCAGGCGGACCAGTTCTCGGGTGGGAATATAGAGATTGTGCTCGCCCGCATAGCTGCCGACGAACAGCGGCAGTTGGCGGCGAAAGGCGTCTTTGATCCGCATGCCGATCGGGGCGCAGACTTCTCCCTGCATGGCGACAAAACAGAGCGAACCAATCGTCGTGACGATCACTTCTTCGAATTTGCTGGGATACTCGCGTTGATCGTCCGGTTTCTGGACGAGAAATTCGTCGTCGGTGCAGAAGCGGTCGGTGGTTCGTTTAGGGAACGGGATCTTTTGCTCGTGGTGATTCAACAGAGCGCGAATCCAATTCGTCTCGCGGTCGGGATGAGGATACGGCACAAAGCCGATATCGAGCGGCACTTTTTTCTCGCGGGCCAGTTCCTTGGCTTTTTCGTACGGCATTGGTTCGGCCAGCGGGAGTGACAGGACTTCCAGCGTGGACGAGATCTTGCCCGTGACATCCGTCGTTGCTCCTTTCGCGATGGCGATGGCCGAATCGGCCAATTGTTTGCCGAGGGCTTTCACCTGGCCGGCATCGGCGTACATGATCGTGCCTCGATCGGGGAACTGATTGCCGCCGCAGGCGTTGGCATACAGGGCGACCGAACCGGGAAAGGCGGCTTCGACGAACTCGACCGCATAGCCGGGATGGCCCGTGTCGATATGCGTCTGAGACGACTGCAGTGGATGAGTCGGATGATTGAACAGCACGGCCAGCGTTTTGTCGCCGACAGCCACTTTCAACAGATGGATCTCGTAGTCAGCGGGGGCATTGCCAACGGCACGAATATGGAAATTGAAGCCTTGCCCCAGCGAGACCGTTGCGGGCCCTTCTTCGTTGGCGATCGCCGCTTTGATCAGCTCGAAGAACTTGTCGGCCAGTGCGCGGCCGTAAGCAAAGTTCTCCGGGCAGATCTGGATGGGGGCGGCATGATTGTGGGTGGCCATCAAGATCAAGTGCGACGGGGGAATCTTCAACTCGTCGCGGCAACGGACTCGCAAGATCGGCGTGGCGACATCGAGACAGTTGAGGTCATACGTGACGATGACCAGTCGGCTGGTTCCATCGTTCAGCACCAGGGCGCGGGCATAGATATCGTGATCGATGTGGGTGGCCTTGGTGCCCATGACCGTGGTGAGTTCTTTCAAACTCGCCGCATCGGGAGTGATCACCACCTTCGCCGCGCCGGCTTTCATCACAACCGCAGGAGCCGCATCGGGGGCCGCCACCGCGACGGGAAGATCCCAGGCGACAGCAGAAAGACCAATCAGACAGGCTGTGAAACAAAAGCCGTGATTGCGCATGGTTCACCTTGTAGAGGACAGGCGGAATTTCTCGACTGAGCATACCGGGAAAGATTCGCGCAGGCGACTTGCCCACCGACAAAGCCTCTGCTCGATACGGACAACCGACACGCAAACGCCACGGGATCAGAGATCAACAATGGCAGTGAACAGCGGACTCGTCCGACGTCCCGCAACGGTTTGGGAGCGGATCCTTGGCCAAATGAACATCGCCAGAACGAATCGGCGCGACGGCAGACGAGCGAACCTCGATTCCACCCTTCCGAAGTCAGATTCCGCCAGCACCTTCACCAGCGAATTCAACGAATCGCTCTTCAATCTCGCTCAGCGAGGCTTTGGCGGAGTCGAGTGGTGATTGTTTCGTTGCGGATTTGAAACTGGCCGCTCGGAAAAACCAGTCGGACGGTGGGGCCTTGTGGGCCGTCGAGATGGCGTGCAGTTCTTCCAGATGATGCAACGCGTCTTTCGCCAGGTATTTGGCCAGTAGTCCTCCGTGGGCCGTTTGTGTCCGCGTCAGCTCATCTGACAAATCACTCGCCTGACGATCTCCGGCCAGAAACAGGCCGACATGAGCTTGCTCAACCCCGGCAATCGCCGTGGCCGAGGACACCGTATTCTTTTTGTTGGTCCGGGCGGAACAGACGACGCTGCACCAGTCGCCCCGCCAATCTCTGGGAACGATACACAGCAGCACAAATTCCTTGGCCCCCTCCAGCGAGGCTTCGTGCGAAGGGCGCAGTTTGTAGAAGACGCCGTGGCCTCGATTGACGGTGCCGCTGGCCAGGACCAGATGCTTGGAGGCGACTTTTTGATAGTGATTCGATTCGGTCTTTTTGTTCGCTGTGTTTTTCGTGCCGTTTAACGAGAGCAGCGAATAGCCCACTCGCACTTCCCCGGTCGCCGAGTCCGAGCTTTCGGTCTGATCGGTGACTTCGATGCGATCTTCGGCCGTCGAACTTTCGAGGGTCGTGTTCGGCAGAAAATTCAGGATTTTCAGCCGCATATCGGGACTCGATATCAGGTAAATGAACTCGGTGGCGGAGGTCTCGTTCCCTTCGATGAAACCGGCGGAAATCCGAAAGCGGGCCTCAATGACTTTCAGTGACGGATGGGCGGCCGCGCACTTTTCGGGAGTGACATCGTGGCACTCGATTTTGCTAGGAATATCAAACACGATTTTGGGATCTGCTGCGTCGCAGCTGGCGGCACTCAGAAATCCGCACACGGCCAGCACTGGTAACAATCGCCAGATCAGCATGTTCATACTCGTTTAGTCCCGTTCCCGCGTTACTTTGGAGTCCCGGCCAGTGTGTAGTGAAAAATACCGAATTGTCCTAGACGGATTCCTGCGGGTACGAGACCGGAACGGCCAAAATGCGGTCTCGACATTTCATGTGCTGGAGGCCTCGGTGATCACCGCTGGTTGCCTGGTTTTGCAAGTGGATTGTCTGAGATTACAATCGTGACTTCGTTTCCGTGAGTTGTCGGATCGTGACATGGCAGTCAATTCGCAAACGTGATTTCGCAAATCGGCCTAAGGAACAGCATGGATTTCGCTCAACCAGATCAGTCGGATCAGCAACCGACGAAACGACGGAGTTGGGGACTGCGACTGTTCCTGTGGGGTGGAATTGGTCTATTGGTGTTGGCGTCGTTGCTCGAAGCAGCGTCTTGCCGGATGTACCAGGCGAGTCTGACCGGTTTGCAACAGGCCGTTGCCGCCAACAAGCATGCCGGTCAGAAAGAGGGATTGCCGGCAAGCGATATCGAGAAATATGTCCAGGGGCTCGCGTTCCGTAGTGAAGCACAGCTGCCATTGAAGCAACCTGTGGATGAAAAGCGGAGGGCGAAGGTTCCTGTTCGGAAAGTCGTCTATCACTGGCCCAGCTTGTATACCCGCTATGGGCTGGTGGTGACGCTGAATGATCAGGACCGAATCCTGCTCGTCGGCCAAGACGAGAGCGCAGAGAACCCCGGGCCCAAACCGGCGGCAGGTGCAGAAACATCCGGGGCGTCGATCCCGAGGGCGTTGCCCAAAGAGGGGTTGGCTGCGGCCCCCGATCAAACTCTGGTCCTGGCGACGGACGAACCGTCGATCTTGAATACGATGCGCAAGAAGCGACTCGGATCGCTGGCCCGGGAACTGTTCCGACAGGCGGTGCTGATCGCTGCCCGCGATGAACTGGGGCTAAGTACACTCGACGCGACGCTTGGTGAGGTTACCTTGGTCACGAATTCGCCCAAGGCGTTTCCCGTCCATGTGGATGTCACGCTGCAGCCTGGTGATCAAGGTCCGACCGACGCTCGGTTCGTCGTGCAACTCTCGCGTCCCGAGGTCTCGGGAGCTTGGTTCAAATGGTCGTCGTCGCCCACCCCGATTTCCGTCGATCCCGGACTGAACGGTTTGATGGAACAGGTGGAACCGCTGTCGCGGGGCGAATTGGTTGAAGGTTTGAAAGCGGCGGGATTCCAGCAATCGTCCCCGCAGACGGTTGAAATGCCGCCGGTGCCTGATGAATTTCCGTCGCGGCTGGATTTTGTCGCTCAATATGCGGTGCTCAGGCAACTGCATGCTCGACGGCACGCCCAGGGCGAAACGGTCGACAACCTGGGGGCCTTGGTCCGGGCCTACGCCAATCTGGGAAATCTGATTGATTTCCATTGGAGCCCGATGTCCAAGGCGTTTAAGGCCCGGGCGCTGATTTACGCACAGCGGATGCAGGCCAAGTATGGCAAGACGTCGTCCACGCTGGCTCATCGAGCCTACGCCTGGACGATGGTCGGCAACTATGTCTTCGCGTTGCAGGATGTGAAGGCGGCGCGAGCCCTGCCCTCGGACGAACCACCGGAAGAGTGGCTGGATTTGATTGAAGCGTTCTGTGAATACCGTCCCAAAACGTTGCAGGAGCACCAAGGAGCCTGGCAAGAGTTTTCACGGTATCTGCGAATGCGACTTTTCTCCCCTTACTACGAGCAATCCTCGACCATCTCGGCCATTGAAAGAGGTGTTAAAAAGGAACGGTGCTTGCAGCCGCGCGATCGAACGCATGCGCGAGACGCGTTCGCTAGGCCAGATCCGAATGGCCGCCGAAGGGTTGGCCGATAGCAGCTGGTCTGCCATTTACGATCGATTGGTCAAGGTGCCGAACCTGCCTCCCAACGTTCTGCCGCTCGCACAAAAACATCGCAGATCGTTTATGCGGTTTCTGGCGGGGAACGAACATCAATCTCGCGTGCAGATTATGGCTGAACTGCGGCAGGCGGCCGCCAATCCGAATGATCGCGCCGAACTGTCATGGACCGTGCTGGCCGAAATGTTCAATGACCTGTCATTCGTGCAGTCCGAGCGAGCCATTACGTCCGAATATCAATGGCTGGGCTACACGCCAGAACAAACCGCCCCGACGGTCAAAAAGCTGGCGCCGCTGGTGGCTGGCCATCGGTTTGGCAAGTTCCTTCGCACGTATGCGGACGATCGACCCGCCATGATTGCCGGCCTGACCGAGCTTGTGAACAGCACCAAGTCGACCGACTTTGAACTGCAATGCGCGCCGATCGCCACGGCGTCTTATCAGGCCAATTCCGAGTTCTATCGCCGCCTGTGCGATCACATGGATAACCATTGGGACAAGACCGATGACGACCTCGACAATGCGATCAATACGGGGTTCCCTGCCTGGCAGCAGTCGGCCTTGGACGAAATGGCCGATGTCTGCCCTCTTCATCCCGTCGCGGTCGCTCGAGCCATTCACAAGTCGCCGGGATTCACGGATGAGAAGGCGCAAGAATGGGAACAGCAGTACGCCGACAGTCGCTATTTGATGTTGGAATTGGGGCGGAAGTATCACGCGCTCGGTCGTTCGCCAGACGCCATTCGCTGCTGGAAGAAATCGATCGACGTGTCGCCCAGTTTCGACGCCTATTTTGAACTGTCTGACGAATACGAACGGATGGAGGAAATTGAAGCCAGCAAAGCCGTCCTGGAAGAAGCACTGAAGCTGCCCAGCTTTGGATTGGAGTCGTCAAACACCCACGGCAAGATCGCGGGATTGCTGATGTACTATGGTCGTTGGGAAGAAGCGGAACCCCATGCCCGAGCAGCCGCGGCCTCTTATTCAGGACACGGACTGAAGACCGCGGCGCGTTGCGCCGAGGGGCTGAAGCAATGGAATCTGGCGGAAGAGTTCTATCAAGCGATGTCCGAGCGTTACGAATCCTCCAGCGGCGACAATTGGTATTTCGCCTGTGTTCGAGTAGGTCGGGGAAATCTGGCCAGCTCGCGAGCCTTGGCCGAGAAATACTGGAAGACCTTTGTGCCTCCTTTACGCGCCGACCAGACGTGGAGCCTGGGTCTGCGTGAGATCATTGATGGTAACCCGAAAAAAGCGATCGAGATTTTCACCAACCCGCAAAGTATTCATCATCACGATCCCCACCAGTTCCTGGTGGCCGCGATCCTGGCCGACCGTCTGGGTGACACGGCCAAACGGGATGCCCTGTTCGGTGAGATCGAGACCCGGTTCGGCACGTCTTACGGACAGGTCCAGTTGGTGAATCTGTTTCGCAATGCCCTGCGCGATCCCAAACAGTTTCATTGGAACCAGTATTCGTTTCACGAGTTCACCGACGAACTGGATTTCAACGATGTTTGTTTTTCGTATTACTGTGCCGGCGAGTTCCTGGCGACCCACGGCCGAAACGATCTGTCGGCTGATTATCTCGACTGCGCGGCGACGACCTACGACGTGCATCGAAATACCTGCGTGCTGGCCAATCTGGCTTTGCGAAAACGGAAGATCGAGGTGGGCGACTCGCGAGTGAACCGGCAGCCGGATGACCGGATTCCGAGCCTGACTTATCTTTGGCGGTCTGATCGAGCCCGTAAGGACAAGAAATATGACGAGGCTCGCGCCGACCTGGCCGAAGCGCTGCGAATACGGCCCGATTTTACCGCTGGTCTGCTGTCGCGTGCCAAATTAAACGAAGTCGAAGAACGGTACGCCGACGCGGCGGAAGATTATGAAGCCGTGCTGCGGATCAATCCGGATTCTGAATACGCCCATTTTTACCTCGGCGCTTTGCGATCAGCCTGCGCCACTGACGAGCTTCGCGATGCGGCGAAAGCGCTCGAACATGCCCAACGCTGTTTTGATTTGAGCATCACGAAGGGCGCCAAGGAATACTGGGTGATGGCGGCTGCCAATGCCGAGGCGGGAAATTTCGCCAAGGCCGTCGAATTCCAGGAACAGGCGATTAAGCGAGCTCCCCAGCAGGAGGAATGGCCCAAGCAACTGGCTCTTTATCGAGCGGGAAAACCGTACCGCTGGCCGGCCCCTCAAGCTTCTCCCTCACCGCCCAAAACCAGTGAGCCAGAGAAGAAGGGCTAGATCGATTCTCGCGGGACACGTGGTGCTGATTCGACATTTCGAGCGTCGAATCGAGTCACTGGATAACGATGGCCGGTCCCCGGTGTGAAGAGTCGTCTCGCCGGGTTCGATGCGAATTTCCCAGTACGAAACGTTGATGGAAATCTCGTAGACGTGGTCGCATTCTGCCGAAAACGGATGTGGTCGCTGGATTTTGCGAACAATCCGTTAATTCCTCGCCAGATCACCCGTTTTTCTCGTCGTCGACGGGCGGAATTGGCCGATATACCGACGGATTGACTTAACGGATTTATGACTTCCAGGAGCAGGTTGAAGTCCGCATTTCGATGCTGTGGCTTCGCTGTTAACCATGACAGACATTCTGCCACCCATCGACTTTTCGCAATCATTCTGTGTCATGCTGCATGACGTCGCCCCGATCTATGCTTCGCATGTCGCGACGTTCACTCAGGCGATGGCACCACTCGTGGGCAATGCGATGACGGCCGCGGTCGTGCCCTGCTGGGCCGGAGAACCGCTGGCCGAACGGGACCGCGCGTTCTTGGAACGGGTCCGCGAGGAATATGCCAACATCGTCCTGCACGGCTACGAACATTTCCGACCGGCCGGCGGTGGCATGGTGTCGGCCATCGCGGATGGCAAAGACGAAATGAATGGTCTCGATTCCGCGGAGACCGATCGTCGACTAACGGCCGGACAAGAGATTCTGACGCGCTGGCTGGGTCAGCCGGCACGGGGCTTCATCGCTCCCACCTACAACATCGGATTGGCGACACCCGAACGGCTGGCCCGATTCGGCATCGAATACACCGTGGGCTACGGAAAGGTTGTGACCTCAACTGGCCAGCAGTTGCCATTGTCGTCGTGGGTCTGGGACGTGTCTCCGATCCGCTTATTGTGCCGCCTGGGTTACCGACTTGGCGAAGTTCAATATCGGTTCCGCCGCCGCGCTTTGCCTTGCGTCGTGCTGCATCCGCTGGATCTGGAACGAGGTTTTCTGCCTCAGATTGTGAAGACCGTGCAAAAGCTGGTACGAGCAGGTCGGAAACCTGTGCTGCTCGAGCCTCATGCGGGGCGCACCTCCGCATCGCGTTGAAACAGGGGTTAAACGTCACGAATTGAGGCCCGCGGGACGCCGCAATGATCGTGGAAGCGCTCTAGCGAATTGGTGACTTCGGTGTGACCGATTGCGACATGACCAATCGCCCGGCCGAGTAGGTTGCTCCGCGCCAATGGGTATGGACCCACCCGGCGTGCGAAAACAGAGCTCGCATCGAAGCCGCCATGACGAACAGTCGTCCGAGTGGTGCCAGCACGACAGCAGCCACGGGAGCTCCCACGAGACGGAACATTGCCACGTCCAGGACGCACCTGAGGCCGAAGGCGATCGCGAAACCGGTCGCAGCGGCCGGCGTGAACCACCTGGGCGCTTGGCCGCACAGCGTCAACAGGGATCCCGTTAGCACGGCGCCCAGCGGCAGCGCGAACAGGATCAGCATTCGCATGACGGTGATCATCAGTTGCGCGGGTGTGAGCGTCCCTTTCAGAATACGACTCCAACCGTTCCACGAATCGCGCGTGGTGGCATACGAACGAGTTTCATAGAACCCGTCGGCCGCGGCGATTCCGACTCGTAAGCCGGCGCGTTTGGCCAATCGCGCCAGCTGCAGATCTTCGCTGATCGTGGTTTTGACGGATCCCCAGCCACCGATCTGGTCGAATTGTTCGCGCTGGACCAGGATGAATGCGCCGTTGGCGAAGGCGTCGGGCCAGCGAGGATCTTCCACGCGTTCCGGACGTAGCCAGGTCATCAGCATTTCCGAGCAGCAAGGAACGGTCACGCACTCGCGCAGTGACGTCATGGCATACCGGGCCGCCACGGAGAAGAACTGCAGCTGGCGACGCTGCAACTCGACGACGGCGGTCCGGATCGCTGAAGTGGCTTGAAAGACGCAATCCGCATCCGTGAAGCACACCAGACTTCCTGTGGCACTTTGCATCCCAACCGTCAGCGCGTGCGGCTTGCCAAACCACCCTGCCGGCAACGAGGCAACATGCACGACGTGCAATCGATCGACAAACTCCAACGCCAGTCGATCGAGAATATCTCGAGTGTCATCTGTGCTGCGGTCGTTGACCGCGATGACTTGCAGTTGGGGATAATCCTGACGGAACAACGATCGAATACAGGATTCGATGCAGTCGGCTTCATTCTTGGCCGCCACGATCACGCTGAGTCGAGGAAGTTGATCGGGTTCGCAGCGATCGGTGAGTGGTCGCAGCAATGATCGCTTGCGAATGCCTTGCGCGAACAGGGCGACCACGGCCACCCAGGCGGCGGCAAGCACCCAGGCAATGACAGTCCATGCGTTGATGTCAAATGAATGCATGGTCTGCAACCCGAGTCAAATTAGCCGTCAACAGATGAGTTCAAACTTGTCATCTTGAACCAAGGGGGTAGATGAATTGCCCAAGACTTTCACTTTGAGGATGCGACAACAGACTGGCAGAGACTCGCGTTCAGCCCGTTGGCCATCGCGGAAGACAGGCCGTGAAGACATTGCGGTCTGCAGTTACTCAACGGGAGTGTTGCGTCGTCAGGAGGCTCATCGTCCAAACTCTCATTCTGCCTGCAGATAAAGCAAATTGGTCGGCGAACGGAATAAGAAAGCCGGCCGGTTTTTCCGTTTGGTATTGTCATTTGGACGTTGTCGATAAGTTCGGACAGGATCAGTCACCACCATTGGACCCGCGACTGTGCGGATTGCGGTGGCTTTTAAGGTTGTCATGCTGCCGGTGTTAGACCACACTTCTTGACCGAGCGAGAATGATTCGGCAAAGCAACAAACGGGATGGCAGCCTGATTGAGGAACTCGAAACAGATGTCACGAGGATGGCTGGTGGGACTGCTGGTGCTGGGTTCCTGGTCGCTACTGCTGGGAGCCGAGCCCGAGGCGGTGATTGAAGTTCACGCGGATCGGGTCGTGGCAGAAATCTCGCCCTATACGACCGGGGCGTGTATCGAAGACGTCAATCATGAGATTTATGGCGGGCTGTACAGCCAAATGGTCTTCGGCGAGAGCTTTCAAGAGCCAGCCCTCAGCGCCGCTCCGCCCGGTTTTTCCGCTTATGGAGGTACCTGGCAGGTGCGAAACGGCGAAGTGATCGCCGGAGCGGGAGAAGGACCGAAGCTGGTTTATGATCGAGCAACAGTGGGAAATGGCGTGGTCTCGGTCGAGATCCTGTTTCCCGACAAGAACGCAGGCAATGCAGGACTGATTCTGAAGGTGGATCGCCCTGGCGCGGGTGCGGATCTGTTCACGGGTTACGAAATCGCCCTGCACGCCGACGCACAAGAGTTGTTGCTGGGTCGCCACCGTCAGAATTGGGAATTCATCAAATCGATTCCCTGCGTGGTCCCTGTCAATGAATGGATTCGGCTTTCGGTTCGCATGACGGATCGCATGCTGGAAATCTCGGTCAACGATCGCGTGGTCGAGAAATACGAAGACAACGAACATCCACTCGACGCGGGAAAAGTGGGTCTACGGACCTGGCAACGGGAAGCTCGCTTCCGCAATCTGCGAATGACCTCCGGCGATCAGACCGAACAGGTAACTTTGACGGAGGCCGCTCCGTTGGCAGACGCCGTGAGCGGGCAGTGGCGACCGGTTCGACGGGGTGGCTGTCAGGGGACGATCTCGCTTGACCCCACGGGATTTGTCGGGCGACAAAGTCAGCGAATCACCATGACGTCGGGGCCGGGCGAGATCGGTGTCGACAATCGCGGATTGAATCGATGGGGAATGAATTTTATCGCGGATCGCCCTTATGAAGGCGTGGTGTGGGCAAAAGCCGATCGGTCAACCACGTTCCAGGTGGCGCTGCAGAGCCAGGCGGGTACCGATGTCCTGGCGGAAACGTCGTTAACCGTCAAAGCGGGAGACTGGCAACGGCTCGATTTCTCGTTGACGCCCGCGAGGAACGATTCGCGAGGAACGTTGACCGTGAGATTGAAACAACCTGGGACGGTTGTTTTGGGTTATGTGTTTCTGCAGCCGGGCGAATGGGGCCGATTCAAAGGTTTGTCCGTACGACGAGATGTCAGTGAGGCGTTGATCAATGAAGGGCTGACCGTCTTGCGTTATGGCGGATCGATGGTCAATTCGCCCGAGTACCGTTGGAAGCGAATGATCGGCCCTCGCGATCGCCGCCCGCCCCACAAAGGGACCTGGTACGCGCATTCCACCAATGGCTGGGGGATCATCGACTTCTTGAGCTTCTGCGAAGCCGCGGGATTTCTCAGTATCCCCGATCTGAACATGGACGAGACACCGCAGGATCTGGCCGATTTTGTCGAATATGTGAATGGTCCTGCGGACAGCGAGTGGGGACGGCGACGGGCGGCCGATGGACATCCCGCTCCCTTCCGTCTGAAGTACCTGCAGCTTGGCAATGAAGAAGCGGTCAACGAGGTTTACTGGCAGAAGTTTCGGCCCCTGGTGGAAGCGATTTGGAGTCGCGATCCCCAGATCATTCCGATTGTGGGAGACTTCGCCTACGGCAAGCACATTGTCGATCCCTATGATTTCCCGGGCGCACCGCATATCAAAAGTCTGGCGGCTCATCAAAAGATTCTGGAATTCGCTCGTCAACACGGCAAGCCCGTCTGGTTCGACGTTCATATTTGGAACGATGGCCTGCGCGATGCCGATCTCCAAATTCAGGTACTTGGCGAATTGATCGAATGGTTGACGAAGCTGGGAGCAGGAGCGGATTTTCGGGTCTGCGTTTTTGAAGAGAATGCCGGCAATCACCTGTGGCGACGGGGACTGGCGCATGCTCGGACGGTGAATCAATTGCAGCGGATGGGCCAGAAGGTTCCCATCATTTGCGCGGCCAATTGCCTGCAACCGGATGGTCAGAATGATAATGCCTGGGATCAGGGGCTGGTCTTTCTATCTCCGTCCGCAGTCTGGACGCAATCTTCCGCGGAAGTGACGCGTCTCTTGGCAAAGAACAACTTTCCTCATTGTGTGGCGACGGATTGTCAATGCCCTGGTCAGGCGCTGGACGTAACGGCTCGACAAAGCCAGGACGGATCCCGCCTGGGACTGCAAGTCGTCAATTCGGAAAACCGACCGATCTTTACGCGGTTGAAAATTTCAGGGCGGGATGTCCGTGGTCGCGTGGTCACCATCTCGCAGATCGCGGGGCATCTGGACGACAAGAACTCGGAGGCGGATCCCCATCGGATCATGCCGTCCGAGCGGCAGTGGCGACCGGAATTCGGCGACACGGGGGTGAGCTACGTCTTTCCCGCGCACTCCTTTTCGGTGCTGAGGTTTGAATAGACTCGTTTGAAGAATGCCGGTCATTTCGGGCCGCGAAGCTTTTGTGTCATCGGATTTTGACGAAGCCTCAGACTCAAACAGGCTGGGGGGGGGGGAAAGCGTCGTCTCACTGCCGGAATTGACGTGACGCCGGTAGTGTGGAGTTTGATGTCCCGCATCTCCGCCTTGGCGGAGATGCGGGACTGGCGCGACGGACAACCTGACGGGCCAGCGATCTCGGGAGCTATTGCGTGTCTTCGACAATCCATCGGCCGACTGTTCGCTATCACCAGATCGCCCTGACTGTCTCGGTGATTCTGCTGAGCATCGCTTTGCCGGTGGGAATGGTTGCCTGGACGATCACTTCCGCCCTATCCCACAAATCGCTGGGAAGAATTTCCAACGAACCTCGACGATATAACGAAGGTAGCATCCGGAACGGTGAATTGTGGTATCCGGTCTTTCAAAGTTCCGCAGGCTGGCTGTCACACAGGCTGCAAGAAACCCGCTTCCAACGGGTGAATTTGACAACAGGCAACGAGGTCGCAACGGGGTTAGTACTTTCGAGCGAAGCGGCCCGACCGCTGTGGATGAACGACCAGTTGTACGCGACGAGTTCCACCGCGATTTTTCGGATGGAAGGCACGTCGGTCAAAAAGCTGGCCACCTTACCTGCGAACTCGGGCTTTTTTCACGTCACTCCGTTTCTTTACGACGGCCAAGTCACGACCGTCGCGGAAACGGTCGACGCGGCGGGCCTCGTTCGCGACGACGAATTTCGACTGGTTCACCTGGCGAATGACCAATGGGTTATCGGCCGAAAGATCCTGCTTCCAGGGCTCAGCCGGACCTGGTCCCATAATTCCGATCACACGCACTCCTCGATCTTGCCACTGTCCACGTTTCAGCCGGTCATTCCGACGATCTGGCGGGGATTTCAAATCCATCTGACCGTCATCCAGGACGAGGAAACGACTCATCTATTCTTTCGTGACAACTCTCGTTTTGCCGCTTATCGACGCGGGTTTGAATTTGTTGACGACGACGGCGAAGACGCTTCGGCAATGGCACCGGACAATTTCAAACGCGAGGTTTCCGGTTGGGAGAAAATTCCGATCGGCGGCCCCAACGGCTATTGTCATCAGATGCGAAGCGATCGACAGGGAATGCTATTCTGCACGGGAAGCCAGCCGCCACGCTGCATTCAACGAACGAAGTCTGGTCAATGGGACATGACGAAGGGATTTGACCGAGAGACAATACCGGGCACGTTCCCGTCACTGATGGCCGATTTCGCAGAGGGGACCGCATACGTCATTCACTACGACAACGCGTTCTATTCTACCGCCTTCAGCCGAGTCGAGGACAATACCGTCCAGCCACCTCATTTGGTGCTGCCGGGGTGTGAGCGCCAGTACATCGCTCACTGGCACCGTCTTGCCGCCGGAATTTGCGCCGCGTGGCTGTTACATCATGTACTGGTCTTCGCCGCTACCGAAGTGCTGACTCGTGCCCGATCCGATAAGACTTATGAATTCGGCCTGGAACGAGCGGTCTTCGCGTCCACCTGGCGACGAGTGCTTGCGCTGGCCATTGATCTAACGCTCTTGACGGCAATTCTCTTCGTTTCGGCTGCTGTTCAATCGCGAATGACCAAAATGAAGTGGGAACGAGCAACACCTCGAGAGATCTGCAATGCGTTGCATCAGCTGGAGAACGAGATCTTGCTTCCGGAAGGACTGTCCAGTCTGGAACGGATTCCAGACCGTGTGAGCGAATCAGTGTTGCTATCGGCATTTGGACGCACACGCTATCCCCATCTGATGCGCATCAAATCCGCTTTGCTGAACATGGCCCTGGTGGTGTGTTGTTTGAGGGTCCTACAGGAAGGTCAGTTTGGGGCTACGCCAGGTAAATGGCTGCTTGGAATTCGAACCAGGCGATCAACGCTTCGCCGCTGCGGGATTGCTCGCTCGCTCGTTCGCTGCCTCATGTACGGCGTCGACATCGTGTTTTTCGTGACGCCGCTTCCCGCGGCGATCAGCATGTTGTTGTCGCCGTATCGTCAACGACTGGGTGATCGCGTCGCCGATACGCTGGTTGTGACGAGCGCAGCGATCGCTGACAATCAACGTCGCAATCCGTCGCCTGCATCGGTTTGAAGTCGTCGCCGAAGAACTTCGCCGAGTGACTCATGTTCCCCAAGTCATCCGCTTCGAGGATCCCCGCCATGTCGGCCACGGAACTTCAGCGATGTGCCGATTAATACAGATTCAAATCGGCGAGTTTTGTCGTCGGTCTCCCTTTGTTTCTCCCCGTCGGGTGACCTTGCGACACCGTTTGAGAGACCGTGAATGAAGCGGTCCCCAGTACGCCGAGTCCGATCCGCCCCCTCCAAACGAACGTGGTTTCCCACGTTCGTCGGTGACTTTTGTATTCATTGCGGTGATTGACTCCGAATGGCAACGTGGATCATTGTGCGATTTCGACGTAGTGATTTCACCATACCACGTCTCGACTTGGGATCGCCGGATGACGCTCTTCAACCCCGATGGAAGATGTCGTTTCGCAGATATTGAACAGAAAAATCTGCGTTCGCGAGACAATATTCGGCGAGACGTGGTCTTCCGCAAAGCAGACATGCTGCGGTGTTTTGATTCGATACCCTTTTCAACCCCGAGGCATGTTTGCGTTAGACGACCGCTCGACCGCTTGTTTGATGCACTTGGTGCCACTTGATCTCTTGCCCCTGCCTGACACCAGGTTTTTTTGATTGCGATTATGAGTTTGAAACCCACCATCCTGTTCGTCGACGACGACGCCAATACGATCGCCGCCTATCGGCGAATGCTTCGCCCATTTGGGGCGATGTGGGAGATTTCCTATCACACGGACAGCCGAGTGGCGTGCGACGAAATTCGTCGACATCCGACGGATGTGGTCGTGACCGACTTTGAAATGCCATACATGTCGGGATTGGAATTATTGACCTATTTGAAGGCGAATCCGGCGACGCAGAATATTCCCGTGATCGTGGCCACCGGCGAGCGTGACCGTAATCTGAAGCGACGGGCTTTGGACGCGGGTGCGGCCGATCTGATGAATAAGCCGATCGAATTCGAAGAGCTACTGGCACGACTGCGTGGTTCGTTACGGCTCAAAGCTTGCTACGACGAGCTAAATGATCGGAATGAGCGATTGGAGCAACGCGTCTTGGAGCGAACGCGTGAACTGCACCAATCCCGTCTTGAGATCGTGGCGAGGTTGGCCAATGCGGCGGAA
Organism: uncultured Schlesneria sp.; assembly: GCA_903871875.1. GTDB lineage: Bacteria > Planctomycetota > Planctomycetia > Planctomycetales > Planctomycetaceae > Schlesneria. The sequence goes on from CAIQIR010000171.1 coordinate 31,014, forward strand.
TACCGAGACGAAGACACCGGCCGGCATGTCGTACGCGTAGCCCATTTCAGCCGTGTGATTGCCGAGGCGTTGAAGTTGCCTCCTGATGAGGTTCTTTCCCTCTTCATCGCCGCGCCACTTCATGACGTGGGGAAGATTGCGATACCCGACGCGATTTTGAAGAAAACCGGCAAGTTGACTGAAGAAGAACGCCGCATCATGCAAACACATTGCGGAATTGGCGGCAGGATCTTGGGCAACGAATTTAGCCAACGGATCGACTGGCGGCTCCCCGTAACGGCCGATCAGACGGCGATCAAGGAAATCCTGGATGATCCGGTGCTGAAGACGGCACGAGAAATTGCTCTCACCCATCACGAGCGATGGGATGGCACAGGCTATCCCGCAGGTTTGGCGGGGGAAGATATCCCGTTGGCGGGACGAATTGTCGCGATGGCAGATGTGTTTGACGCGCTCACGACAGCACGATGTTACAAGCCTGCGTTCACCTTGGAACACTCCTTGAAACTGATCTCCGAAAGCGTGGGCAGTCACTTTGACCCACAAGTCCACGCGGCCTTTCTTTCCAGGCTTCCGGAAATTGAGGAATTACGTTCCGCATTGGCGGACGAATCACCTGCGGAAACGGTCTTGATTTTTCCTTCACAAAAACAAGCAACCGCTTGAATTCATCGCGTTCGCGATCATCAATAGAACGAAACCATCGCTATGAAAACTCTGAGTGACATCTCCGCTGAAATCCCGGCGAATATCAGGCTCTACACGGGACAGCCTCTCGGGCTGGTGGCATTGGCCGCTTGCGGACTGCTGACAGCCTTATTCGGACTCTCCGCGCTGGTGGTGTATTCACAGACACCAGGCGCGCAGGGAGAGACACCGCGGGTTTGGCCGCGCTCAAGTCAAATCTCGAGGGATCATCAACGGTCGACATTAGTCGTCTTTTTGCATCCGCGCTGTCCGTGCAGCCGAGCGACGCTGCGTGAACTGGAACGCCTGCTGGTTCGCCGGGAAGAGTTGCGGACCGTGATCGTCATGTTGCGCCCTGAACAATGTGCGGCTGGCTGGGAGCAAGGCATCCTGTGGGATTGGAGCCAATCCCTGAGCGGCGTTCACGTCCAGGTTGATCGAGGCGGTGCCGAAGCGCAACGGTTTGGAGTCGCGACATCGGGCCATGCCTGCCTGTATGACAACGACGGCCGGTTGCAGTTTTCCGGCGGGATCACTCCGGCACGCGGTCACGAGGGCGAGAATCGCGGTATCACGGCGCTCAAGCAGCATCTTGCGGGACACGTAGCGGAAGCCACGAATGCCGTCTTTGGCTGCCCACTTTTTTCGGCAAACGACCGTCAGAAATGCGAATAGAAAAACCGGTATGACTATTTTCCGCAACAAACCAGATCTGTCGGCCAAATTCTCCCAAGTTGTAGAGGAACGGGCCTCCCAGCGATATTTGGACAATATGCGGCAAGTCGCCGCTCGCACGGATCGTGTCTTCGCACCCTTAATGTTGGTGCAATGGTTGGCGGCGATCATCATCGCGACTTGGATTACACCGCGCACCTGGATCGGCGCCACAGACCAGTTGCATATTCACGTCGTCGGCGCCGTCCTCGTAGGAGGAGCCCTTGCACTGCCGGTTGTCATGCTAGTGTGGTACAGCCCCGGCGCGTCGATGAATCGTTTCGTGATCTGCCTGGCGCAGGTATTGACATCGGTGTTGTTAGTTCATTTGTGCGGTGGTCGAATCGAAACTCACTTTCACGTGTTCGGCTCTTTAGCTTTCCTCGCGCTCTATCGAACCAACTCGATTCTGATTTTGGCCACCGTGGTTGTGGCTCTCGACCACATGGTGCGTGGACTATTCTGGCCGGAATCGGTCTTCGGCGTGGCGATGGTCAGCCCCTGGAGATGGCTGGAGCACGCCGGCTGGGTGCTTTTCGAAGATTCCGTGCTGATCACGGCCTGTATTCAATCGCAGCGCGAAATGCGAGAGGGAGCTCGTCAATGGGCGAACCTGTCGGTCACGAAGGACGTGGTCGATGCAGAAGTACAGACGCGTACGCTCGAATTGGAACAGAGTGAATATCGGATGAGAGAGAGCAGTCTGCGCACGCGAATGATTATCGACACGGCCTATGATGCCTTCGTGGTGGCTCATGTGAACGGGACAATCGAAGAATGGAGCGACCGGGCGAGCGCATTATTCGGTTGGTCCGGCCACGAAGTGATCGGGAAGAATATCAATGAGTTCCTGGGTGTGCCCGAGATGGCCATCTTGTTCTCGAAGCGACAGCCCACGACGACGGAAGATGAATCGTCGAGACAACGTTTGGAAACAATGGCCAAACATCGCGACGGTCAATTCATTCCGGTAGAAGCCTCTGTTTCGTTTGTGGCCCTTGGCTCGCCGGTTTGCTTTGGCGACGAATACAACGTGAACATCTTCTTTCACGATATTTCACATCGCAAAGAGATGCAGGCGCAATTGCTTCTCGCCCAAAAGATGCAAGGGGTCGGTCAATTGGCCGCCGGCATCGCCCACGAGATCAACACGCCGACACAATACGTGGGCGACAACGCGCGGTTCCTGCAAGATTCATTTCGCGACATTGAAGGATTGTTGGCGCAGCTCGACGGAATCGGGGCCGAAGCACCTTTGACGGGAACCCACTGGCAAGAGTTGGCGAGTGCCAAAGACCTCCCCTATCTACGGACAGAAATTCCGGTCGCGATCGAACAGGCCTTGGACGGAATACAGCGGATCTCGCAAATTACTCGCGCGATGAAGGAATTCTCGCACCCTGGTACACATGTTAAAGAAGCAACCGATCCTCGTCGTATTATTGAAAACTCGTTGACGGTCTGTCGTAACGAATGGAAGTACATTGCCAATCTCAAAACGGAATTCGATCCCGAACTGACTTCGCTATTTTGCCTGCCCGGCGAACTGAGCCAGGTGTTAGTCAACTTGATTGTGAATGCGGCGCAAGCCATCGGCGATGCGCCGGGGCGTCAAGCGGATCAACTCGGCACCATCGTGGTGCAGACTCGCCGCATTGACGGCTGGGCGGAAATCTCTGTGACCGACAATGGCCCGGGCATTCCACCGGAAATCCTTCAACGAGTCTTTGAACCCTTCTTCACAACGAAAGAAGTGGGAAAGGGAACCGGCCAGGGATTGGCGATTGCTCATGCTGTCATCGTCGAGAAACACGGCGGCACGATTTCTGTGACCTCGGAGGTTGGCCGTGGAACAACTTTTGTTCTGCGATTGCCTTTAGAAGAGCAAACGTCGGAAGGAGTTCAAAGCCGTGAAGCGCATCTTGTTTGTTGATGATCAGCCGGAACTTTTGGAAGGATTGCGGCGCGTCTTACGTTCACAACGATCGACTTGGCAGATGGAGTTCGTGCAGAGCGGCGCACAAGCGCTCGATCTCATTGACCAACAGCCATTCGATGTCGTCGTGTCCGACATGCGAATGCCGATCATGGACGGTGCCGACCTTTTGAACGAGGTCATGCGACGCACACCGGACACGGTCCGCATCATGCTTTCCGGCCAATCGGATCAGGAGCAGATTCTGCGGGCCGTCGGACCAGTCCACCAGTACCTGTCGAAACCTTGCAATTGCGACCTCCTCAAAGACTCCATCAATCGGGCCTGTGCGTTACGAGATTTGTTTCGCGGACCTCAACTTCTGTCCCTTGTGGCGAGCGTACCCAAGCTGCCCAGTATTCCTCGCGTCTATCAACAACTGGTCGAACTTCTTCAGTCGCCAGACGTCAGCGTCAAAAGTATCGGCGACCTGATCTCACAGGACTTGGCCATCTCGTGTCGACTCTTACAGCTTGTGAACTCTTGCTTCTTCGGTTGGCCGAGCCTGATTGAGAGTCCCACGCATGCCGCGAGCCTCATCGGACTGGATCGGTTGCGAGCCTTAACCTTATCTGCGGGCGTGTTCACTCAATTCGAAGGAAACCTGCCACGCGAGATCTCTTTAGATGACCTGATGCAACGCAGCCTGCTGACGAGCATGGCCGCACAACGGCTGATGCTACTGGAACGCCCCAATGATGCGACTTCGGCGAACGAGGCCATGCTGGCGGGCATCGTCATGGACGTTGGACACTTGATCCTGTTGCAAAGCCGGCCAGACGACTATCCACGGCTTTTGGATTCAGCCTGTTGCGATGGCAAGCAGATCTGGGAAATCGAGTCCCAGAATTATGAAGTCACGCACGCCGAATTGGGTGCCTATCTCGTCGGCTTGTGGGGACTGCCCGACAGGATCGTCGAGGCCCTGGCCTACCACCATACTCCGCGCTCCTGCACCGACGATGAATTCAGTGTCCTCACGGCGGTGCACGTGGCGGATGCTCTCGTTCAAGAACTCGATTCCACCAGCCATTGGCCCTTCGGCGCAGTGCTGGACCAGGATTATCTCCGAACGCTCGGACTGGAACATCGCATTCCCGTCTGGCGTGAACAAACTGCCGCTCTTCTTCCAGGGAACACAACATGACCTCCGATGGGAAAGTCCTCTTCGTTGATGATGAGCCGAATATCTTGCAGGGATTACAGCGTCAATTACGTAAACAGTTCCAGCTCGAGACCGCGGAAGGGGCGCTCGCGGGGCTGCGAGCCATGGCGACGACCGGTCCCTACGATGTCGTTGTCACCGACATGCGGATGCCGTCGATGAATGGCATCGAGTTCCTGCGACGAGTCCAACAAGAGTCGCCGGATACGGTCCGATTGATGTTGACCGGCAATTCCGATCAACAGACGGCCGTGAGCGCGGTGAACGATGGTTGCGTCTTCCGCTTTCTCACGAAGCCGTGTTCCACGGAATCGCTGACCGCCGCTGTCAGCGCGGCCCTACAGCACCATGCACTTGTGACGGCCGAACGCGAACTTCTCTCCAAAACACTCGGGGGGAGCGTCAGCCTGCTGGCCGACATCCTTTCATTACTCAATCCGACCGCGTTTGGAAGCACGGCGAAAATTCGACGGCTCTGCGGTTATATCTGCTCGCGATTGAATTTGACCAACTCATGGGAGGTGTCCACGGCGGCAACTCTCGCGCTGATTGGATGCATCAC
>CAIQIR010000172.1 GCA_903871875.1 uncultured Schlesneria sp.
CCGGGGGGTGTCTTGGTCTCGGCGCTGAATCCATACTTTTTGAGACCCAGGCTGTTCAATACCGTTCCATGCATCGAAACGTGATCGATACGCACTGGGTTATCCGGAAACGCTGCGTCGAGATCGTCACGATTGAGCAATCGGCCGTCAGGCATCACGTTGTCATCGTAACCATAGCCGATGATCTCTTTGCCTTTGGGAATCTTCTGATCGACGACGAACTGTTTCAGTTCTGCGATGATGCTCGGTACGTCCTGACCTGGACCGGATGGCGGTGCGTAGAGCTTGCACTGGTTGGCGACTGAGAGGGAGTTAATGTAGTGCGAATGGGCATCAATGAAAGCCGGGAGCAAGGCCTTGCCGCCGAGGTCGATCACCTTCGTGACGTCCCCTTTGAGTTTCAAGACATCGGCCTTCTTACCCACGGCGATAATCTTGCCGGACTGAACCGCCAGCGCTTCCGCAGTGGGATTCTTGTCATCCACGGTGACGATGTCGCCACCCAAGTAGATGGTTTCGGCGACTTGGGCCGATCCGACCTGAGCCGTTGTGAAAAGAATTGCCGTAACGCAAGTTAATTTGTAGCACGATCTCATTTGCGATTTCTCAATTCGAAGCAAAGTGTTCTATCTTGTGAAGTTTTTATCGGTGAGATAGCCAGTCAGTCGACGGAACGCACTGTCCCGCCCCACACTATCGAATGTTCTACTTGAAACGCGGACAGCGCGAAATAACACGGCCCGTCAGGCCGCCTTCCGCTCAAACGATTTCACCAAGCCGCCGACATACGATCGGACGACAATCTGGTCGCGGTCGAGCTTCAGGACCTATTCAGGCGCCTCGCGAATCGGCGGCAGGTGGTCGCGTTCCATGGGCGTGGCCTCTTTGGCGATTTCACTGACACTGGTGGCTGCGGAAGCTGCGCGGCGGTAATCAGTTCATAAACGCACGCGCGTTATTTCAGATTGTCATTCGCTGACCAATCGGCCAGCCGTCGAAAACTCCTGTAAAAAGAAAAGGCGTATCAATCACCCGGTAGACTAACGATGCAACTTGGAATCGTTCAAGAGAGACGCAATCGCCGACGCCACTTTCGGGCTTGCTGGCATGAGGCAAGCAGTCCTGCGGTAAGCGGTGATCGGCTTTAAAGCGGCGATTCGTCGCTTTGCTTATTTGAACTTTTCAAGATCACCCTCGGTATCGGCGGATCATCCAAGGTTCGAACGGAAAGACGGTTCGTTGTCTCGATCTGGAGTTTCGCCAACCACTTCCCACGGCTCGCGGACAATGCGAAGGCCATTGGGGAACTCAGTGGCTCGGCATCCCTCGCCGATTCTTCGAGAAACGTGTTCTGATGCTCCACTTTTCAAAAGCTCTTGCGCTATCTCCTGCGGCGTCCAAATTCGATCGCTGACGGCTTCTGCTTCGATTTGTGCAGTCGAGTTGGTATCGATGCTTTGGATGTGGTCGGGAATGAAAAACGGGCTGTGCTGCGATTGAATGACCGCTTCACGTTGGTTGTGCTTTACGCTGGCCTCCTTTTGCACAAACGTGCCAGAGACAAATCGAAACAGAAATGAGAAGTCTAAACATGCATTTATGTTCATGCTTTTCTAAACAGATTCATTGAATACCATTGACACTTCATCACATTCTTAAGAGCAAGTTCACCAAATATTCATCAAATATTCGCAGTCCGGCGATTCTTCAGCCGTTCTTTGCCAAATTCCCATTCATCTCATCTGCCTGTCGTCCGCACGTTTGTTGTGCGTTTACCGTCGGTGTTGGTTTTTTCTGTTCTATGGCTTTTTTGGAAGGGTTCCGAAATGTCGCTACGGCCAAGTTTGTTGCGAAAACGAGGATTTACGCTGATTGAATTGCTGGTGGTGATTGCGATCATCGCCGTGCTGATCGCGCTGCTGTTGCCAGCAGTTCAGCAGGCCCGCGAGGCCGCACGCAGAACGCAATGCAAGAACAACCTGAAGCAATTGGGTCTGGCTCTCGCCAATTACGAGAGCACCTACGGCCAGTACCCGATCTACGGTGTGACCTTGTCGCTCCTGGGATCGTGTCCGATTACGGGGACGTCCTCCCATGGTGTGGCGCTTCTGCCGTACATTGATCAGGGGAATATTTACAATCAATGGAATCACAATCTCGCGTCGTTTGATACTTCGACCACTCCCATTAACAATGCCATTTTGCAGGCGAAAAACATCCCTGCCTGGCGCTGTCCTTCGGCAACTGGCGGTAATCCCGTTAATCCTCTGAAGGCCATTTTGGGCGGCGGAAACCCGACATTCGTGTCGAGCGCCGATTTCAATAACCAATACATCAACGCCACGATTATGGCATTTGCGATTCCCCTTCCGATGTCCGGTACAGTCGATGTGAACGCGGGGATCGCCGATTACATGTTCTGCGGCGGTTACTTCAAGGCTGAGTTGGGTCGGGAAGTGAACGACGGTCAACGCGACGGGTTGTGGCATGACCCATATTATAGTGCCCGTGCCGATGCCTCGTTTTCTAGTTTAAATCCTCTGCTCCAAGGCTTGGTCGGGGCTCAAGACATCAGTGCTACGATCGCGAAGGTTACCGACGGTCTGTCCAACACGATGTTTCTGTTTGAAAAGGCCGGTCGCAATAACGTCTGGGCCAACGGCAAGCCAGTGGACTATGCGACGACGACCCTGCTGAATATGTCGGGCCCCACTGGGGAAATCGCGACTCAAGCCTTCGAAGGCGGCGGCGGTTGGGCCGATTTCTGGAACGTCGAATGGACACACGGCACCCTGCCTGACGGCACGAATCCTGGGGAAGGTGGACCCTGCGTCGTGAATTGTTCGAACATTCAAGGATCAGGGATCTATGCATTCCACGCCGGTGGTGGACATGCACTGATGGGGGATGGAACGGTTCATTTCATCAGCGCGAACATCGACGATCTGACGTATGCCGCGGCGGTCAGTTGCCAAGGTGGCGAGACGAACAATCTCCAGTTCTAGGATCTCTTGTCGAATCCAAGCGCTAAGCGTTCCGTTTAGCGCCAAGATTCGCATCAGGTACTCAGATTCTCCGGCACGAAACGACCAAATCGAGACGTGCCGGAGTTTTTGGTTTTGCAAAGACCTTGAAACAGCAAATCATCCCTTAAGTCTTGATGTACAGTGACAGTCTAATTCTTCATGGTTGGAGAGGCTTTATGTCGGCGCAGAGGTTTTGTGGCTTTGCAGTGCTGGGTGCGGCCTGTTGTTTGATCGCTTCGTGCGGCCCAAGTCAGTCAGGTCCGAAGATCGAGAAAGTGCCGGTCTTTAAGGTCAACGGTGTGATCACCGTCGATGGAAATCCGGAATCCGGGGTAATTCTCGCCGCGATGCCATTGGGCTCCAATGAAGGGAAGCATCAGGCACGGCAGGCGACGAGTGACGCAGAGGGGCATTTCAAATTCAGCACCTATGAGTCGGGCGACGGTCTTCCCGAGGGAGAGTATGCCCTACTCGTTACTTGGCCACCAAGTCGGATGACCATGGGCAAGAAGAACATTCCTGCGGAAGAAAAGCAGGCCAAAGATCGGTTGCACGGGAAATACATCACGCAAGAGACATCGCCGCTGAAGATCAAGATCGAAAAAGGAAAGACTCTGACGCTCGATCCTTTGGACGTGACGACGAAAAAGTAGCGAGGCGTTACGTGCTGCGACGGGAATCAGGGGATGGCGTCGATCTCAAAAAGCGTCTGCCCCTGTTCCGCATTTCGACCTGTTGACAGATCGTCAGCCGTCCTCTTAATGGCCGGTCCAACATCCGTCGGCAGATGGTCGATCAGAAGCGGCACCACAGTGTCGAAACGAAGAACGGTGCCAGGGGACATGTCCACAGTAACGTAACGCACCGTTTTGATGGGGCGTGTTCTTTTTTCCTCAGAAATTCAAAATCAGGATCTTCGGCAGAGATTTCTTCAGTTCCTGACAACCCTCTTTCGTGACTTTGGTGTGTCTGATATCCAGCGTGGACAGGCTCACGACTTCTCGCAATTCCGTCAGGCTCACGTCACTGACTTCCGTGTTCGCTAAATTGAGATACTTCAGTTTGGCGAATCCCCGCAAATATTTTTGGGCGGCATCCGTAATTTTGGTCGAGCCGAGGTCGAGCGACATCAGATTCTCAAGCTCACTCAAATTCTTCAGCCCCACATCGGTGATCTCGGTTTTCGATAAGCCGAGTTGCGTCAGGTTGGTCAGCCCCCGCAACGCTTCGACCCCGGCATCCGTGATCTTGGTCGAATCGAGGTTGAGCGACGTCAGGTTCTCAAGCTCACTCAAATTCTTCAGTCCCGCATCGGTGATTTCGGTTTTCGATAAGCTGAGCTGCGTCAGGTTGTGATGTTCGCACAACTCCTTCAGGCCGGAATCCGTCACGTTGGCATTGCTGAGGTACAGCCGAGTCAGATTCTTGAAGCCTCTCAATTCGTGAATCCCGCCATCGGTAATTGAAGTGCCTGTCAGATGAAGTTCTGTGAGCTGCGACAGTTCGCCCAAATCTTTCAGTCCTGCATCGGTAATCTTCGTAAAGCCCAGGTTCAGCGAATTGAGGTTTGTGAGCTTGCCCAAATTCTTCATCCCGGAATCCGTGAGGGCCGTACCAAAGACGTCGATCTCGGTAAGATGCTTGAATTCGCCCAAGACATTGAAACCCACGCCGGTGAATTCCGTTTTCCTGAGCGAGAGCGAGGTCAGCGACTTGATCTGTCCCAACACGGCGAGTCCCGCATCGGTGATCTGGGTATTATCCAGTCGTAACGTGGTCAAATTGGCCAAGTGGCTCACATGTTCCAACCCGGCATCGGTGGCCCAGGGTGAGGCAATATCGAATGAGATGAACCGGGGTGTGATCGAATGCCGTCGCACCTCTAAACTTCCAGCGAATCCAAAGCGCGTCCTCGCACGCCCGACGGGATCGGATCCGAGTCATCAGCCTTCAAGTTCCGTCTAGACGACAGCAAGTCGGTTCGAGATGGACTCGAGAGTTTTGAGCAACTCTGACGGTTGAATCGGTTTGGTCAAGTACCCATCCATTCCAGCCTTGAGGCACTCCTCGCGAACTTCGGCTGTCGCATGCGCCGTCATCGCGATGATGGGGGTCCGATTTGCTTTATTCCGCTCTTGATTGCGGATTGCAATCGTGGCACTCATTCCATCCATCTCTGGCATTTCGAGATCCATGAGCACGACGTCGAATTCGCGCACTTCGAGGATCTCCAATGCTTCGCGCCCGTTCGTTGCGACTTCCACATGGTGTCCGAACATCTCCAACAGGCCGGTGGCAACTTCTCGATTGACGGGCGCGTCATCGACCAAAAGGATGTGCATGGGTTGCACATCACTGACAGGATCTTCAGCGGGCACTTGGTCGATGCCGGACGACAGGGCAAGTGCCTCCTTGATTGCTTCGGTCAGCTCGGAAATCTTGGCGGGCTTGGTAAAGTACCACGTGTTCGACAGTAATTCTTCCGCTCGCTTCTCAGTACTGCCGTGACCAGCCGGTACTAACATGAGAATTGGACAATCAGCAAGATCGGGGTCACGGCGGATTTGTTCTGCCAAGGACCATCCATCCTGACCCGGCATCGTGGAATCGATAACGGACAGTTGAAATGGCGCACCCGACTTGGCGGCGTAACGCATCATTAAGAAGGCCATTTCCGCATTTGGTACGGCCTGCGGCCTCAATCCCATTTGTTCCAGTGTATCATTCAGAACGCGTCGGCTGGTCGGATGATCGTCGACCACCATGACAGGGATTGACGGAAAGATCGCACGACCGTTTGAACATGTGCCTGAATCGGCGGTGATCGCAAACCGGGCGGTAAACTGGAACGTGCTGCCAATTCCCATTTCGCTCTCGACCCAGATTTGTCCACCCATCAGCTGCACAAGTTCGGATGAGATTGACAACCCCAATCCTGTTCCACCAAAGCGACGTGTAATCGAATTGTCTGCTTGACTGAACGATTCGAAAATTCGTTTTTGCTGTTCAGGTGAGATACCAATGCCCGTATCACGAATCGAAAAATGGAGCACGACTTCGTCCTCGTACCGTTGTTCGGTGCGGACTTCGATATCGACTTCACCTTCAGAGGTAAATTTGATTGCGTTCCCGACGAGATTCACGATGATCTGTCGCAACCGTCCCGCGTCGCCGCTGACAAACTGAGGGACGTCGCGAGCGATCTGATAGTTTAGTTCCAGGCCGCTCTGCGAACTTCTGACAGAGAGAATACGAACAGCGTCGCTCACCGTTTCGTGAAGATCGAAAGGGATTGCTTCCAATTCCAGACGTCCCGCCTCGATTTTGGAAAAATCGAGGATGTCATTTAGCAGCCGCAATAGTGAATCGGCCGATTGCTTGACCACGGTCAGGTAACTCCGTTGCTGCGACGTGGGATGGGTCATCAAAGCCAGATTTGTCATGCCGATGATGCCGTTCATTGGAGTACGGATCTCGTGGCTCATGGTCGCGAGAAACTGACTCTTAGCGCGGCTAGCGTTCTCAGCCGCCTCTTTGGCCTCGCGCAACTGGTCTTCCGTACGACGCAACTCAATCGCGATTCGCTCCAGCTCAATGTTCGAGACAATCAGTTCCTGAGCGCGTTTTTCCGCGGCCGCAGTTCGTTCGGCCACTCGTTGTTCGAGCGTGCTGTTGAGTTGTTGAAGTTGAACAAATCCGTCCGCGTTTTCGAGAGCGGCCCCGGCGATCGCCGTAATAAAATCAGCCAATCTCTCTTCGTCCGCGCCGAACAAATTGTAAATATGTTCGTGGGAAACGCACAGACATGCGACTGCGGCACCTCGAACGAAAATCGGGGCGCAGAGTGAAGAGCTGGATCCCGAAGGAGCGTTATTCTTGGAACGGCGACTGGGGGCTTCTTCGGACTGAGTGACAGCATGCCCGACATCCAATGCTCGTTGCATGAGACTCGACCGGAACGACTGTTCCGCTGATTCCGCCAGCCGATCTTGGGAAGTGAGTGCCTCACGGGAAACCGGGATCACCTCGCACGTTTCACCTCGCAACAACCGCTTGGCGGCTCCGCGGACCTCGGAAAAAACGGTTTCGGGAGAAAGCGCGGACGCAATTTTGCGACCGGCATGTAGGACAACATCAAAACGATCCGCCAGCGAAATGGTGGCCGGTTGGGCGACACCATCCGACACGTGAGTGCTTTCCGTAGCCAGACTGAAGTTGCAAAGCAGGGTCGCGGCTCGTTCAATCTCATCCTTCGCTTCTGGCCAACCGAATTCTTTTCCCAATTGCCCCCGAGCATTCAACGTCTGAGCGAATTCATAATCAGCCTTTTGTCGCCGTGCGACAGCGAGGCTGAGATTGAGCAACCGACGAATTGGCCAGTTACAGCCACGTAAGGCCAAAATCAATGCGGCCTCACGCAAGGCGTGAGGTAAATCGTTACGGAATCGCAGCGCCAAACAGACAGCCCGACCGACAACGCCTGTCGCACGCCTTAAAAGACGACGTCGATGCCGGGGAGTCTGGCTCTGATCGTTCAGTGCCTGACAACGCAGGGCACTGGCCAGCCAGGCCCAATTGGGGGCGACATAGGCATTCACGACGCCCGCTTGTCCGGCAACATCAAGAGCACGTTCAAAGGCAGTGGCCGCCTGTTCGTAATCTTTCACTCCCATCAAACGAGCACCCTCGGCCAGCAGAACCTGCGCAGTCCCCTGAGCGTCGGGGCGAGTTCGCTCAAGCTCCGTCCGCAGAACGTCGACCGGGACAGAATTCGGTACGGCCCGCGCCCAGACGTCTAAGCTGATTCCCGACGCTTGAAAATCGCCGAGCTCCAAACCCGATTCATGGATTCGCTGAGCTTGTTCCACGGCGCTTTGCAGGTCTCCCAGACGATACAAAGCCGCGGCGATCTGGTATCGGGCGATATGCACCTCCCAAAAATCGCCCGTGCGTTCCAAAAGCCGAACGGCCTCGCGACATCGGTCAACGCACTCGCGATAACGTGACCCACTATAGAGGACCACTCCCAGGTAATGGAGCGACTGTCCCTGTCCCCAAAGATCTCCCAACGTCGTTCGAATGGCCAATGACTTCCGGGCATACGCCACCCCGCGGCCGTACCACGGAACCAGGCTCATCGCGGGAGCGTGCTCTGAATAGGACTGTGCCAACTCCAGTGTCGGTGCATAATACTCGGCCAAATTCATCCCGCGCAAATGAGTCCAAAGCACGTGGGTTTTACTACGGGTGAACCAATAACCGTGAGCCAGCCGGCTGAAGATCCTGTATCCGAGCAATTCCGGTTCCGACGGATGGCTCTTGCTTCGCGACGTCAAAAGTCGCGGCAGCAGTGTATGCAGTCCCTGGATCAACGCTTCCCATAAGAAAAACACAAACATCACGATCGCGTTGCGCGGAACCCATCGTCCAAGTTGGCGGAGCGCCTGTTCGAATGCGTGTGTAGCAGCTTCCATTTCTCCGCGTTTAAAAGCGAGTTCTCCCAGTTTGCAAGTAGCCTGAGCTCGAGCCAGCGGCCCCTCCGCCAAGTCTGCCGCTCGTTCAAACTGCGGCGCGGCGTCGACATATTGGCCTCGTAGCATCAGGCATTCGCCCAGGCCAATCGCAATTCTGTATTTGACGGCATTGTCAGTCGATTGAGATCCGCGGTCAGCGATGCGGTATTGTTGCTCCGCCACTTCGAGGGAATGCACGGCACGCGCCTGCTCTGCCGCGGCGAGCGCGTACTCCAAAGCACTCTCGCAGTTTCCCGCCGCATCGAAGTGGTAGGCCAGTTCGAACACTCGATCAGGGGCATTGTCTTTCAGGTAGATCGCCGCCCGGGAATGCAACTCACGAGAATGTTCGCAAGTCAAACGCGCCAAAAACGCTTCTCGAAGCCGATCGTGTACGAAGACCGCATGTGACGCTGACGGTCGCAGCCAGATGAGATTTCGTTGTCTCGCCTCTTCGAGAGCCGCAATCACTTCGGAGGGAGTCTGGATCGTCAGGGCGGCAGCAATACCCAGATCAAAATCCTTTCCCAACATGGCACCGATTGACAATAGTTCAATCGTGTTCGGATGAAGTAACTCAATGCGTTGCAAGAGAAACGAGGCGGCCGAATTCGACGATTGCAGATCGGAAAGGGCCAGCGGCTCGACTCGCCATCCGTCGTTTTCGGCCACGAGCGATCCGGATTCGATGAGTCCGTACAACATGGCGGAAGCCATAAACGGGCTACCATCCGAAAGGCGAAGTACGAGATCGAGGGCATCAGGAGGAAGTGGGCCAGCCATTGACTCGACAAGTTGGCGGATTTCGTGAGGCTCAAACGCCGATAATTTCAGATGGGCCGTTGGCTGGAGCCGATAAAGTCGATCGTCAGCCTCGATCTGGTCGGAGCGGACGCCCACGACCAGCATGGCATAGCGTGCATTTTCGGCGTCAGGCTGCCGACGAGCATTCCAGCGGGCAATCAGGCGAACCATCATTTCGTCGGCCCATTGACAGTCGTCGAGAATGATGAGAGCAGGTTGCTCTGTCGAACCGATGACTTCGAGAAAACAGGCCAAGGCTTCAATGCTTCTCGCTTCACCGAAGGCCTCGGGAATCAGTTGAGGAGAGGCGGCACGTCCTAAGATCGCAGCCAAATCCGGCAACGCGGCCGCCACAGCGTCCGAATGATGCCCCAAACGCTGACAAAGCGCGGCGATGTATTCCGGCTCGGTTCGCGAAACGGAAAGTAATTCCTGAACAATCCCTTCTAAGAGCTGCAGTGGCTTTTGCCCCACTTGATCTTGAGCCTGACAGCGGAAAACTCGGAATGAATCTTCAATGCCTCGTTGTGCGAGTTCGGCGAGAAGTCGAGTTTTTCCCTGTCCAGACTTACCTTCCAAGAGGACTAGCCCCCCTTGTCCGGCGCGAGAAAGGGAGAGGTGAGTACACAACTCATCCAATTCACGGCGACGCGATACGAAGGCCGGAGCAGTCAGGATACGACGGCGGTCGGATAACCCAATCACGAGTGACGGGTCGCGATCGCCCAATGAGAGCGCTGCGGCAATCAATTCGAGATCGGCCAGTGCTGCCTCGGCAGATTGATAGCGATCGCGCGGATCCTTGCACAGCAGATGCTGGATCAGGTCGTCGATCGCACGCGGCAATTCCGGCAGCAGACCGCGTAATCGAGGGACCTGAGCGGTCATATGTTGTAGCAGCACCAATCCAGCACTGTCTTCTTGGAAAGGTGGCCGTCCGGCAAGGCATTCGAAAAGAACTAACCCCACAGCATAAAGATCTGAAGTCGCGCCCAAATCGCGGTCAATGAGTCCCGCCTGTTCGGGTGAAAAATAGAGAGTCGCGTTGACGGTTCGACCGGGAGTTGCCTTATCGAACTGTCCCCCATCCCACAGGCCACCATCAACGAGTGTGGCCCCGTCGATCGTCTGTCCTATATTGACGATCAGATTGGAGGGCTTGATATTGCGATGCAGCAAACCCTGAGAATGCAGGTTTTGAACGGCGGTGAGTAGACAACGGCCGACAGCGAGTGTTTCAGTAGCGCTCAAGGCCGACTCACGCAGCCGAGACTCCAACGTTCTGCCGGGAACAAAATTGCGAATACAATACCAGCAGTCACGGCTCCGACCGATTTCCCGCAGCGGCGCAAGCCAATTCGACGTCGCAGTTTGAAACACCACCTGCTCATGCTCAAGTCGAAGCCGAGCTCCGGCTGTCAGGGACTGAATCGAGACCGTTTTGATGACGACGGTCTTGCCAGTCTGCCTTCCGACTGCCAATAGCGTCTCTGGACGTGATGCGCCCTGCAAAGCCTGAATCGTTTGATATCGATCACCAAGCGCCGTGTGGAATTGAGAGTCTTGTGGCGACTCCGCCGTTCCATCCTGCTCGAAGGTAATTTCCGCTTGAAGCCCCATTATATACTCGTCGAGGAGAAAACTGAGACGTTTGCATTATCCATCCTGATGAGTAACCCCCTCTCTCGAAACGCGCAAGAGGGAGAGTTACTCAAAACTCATCGTCACAGGCATGACTTCAGCGCTACTGGGCCGATGGAAAAACATAGTTTTTTTGGCTCGCTCCACCGCTGTGGCTTGGTTTATCCAAGTCAAATCAGCAAAAGCCGTTGCAGCATCGTTCCTCGAATTCCAATTGATCGGGTCGTAGGACTGCTCCTTTCCGTTCCGTCTTATCGATTTGTGCGGCCGTGTTCAGCACATGGAATCGTGTCAAACGCTGGTCACAAAATGCATAACCCATTGACTCAGCAATAAGTTGCCTTTTGAGACATTTCGGATTGCGTTCTCCAAACTACGGATCGAACGCGACGTGGGGAAAAAAACCACTCCCTCAGTCATTTACTTCACGCTTAAAGGAATCGTTGCGGGCATATTTGATACATCTGTCGACTTGCGTCGATTCCAAAGAATTTGGAAGATGATTCAAGGAAAGGTCGGCTGCGTCGTCAAAACCCCATTTTTTAGGAGCGGAGGCCAAAACCTCCGGCAATTTATGACTTCACCCGTCTTGTTGAAACCTCGAAAACAAAAGCATTTGTCCGAGTCAATCCTGAATGATCGAAAAAGCATCGCCGAGCGGGAAATCGAAGTAGGAGTGCTGCTAGATAATACACACCAGTTGTTGCTGAATTCCAATGGAAACCTCGAACCAGTGGGAACGGCACTCGACGGATTGTTTGGTCGCCTCAACGAGCAGAGATTGAGTTGCACTCCGGAACAATGGCAGATGTTGATTAAAATTTGCCGCTCGCATCCGTTGTTGTCCACAATCCACGAAGACCCATTTACTGGTCGCGCCTTTGCCAAACCACGCGGCTATGCAGGTGACGCCGAGTTGATCGATCTGATTTATGGACCAGAGGATCGAGTGCCAGAACCGACCGCGACGCCACTGGGCCTGGATATCTACCGGTACAACTCGTCGGCACCCGCCGCCGAGGGCGTTCGAGCCCGTCGAGGATTTATTGCCGATCTCATTGACACGACTTCCAACGAAAAGCCGGGACAGCACATCCTCGCTATTGCCGCTGGTCACCTGCGTGAAGCCAATCTGACCACAGCGGTGCGTCGCGGACGCATTGGGCGATTTGTCGCTCTCGATTCAGATCCGATCAGTTTAAAAGAAGTTGAGCGCGCCTATGGATCTTATGGCGTCGAGACCGTACCCGCTTCTTTTGGTGTCCTGCTTACCAATCGATTACAGATTGGGACGTTCGACCTGATCTATTCGACGGGGCTATTCGACTACTTAAACGTCAACACGGGTCGCCGCCTCGTGACAACGATGTTCGACATGCTGAATCCAGGCGGTCAGTTGGTTGTTGCGAACTTCTTGCCGGGAATTCGCGACATCGGTTTCATGGAAGCCTTCATGGATTGGAAACTGATCTATCGGACTCGTCAGGACATGGTCGATCTCACCGCGGAAATCGATGAATCCGAGATTGGCCATTTGTCACTATTTGCCGAAGAAAACCAGAATATTATTTTCTTGCGAATCACGAAGAAGTAACAACGTCAGCCGAACTAGTTTTCCTTGAACGATGCGATAAACGCTGGTCAGCACCTCGACGATTTGGGGTGCTGACCAGCCGTCGTTGAATTTCCAGAAAAACCTGAGTTGCCACAGTCCGATAGAGCATTTCCACGATAATTGTGGCGTCCTGCGGATCTCAATTCGTGACGTTTAACCCATGTTTCAACGCGACGCGAAGGTGCGGCCCGCACTAATTGGTTACGGGCTGAGGGCTCTCTTTCGCAGTCATCGCCCATCCGTTCGTCAAGGCGTTCGATGGCTTGATTGATAACGACTTGAATTCAGGCTCAACATAAATAGGCGAATCGTGATCCGCAAATCGTTGACGGATCTCGATGAACTTGTCCTCGGTTTTTTGAAATGCGTCGACGATTGCGGGGTCGA
The DNA here is from genome assembly GCA_903871875.1 of uncultured Schlesneria sp. Taxonomy (GTDB): domain Bacteria; phylum Planctomycetota; class Planctomycetia; order Planctomycetales; family Planctomycetaceae; genus Schlesneria. The sequence continues at coordinate 12,987 of CAIQIR010000172.1, forward strand.
AGTGCTTGCCGGCCCCCTCGAGGATGATGTTGCGCGACTTTTCATGACTAAATGCCGATTTGTAAATCCGCTTCGTCGTGAGCGCGTCGTAAACATCTGCCAATGCGACGATCCGACCGCACAATGGGATATTTTGGCCTTCCAGTCCCAGTGGATAACCGGTGCCATCGAATTTCTCATGATGACTGCGTGCGATGTCTCGCGCCATTCTTAAATATTCTGCCTCAGGGCGAGCTCGCAGCGCCGCGTCGAGGGTCTCACTTCCGATCAGGGAGTGTTTTTTCATGATTTCAAATTCGTCGTCGGTCAATTTCCCCGGCTTTAATAAGATGCTATCGGGGATGCCGACCTTGCCGATGTCATGCAATGGGCTGGTGAGATAGACCATTCGCACAAAGTCGCCGTCGATCTGGTCGACGAAAGGTCCGTGCTTCGACAGATGCTCGCAGAGAACCCGACAATACTCACGAATGCGATCAAGATGTGCTCCCGTTTCCAAATCTCTTGATTCTGCGAGTTTGGCGAGTGCAAAGATCGTAACATCGCGGCTCTCTAACGAAAGAACCCGCTCGCCAGCACGCAGCCTGACTTGCAATTCCTCGGGCTGAAAGGGCTTCGTGATGAAGTCATCGGCACCTGCGTCGAGTCCTTCAACAACACTATTCGTCCCCCCGTGTGACGTTAACAGAATCACATAGGTGTAGCTGCTGGACGGCCGATTTCGGATTTGGCGGCACAGTTCGACGCCGGTCATCTTTGGCATCGACCAATCAGAGATCACCAATTGGAATTCACCCGTTCGGACGAGCTCCAACGCTTCTAAACCATTATCGACGGCGGTCACTTCGTAGCCGAATTGTTCAAGACAGTAGACCAGCATGAATGAAGTGACCAAATCATCTTCAGCAACCAGCACACGCATGTCGTGTCTCCGAGATCTCGTTTGTTGATGTGGGCGAGTCCAGCGTCAAAGCGTTGGTCGCAGGTGCGAAGACCTGGACATAACGCCGAATCGCTTCCCATTCTGATCGAAGTTCACCGAGAATTCGTGTCAATTCGAAGTGATCTCGTTCGTGTCCAAATTGCTCAGCTTGCATTAGCAATTTCGTAAAAGCCGTCGCGGACACATTGCTTGCCGCTCCTTTGAACCGGTGCGAGATATCGACAACCACTTGATAGTCCGACCGTTCAATCGCCGCCTCAAGTTGATTGAGATCAGACCAGCCTGTATCGCGGAACGTGACAAGCACACGTTCGAGGATCTTGAAATTTCCCAGACAGCGCCCCAGCAACGACATGAAATCAATTGCCGGATCTGTGTCCGTAGAATTCGAGGGTTGGGAATGGGTCATTTTGGAGTTACCTTTTGATCACTCTTCTTTTTCAATGACATCTCGGTTTGTTTCGATTTGGCGAGTACAACAGTCAACGAATCCTGCGAATTCGGCGACTTCATCGCGAGATTTGAATACCGGCGTTGTTTTGGCGTTTGGCAGATCGAAATGACGTTCAGCAAAAGAAACATAGGTTGTTTTTTTTATCTAACAGAGAAAAGTCGAGTTTTACCCTTGATTTCGACCGGCCCACGACGGCAGAGCCAATCCTACCTACGCAGACCTCACAATCGATACAGCCGTTGCTTCATCTGCGTGCAAAGAGACCTGTTCGAGATTGCACACCTGTGCCGATTGAGTTCTCACGTATGTTCCCTCAAAGGAACTCGAAAAAGTGGACTTCGGCGACGATCTCTCAATAGCAGTCATTATGTGAGCTTGTCGGGCCACGAAATGAGAAGGGAACCGGCCATCATGCAAATGTTAGTAATTGTCATCGCAGAACAGAATTCCGTCGGCTGGTCCGCTTGGTTTCGGGATGCCCCACACAATGTTTGCGATGGTGGATCCGACATTGTCGCCATACTCACGCTCATCGAATCGTATGGCACGCCAGAGATGGATCCCTGGGACATGACTAAGCTCGACGCGAGATCACGCGACGGGCACTTGGAGTATCTTGTGCCAAGCGTTTGGCGTCGACAAAACTCGTTGCGGCTCCAGCCGTCCCCCTAATGGCCCGTCAATACATATCCAGCGATCGTCGCAATTTCGGTTCAGGATATCGAGCGGCGAAATCGTGGAGCTGACGGAGACCGAGCAATGCTTGTCTACGGAGCGATCGACGTTTCAGAAAGCCGCTCCTGTTGCTGGCGTTTTTTCCCCAGCATCTCGCACTGTATTTAGAATGCCCGGGCCGGATTGTTTTGTCCCAGGTTTTTCTTTAGCGCGCGATTGCAACAGGATTTCTCACGCGGTCTTGGGAGGTAGAGGCCTTCGTCAAAGAAGATGAGGGCAGAGTGACGTTACAGAGGACGATCACAACCATCTCCTGAAGCGACCGTCGCCACGGTGCCGCCCGCTGAAACACCATTGACTCTTGACTTGCTGAGTGCCGCTCAGAGCCGGCGACCGCTGGCCAAAAGAAATCTCCGAGCCGCGAGCTCTAATGCCCCGATCCTGATCGATAGCGAGAGGGTACTGGCAAGGAACTGGTCACGTCTCAATGGCGGATGAGAGGACCGTTCTCGCCCGGACATCGATCACAATGGTATCCGCGACCAGATCACCGATCCGTTGGCGAAAGTCCGTGGCCAGCCACGAGATTACCGCGGGAATCCCCGTCAATAACAGCGGCGCATCAAGCCAGAGCATTAGTTCCCGCAATAAAGCGCGAGTGAATCCGCAGGGTCTGAGAGTGGTACGGAACACGCGAATTTGGCACAGCCACTTTCCCGGCGTCACACCCCAGCGGGACGTCGCCGCGATCAGCGACACCCACGTCACACCGCCCCACACGAGAAAGGGAAAAAAAGAACCCTGCACAAACAGATCACGAAAGAGAGATCTGTTAAACGAAACAAATAATGTTTCGGCGTCCATCTGCGAGAGGCGCCAGGCCGAGTGAACCAACAGCGGCGACAGAATCAGCATCAGATCGAAGACTCGCGCGACGGCTCGCCTCATCAGCGGTGCCAGCGGAACGGGCTCTTGGCCGAACGAATACGACGACAGGCCAGTCCGATTCGTCAACCAGGCAGCCCCCAGCACGAACAACAGAGTTCCGATCCACAAAACGGCGATCACCTGAAAGAGCACCGTCCCCGTTTGACGTACGACCGGCGTGACGATGCCCTCGATTCGATAGGGCAACTTCACCAGCTGAGTTCCGTCCAATCGATAGACATCCAGATCGCCCAATCTCGAATGAACGACGGCGTAAATTTCGTTTGTTTCGGGAGACGTCACCAGGCCGATTGTTCCCGCCGAATATTCGAATGCACGCAAACGTTCCGTTGGCAGCAACTTTTCAAAGCGTTGAGCATCCGCTGGATCGCGATGGGCGACTTGCTTCCAGATGTTTCCGCTGCTCGCCATACGGATGTCTTCGCGGCCCGCGAGCAGCATTTCACCATTCTGCGCGGCCGAACAACCATTCCACATTTCAATTTTGACGGCGAGAAGTTCCCACCCCGTCGCCTCTGCGGGCGCATTCATCGGAAGGCATGCCGACGCCGGTTCGTCGTCACCAGGGGCGACCACAAATTCAAATCCCACACGATGACTAATTCGATAAATCTGCTGACCGGCGGTGTCACCCGGCATCGGCTCCAAACGTAGCAGATGGTACTTCTCGCCGTCTGGCAAGACGCTGATGTTGTTCAACCGTCCGATGCTGCTCGTTGTCATTGAAGGAGCCAGAACGGGTTTACCAGTCGCTTTGTCGAAGGTCCACACGTGATCGACGGACGGCAACGCAATTTGCCCTCGATCCACCCAATCGTGATCAATCAGGACAACCAATCGAGCAACGTTTTCGGCATCGTAATCCACGATGGCCGGAGCCCCTTCGTAGAGAAATGCCCGATTCCATAGGGTCGGACGGCTCATCAGTTTTCGTCGAGTGTGATAGAGCTTCTCGGTCGAGCCATCGGTCTCATAAATCCGGCCCACCCCGCAAATCGCCCATAGCGTTTTGCCATCGGTGACAAGTCCACGATCGATGTAAGCCTCGGGAAACTCCGCATCGCGAAATTTTCCCGTTTTCAAATCGACGTACCGCAACGCCATCAAGTCTTCGTCTGGCATCCTGGTCACGGGATAAACCAGTTCCCCTCGAAAGATTTGAGCTTGGGAGACCTCAGGTTCCATCACAGATTGCATCGACAGCACGAGCGTCTTTCCGGTCGAGAACCCAATGACCAAAAAACCACCCACATGTACCAGAACCACAAACAGCAACAACACAATGGCGATCGGCAATCGTTCCCGCGAACGCTTCGTCATGTCAGCCTCATGGGTCATTAGCAATCGAAATCAAAACGGAAAAAAAGGGGCGGTACGTGTCTGATTGGCGATCCCATGCCCCCTGATTCGAGGTTCATGAACGAACCAGGAAGGTTCGCCACCGACGAAAAAGACATTCCGTCATTCTAACGGCGGGCGAATCTGACATGCAAGGCCATAGGAATGTGGGGCGAATGCGCACGGCCCCCGATGAAGGCGATTTTCTTCTGAAAAATCGGCTGTCTCACTTATTTGACGTCCATGTACCGATTCAACAGAAGCTGTGCATTTCTCGGCACTTTGGTTAGGATCGTCCTCCGCTCGCAAGGAGACTTCAAGTCTTGGATTCATCGAACATCGGTCAGGGTCGATCCCCGATTTGACGGAACTTCTGACGCGGTCAATATGCTGACCAGGCGGGAACGCCATCAGGGACAATGGAAATGTGGGAACTCAATCACGCCGACCGAGCACGCCAAGGCAACCGAAACAGGCGGTGTCAGTAATGACGCAGGTAAATCAATCCGCAGTGATCGAAGAGTGGATCGACCGCCTGAAGGCCGGCGATGAACAGGCGCGCGAGCAACTGCTGAACTGTACCTGCGAGCGATTGACCAGTCTGACCCGTAAGATGCTCAAAGATTTCGGTCGGGTCAAACGGTGGGAAGCGACCGACGACGTCTTGCAAAACTCCTTGATGAGACTCTACCGGACTCTGGCCGACGTACAGCCGGCTAATTCTGTGGAGTTCTATCGGCTGGCCGCCCTGAATATTCGTCGAGAATTGCTCGACCTGGCCAAGCACTACTATGGACCACTCGGCCTGGGAGCCAACTACACCAGCGTCGACATGGGCGCGGACCAGACGGCCACCGACCGAAAGGTGCTCGATCCGCTGGCGTCCGTGGATGATCCCGGTCAACTGGAAGCGTGGACCGCTTTTCATGAACAGGTCGAACGCCTGCCCGACGATGAGAAGGAAGTCTTTGACCTCCTGTGGTATCAGGAGCTTTCTCAGGCCGAGACCGCCGAATTGCTGCATGTTTCTGAGCGAACCGTGAAGAGGCGCTGGGCCTCTGCACGCCTCAGGCTGCATAAAACACTGGGCAACCAGTTGCCGGAAAACTGAAGCGATGACGCGGGACTAACGATGCCGGAAGATGCCCTCTTGCTGGATTTGGTCGTGCGCTGGGAAGAGTCTCGCGAAGCGGGCCAAACACTTTCCCTTGAAGAACTGTGTCGAGATTGCCCCGAGCTTTTGCCCGACTTGCGAGAGCGCATTCAGGCCCTCGACGCCATGAATGCCGTGCTGGCGGGCGCAAAGACAGATCTCTCTCCGGGAAGTGAGCAATCGGCCAGTGACAGTGCCGCAGCCAAGGCGGAAGCTTTACCAGAACTTCCCGGATACGAGATCATTTGCGAGCTGGGGCGCGGCGGCATGGGTGTCGTGTATCAGGCCCGCCAGATCAGCCTGGATCGCCTGGTGGCGGTGAAGGTGCTGCCCGGCGGCCGGCGCGCGACAGCCGTGGAACATGCTCGCTTCAAAGCGGAAGTGGAAGCGATCGCACGGTTGCAGCACCCCAATCTGATCCAGGTCTTCGAAGTCGGCGAACATGAGGGTCGCGTCTTTTTCTCGATGGAATTTCTGGCTGGCGGCAATCTGGAGGACCGAATTGCCTCGCGGCCGCAACCCGCGCGACGAGTAGCACAGCTGGTCGAGATCCTGGCCCAAGCCATTCACGCCGCTCATGAACGCGGCGTCATCCACCGCGACCTGAAGCCCGCGAACATCCTCCTGTCCGACATGCTCTCCACAGACGAGGGATGGGGCGTGAGCGGTTTTGGCATTCCCAAGATTAGCGATTTCGGACTGGCCAAGCGCATCGACGTCCCATCGGGTCCAACGCTCACCCAGCAAATCCTGGGCACGCCCAGTTACATGGCTCCTGAACAGGCGACAGGTCGCAGCAAGCAGGTCGGCCCCGGCACCGACATCTATTCCCTGGGTGCAATCGTGTACCGGTTACTGGTTGGCCGACCGCCGTTTGTCGGCGAGACCCCCATGGAGATCTTGCGCCAGGTGACAGATAGCGACCCGGTACCTCCGCGTCACCTACAGCCGACCGTGCCGATCGACCTGGAAACGATCTGTTTGAAATGCCTGCACAAGCAACCCGCGCAGCGATACGCCAGCGCGGCGGCCCTGGCCGACGACCTGCACCGCTTTCTAGCCGGTGAACCAATCCTGGCCCGGCCAATCAGCTGGTGGGGCCGACTTAAAAAATGGGCTCGCCGTCGACCCGCCGTGGCCGGCCTGATGGGGGTCAGCGGTCTGGCCGTGATCCTGCTGTTGGCGGCGGGATCCTGGTTCAATCGACGTCTGGCGGCCGAGTTGCAGAATTCCCGCATCGCTCACCAGCTCGCTGTGGCCGCCGGACACAACCTGGAATCGGCACTCGCCGGTCAGGTGGCAGCCTCACTCGACGCCGATTTCCGGCAACTCGAAATGGTCCCGCAGTCCATGGCCGCTTTGCTGGCGCAGCGCGTGCAATGGGACGAGAAAGAGCTCGAGGGCTGGACGCGAGCACTGGTGCAGAAGGACAAAAGAGTCTATGGCATTAGTGTTTCGTTCGAGCCACGACGGTTCGTCGGAACGCAGGTGTACGACGACTATTCCCTGTATGTCCATGAACAGGGCGACGGCCTGAGTGCCAAGCAATTGCTGCCCCCCTCGTATCCTCCGCCCTTTTACCGCGATCGAGATTGGTACACCGTTCCCAAAATGACCGGTCAGCGGTTGTGGAGCGAACCCTACGTGAGTGAGCGCGCAAACAAGACACCGCTACTCACCTATTCCTGTCCCTTTCAACGCGACGGCGAATTTAGCGGCGTGGTGGCGGCCGATCTTTCGATCAAATATTTCCGCGAACTGCACGACCGGCTGCAGAAGCAGTACCTGGGCCCGGACACTTACAGCTTCGTGATCAGCCCAGGCGGAACGTTTGTGTATCACCCCAATCCGCGGTATGAGTTCCCGGCCGCCGCCTCCTCGCTACGGCAAATTCGCGCCACTCCCAACTTTCTCGCGGTGATGCAACAGATGCGACAACAGGATGCCGGATGGGCACACGCCACGGACTTCGACAGCGGACGACCGGCGGCATTTTATTACGCCAAAATTCCGGCAACGGGCGGATACTTCGTCGTGGTGCAACTGGATCCCGCGACTGACGACGGGCGGGATCCGGCGGGCCGCTAAGAAAGGACGGCGGTTACTGCGAGAGCAGGGATGATCTCTCAGACCGATCGGCCTTCCCCGTTCCCGGAAAAGGGATGTCGGACTCCCGCGGATCATCCGCCGGCGAAGGCGATTCGACGCCGGGAAGTCGTTCGTGCGGCGAATTGTGTTCGGCAAATCGTTCCCCTCCTTCACACTCGACCGTAGGGCGCAATTCGTGACAGTCATCGTCCACACTGCAGAAGAACGTGGTGAACCAGAGCATTTGTTTCACCTGCGGCAAAGCACCAAAAACGCGGATACAAACTCCTCTTTCGTGCCAATCGTACAGCATCCCGAAATAACCACTGGGCAAATGTTTGACACGACTCATGTCGAGGCCCAGCGAACGGCATTCTTCTTCGTCAACCAGCCGCGCAATCGTCTCCCGCAGCAGCGACAGCTCTGCGCCATCCCAACTCTCCATCTCACCGAGGCTCAATATTCTGCAGTCGTCCCGCGAGACAATCATCACGGGTCTTAAGTTTTTATTGCCAGCCATCGTGTCACCCGCCGTCCTTCTGTTCCGTTGTTGAATTGGGCTTCTATTCGGAACAGCGAGAACCAGACGAACCAGGGGACAGAAATCAGCCACATTCGTCAGGACGACGTGCAACTAATGGGCCGGCCCCCAGCCACAGCCACCTTCTCGCACTTCCTTCCCGCGTTCACTCGACGAAGCCGCCGGCTTCTGGCAACGACGGAAACGGCCGCCACACTGACGGAAGAACGCAAAGACGAGGTCGGCTGGAAAATGGGCGAGCGCCGGATTAGTTTCCTGGCATGATGTCATTCGAATCCACATTCAAAATCCGCTCGTTCCACACCGACAGCTTCGGCCACGTCAATAATGCTCGCTACCTGGAGTTGTTGGAGGAAGCCAGATGGCAATTTGCCGAGCACCATGGCTTGATTGAATTGCTCAACGAGGAACAACTGGGGTTCATCATTATGCAGATGAACCTGCGTTTTCGCTTCCCGATTGTCGAAGGTGACACGATCCAGGTATTCACCAGCCTCGTGACGTTGGGAACGGCGGTGGGTGAGGTGGAACAACTGATCAAGAAACAAGGGACCGGTAAGCTCGCCGCCAAATCGATGTTTACATTCGTCTTAATCGATCGCCATTCCGGCGCCTCGGTTCCCATCGAAGGCAAAATCCGTGAGCTCCTTTTGCACATCATTCAACCCAAGAAAGGTTCAGGCGAAATCCCCTGAGTCAGACGCGGAACCGTACGACAAGGATCTGAGGCCGGGAAGGCCCTCCCTGTCGATGACCAACATTGTCGGAAGCCGTCAGAATGTGAGCGTCACCCAAGTCATCTCACCCAACCGGAGATTCGCGATGAAGCGTGATTGTGGAACGGTCTTGCTGGTGTTCGTGGTCGCAACCGGCATGTACGCCACTGCCGACAGCCCGCCGCCGTCTGGAGCATCACCGTCCGGTCCGTCAGCGAACAAGCCGCGAGAGGTCTCACCGGAAGGCGCCGCATACCTGCAACAGCTGCGCCAGGGGACGCCGTTCGGTACGATCAACTTCGATCTCAACGGGTTACGGGCCGGCATGGGTTCGCGCCAAGAGCCCACCAACAAAGACATCAAGCTGATCCGTACGAAGATCGGCGAGATTCCGTCTGAATGGGTTCTGGCCCCCGGCGCGGACCCCGACGTACGGCTGCTGTATCTGCACGGCGGCGGCTGGGTCTCGGGATCAGGAGGAAACTATCTTCCATTGGCGGCCGACATTTCAGTGGCGGCCAAGTGTGCGGTGTTGTTGCCCGACTACAGGCTGGCGCCCGAGCATCCATTTCCCTCCGGGCTCGAGGATTGTCTCGCCGCTCACGACTGGCTGATTGGGAACGGGCCGTCCGGCCCCGGCCCGGCCAAGGCAACATTCATCGCCGGCGATTCGGCGGGTGGCAACCTGACGCTGGCTACGCTGCTGGCCCTGCGAGACCGGCAGCGGCCGCTGCCAGCGGGAGGAATCGCTCTATCGGCAGCCACGGATTTCACGCTGGCCAGCGCGTCCCTGAAGGATGTTCACGATCCCATTATCAGCGCGCGAACCATGCCCGAGTTTCGAGATCGCTATCTGGCGCAGACGGATCCCCGCAACCCATGGGCGTCACCCGTCTTCGGCGACTACCACGGGCTTCCGCCGCTGCTGATTCAGGTCGGCGAACACGAAATGCTCCGCGACGACAGCGTCCGAGTGGCAAACAAGGCTCGTGCAGATGGGATCCCCGTGACATTCGAAGTCTGGCCGGGCATGGTCCATGTGTTCCAGGTCCGCGGGCTGCCGGAATCCCGCGCGGCGATCGAACAGATCGCGGAATTCATGCGATCGAACCTGCCAAAGCCATAACCCGCACGACATCGAACACGAGCGAAGTTCGCGGGGTGGCCGCGGTGGCACTGCTCGCTCTGCTTGCCGAGAACTCCCTTCGATGTCCGGTCATCGCTGACGCTTCCACCCAAATGGAAACTGCCGGTCGCGATCAGGATGGCATCCATGCAGATTTGTTGATACAAGAAGAATCATAAAGATGAGGCCACCATTCGTGGGATATCACTGCCCTGCGGGAGTTTGAGTATGTTGACGATTGCGGAAGGTCGCCATTCGACTCGTGACTTCTGCGATGGCCTCTCGCGACGCAACTTCCTGAGGATTGGCACGCTCGCCGCGATCGGGACAGGCGGCGGTTGGACGTTGCCGAATCTACTGCGCGCCGAATCACTCTCGGGCCGCAAGTCTCCCAAATCGGTCATCATGATTTACCTGGTCGGCGGACCGCCGCATCAGGATATGTTCGATCTGAAACCCGAAGCGCCGCGAGAAATCGCCGGCCCCTGGCGACCGATCGCCACCAACGTTCCCGGGTTTGAAATCTGTGAGGCATTTCCTCGTCTGGCCACTATGGCAGACAAGCTGACGGTGATTCGCTCGCTGGTCGGCAATCAGCACGATCACGATGCCATCCAGGTCTTCAATGGCCACGATCCGAAGAAACAGAAGCCATCGGGCGGCTGGCCGCAGTTCGGCACAATGGTGTCGAAAGTCCAAGGTCCATCGCGTCCCGAATCTCCGCCCTATGTCAGCCTGTGTTACACCTGCACTCACGGCCCCTACAACGAACCCGGTGCGGGATTTCTGGGGGCCGCGCATACGCCGTTTCGGCCGCTGGGCGAGACCCGCGACGACATGATTCTGAACGGAGTGACTTTGGAACGGCTGGCCGACCGAAAATCACTCCTCAAGGGATTCGACATCATTCGACGTGAGATCGATCAATCGTCGATGATGACGGGCCTGGACGCCTACACGGAGCAGGCGATGGGATTGCTCACCTCGTCGAAGCTGGCCGAGGCCTTGGATCTGTCGCGCGAAGATCCGCGCACGATCGCCCGTTACGGGACCGGCGACCCGAAGATCATGATCGACAGCAACGGCGCTCCCCGCGTCCCGCAAAGCCTGTTGCTCGCCCGCCGCCTGATTGAAGCCGGGGTCCGCGTCGTCACGCTGAATTACAGCAAATGGGATTGGCACGGCGGCCTGAACGCCGAGGGCCGAGCCGATAACTCGATCTTCGTGCGGGAAGCGGAGGATTTTCCGGTCTTCGATCAATGCGTCAGCGCCCTCGTGGAAGATCTGCATCAGCGGGGCCTGGCCGACGATTGCGCCGTGGTCGTATGGGGAGAATTCGGTCGAACACCGAAGATCAGTTCCATCGTGGGCCGCGACCATTGGCCGCAAGTGAACTGTGCGTTGATGGCCGGCGGCACCATGCGGCACGGCCAGGTGATCGGAGCCACCGACCGCATCGCCGGAGAAGCCATCGCCCGGCCGGTCACGTTCGGCAATGTCTACGCCACGCTATTCCACCATCTCGGCATCGACGTGGACCAGACCACCATCACCGACCTCAACGGCCGCCCGCAATACCTGGTAGAAGACCACGCCGAACCCCTGGCAGAATTGGTCTCTTAGATAACGGCCATTATGGGCCCACCTCGGTTTCCTCGCCGGGTCGATGGCCACGTTGACTTTGTCGCGAACAAGATCTCACCTGCCGTTCTCGGACAAATGCGAGGAGACGACCTGACCGAATTCACGGCCAATCCACTGCAGATTCAGCGGCCTGCGGATTTCCCTGTGCCAGCCGATACACTTCGAACCATTTGGAAAGAACTCAATGGACCGGGATCAGCGGAAATAAGAAGAGACCTTCACGGTAATTGGATTCAAGTCCGTCAGAACAACGATAAGACTGAGCAAGAACCTTGGCAGGCCGTCGACTCCGATTTCCACCTGTTCACAACTCAGCATCATCTCGAGCGACTGTGTCGATCCACAACTAACATTCCCAGCCGTTTCGGCGACGAAAGTTTGGGGTGGCAACGCGAACGTCGATCGAGCGAGGAAAAGAGCCAAGCCCGAATGACACGATCTGAAGTGTTCGATCTGGTCGACCAACTTCATTCGGACGGCAACAGTGACGACCACCAATCATGCAGCGGGTTGCCGCGCCGAGGACGAAACTTGGCGAATCGTTCAATGGCACGGATTGTCTCGGCGATCTCGTCATGGGTTGGATTGGTGTTTTTCGCCCAGCGTTCCACCAGCTCCGGCGTTGTGATGACAACGATTCCTGATTCCGACGCCAACCGTATTGCTTTGCGGTCATCCGTGGCCACGATCCAGTTTCTCGACTTGGCGATCGCCAGGCTACTGGCTTCTCCATCATCCACTTCCATGGCGAAACTGACGTAACTTTCGATCTCGGCTTTGGTTTCCAGTCGACATTCTTTGATCAAGCCCTTGGAAATCTCTGGAGAAAGGTCGATTGGCGACGGAAGAAGTAACGAGGCGTCCGCCGGATCAACCTGACGAATCGACATCGATTCGCGGCGAACTTGTTCCGAGACATAGAAGTTTCCGCCACACGCGGGAACGATAACCTGGATCTTGCCGGATGCGTACAGGTTGATCAGGCAGCAGGCATCAACAATTTGGTCGGCCATGTCGCCCCTGATTAGACCAGCGTGTTCAACAGTGAATCGTTCGAGTGTGACTCAAAATCCAGGGGACGAGAACGCCCGTCATCTGATACATCGCCGGTGGTCGAGAGTCGATTCTCGACGATCTCTCTGGCCGACACGCGATCACAGCGGAGTATCGCGGCAAGCTCCCCTTCACTCAGTTCGCCGCGATCGTAGGCATGAGCTGCCAGGAAGACATAGCGATCCGGAAACCTCTCGTCTGTCACCGGATTCTGATGCAGCGACAATAGCTCGGTGGCACGCCGGACTTCGAATCGCGATTCTTTGAGATAGTCCCGGACTCCTTTTGGAATTAACTCCAGAGTTTCGAGCCGAATCGCCATTGCTTCGACCGACACAAAATAGAAATGAGCCAGCCGACACAGGTCCGAGATTTTGAAGTCTCCCCGATCATTGACGGTCTGGTTGAATCGACGACGAACGGAAGTCGCGGGCATCAGGAATGCCATTGAAAACGCCTCGGCGAAACGTTCGTTGGCAGGCTTTCGTCCAGGATACGCGATGTAGTCAATGCCCGGCTTAAAGCGATCCGTGATCAAATGCCCATACTCATGTAGCAGCGTTGCTCGCCGCCGTTCAGGAGGATGTTTCCGATTCACCGCGACGACTCCCCCGAAATCTCTGGAGAAGGCGAACATCCCAGCGATTCGAGACGGCAGTTCCTCATAGATGATTCTCAATCCCACTTCTGCTTCAAGCAAACTACGAAGATGTATCACCGGCTGATCGCCAAGGCCCAGCCGCTGTCGCTCCTTAATGGCTTCGTCTTCCGCCAAGCTCGCCACATCGACGTGGGAACCCAGTTCGACCTCCTGAGGATAATTCAGCCGCAATTTGACCCCCAGCAACTGTTCGAGTCGATTGTAGTCCTCGGCAAACTTCTGAAGAGCGGAAATGGCTTGAGCGGTCTCCACTTCGCCCGCTTTCATGTCTTGAGCCACAGCTCGAAGGTGAGGCTGAAGATCGGCAAGCGGCTCGCCGGGACGGACAATCTCATTGACCGTCTTCGAATACAAATTGGCCAGAGCAACGATCTCTTCTGGCTTGGTCGCACGGGTGCCTTTCTCGATGGCGATCAGCGTCGGACGGCTACATCCGATGTGCTTCGCGGCATCGTCCTGAGTGACTCCGCGAGCTTTGCGAGCATCGGCTAATCGCTGGCCCAGAATCTTGGGATCAAAGTGATCGAGTTGCATGAGATACTCCTGACACTATGCAGCTTGACCTGGAAGATCGATACGGCTTGCCCAATCACAGCCATTGCGAAGGGCATCTGCCACAGAGAGCCAACGACGGACCTTGGTCGAATCGAGATACTCAATCTCGGCCATGACCTACTTCAGGAAATCATGCGCAAGCGTTGATATGTCCCTGCATGATTATCGACGCCAACTTTACAATGTCAACAAATTATATGACAAAGGTAGATTTCACGTCAAAATGTCGCACAAAAAACACCAAGATCTGTGCCAAAATTATTCCGTAACAACATTACAATAAGCATGTTACGACTCAAAAGCACCGCAAATGATGCCGGATAGTTGAACCGGCCTGCACAGAAGCGAGCTGGAACACGGGCGGGCATTTATATTTCCGGGCGATCGACGGCGTCTGGCGAATCGTGATTCACTTTTGCTCCAGGTCCATCCCGATTAGCACGGCGATGAAGTGACGAACGATGTCAACGTGTCACGGAATCTTGGCACAGGGTCCGATTCCGCAAAGCGGCCCCCGGCCTTGGTCATCGTAGCAAAAAATGAAGATGACAACGTTCGCTGTCAGCAGCGTGGCGACGAGATATTGTCAAATCTTGTGTTTTGGAATGAGAAATCAGGCGGCAATAAGCTGCAAAATTCCGTCAGTGAAAATGCGTCCTTGAATGAGGAAAGTGATCATCTCAGTTCCATTGAGGCGTCTCCATTTCTTCTGAGCGGCTTGAGCGAGTTTGAACATCATGGTGAGAC
>CAIQIR010000173.1 GCA_903871875.1 uncultured Schlesneria sp.
ATCGAGCGTTGACGAAAAAGGAACTCGAAGCGGTGCGGGAATCGGTAGTGCGTGGGCGTCCATTCGGATCGGAGGCATGGCAGGACCTCACGGCGAAGCAACTCGGCCTGGAGTCCACATTCCGCCCCCGCGGCCGTCCAAGAAAGACAATCGGCGATGGGGAATCATAGAAATATTGGACTTATCCCCTTTTCTTCGCCGGCGTCATTTATCGCAACTGCGACAGACCACGCTATCGCAATTCCGTGCAAACAATATCGCTTCGTCTGTCACTGGCGTGCCCGTCGAAGCGGCCTCGATCAAAGTCTTCATTTGGGTGTCGTTCGTCATCCTTATTGATGGTTGAATCCAAATCTCTCCACAACATCTGTCACGAGCGTCCTTTAGATATACTCGTATTACGTAAGATGACGCGAATTCACGCGAGTAACAGGCAATTGAGTTTCTCCGAAGTATCGCAAAGAACTCTTGCATGTTGGACTTGGACAATTGATAGAATTTCGGGCCAACGCCGGCTTCTAAGGAGTGGATTTCCACTACCACAGAATCGGATCTTAGTAACAGCAACTCCGTCCTCAAGGAATTCAAGTTGAATAGGAGAGCGACACAAGCACATATTCCAATGACGCGAGCGAGTATTGGCCTCAGCCGTTTCCACACAAATATCGGTATCCGTGAACGAACCCTCATCGTGATTTCCGCGTCGAAAAAAAGTGCCAGGTCCAATAGGGACGGTTGATTGTTACCAAGCATCTGGAATGTTTTCGATGTTGGTGCCTGTGACGTAGGAGCGAAGTGCTCCGTTTCTGGTCGAAATGGCCTTAAAGACATTCTTGTCAATGCGTTTGGAAATGGTTTTTGTGGAGCCGTCGGCCAACGCGAAACAGGCCAATTCGCCCGTGTGACTGCTGCCAAAGCTGAAGTACTGATAGATGATCATGGGAAGATTGGGCAAGATATCTACGTAGGTGAGGGTCGTGTAGTAAGGGTTTGGAAGTTGAGGTGGAGTGACGACCCAGTACGTATCCCAAAGGTCGGAGTGCAGGGGATCATCCCAAACGCGTACACAACAGCTTCGTTGGTCCGCCCAATAGCCGAAGGGTGAATCACCCAGAATGATCGTGTTGGAGGCACCGTCGGTCACGTCGGTGAATTTGATTCGACTGTTGTGATAAAGCATTCCGTTGGGCACTCGGGGCGTATGGGGGTTCAGTTGGTCAGGCGGTATGGATGTCGTAATGGAGCGGGTTCTGGAGGTGAAGAGGGGGTTCGTGTCGTAGGCGCCGATACAGCCACGGTACGTTGAATAGCCCCAGTTTTTTGAGGCACCGCCGCCAGGTCGTTTATCGGGCAGATTCTGTGTGCTGGGGCAAACAAATGTCGGAATGGTTGACCGGAGGTATGGTTCATTCACGGAAGGAAATGGCGAGGGCGTCCATGGCTCGGCGAGGTAGGATGAGAATTTTGGCTGAGAGAAATCAAGAGCGATCGTCCCCTGATCCAGGTAGGGCAAAAGAATGGCATGCCAGCTCCATCCTCCATCCAGATACCACAAAGTGATGTTGGAAACGGTCGGTTTGCCGTTAATCAGGGTGTTGACCGCATAAGGTGCGGGTAGTGCGGCGTAAAAAGCCCAGCCTGCCGCATCAATGCCGCCTGGCAACGCAATGTACCCCGGTGGATCGATATACCCTGGCGGAAAGCACTTGTTCGTGCCTTCGTAATTGTGCATCGCCAGGGTGATCTGTTTCAGGTTATTCAAGCACTGAATGCGTCGCCCGGCTTCTCGGGCTTGTTGAATGGCTGGCAGCAGCAATGCCGCCAGCATGGCAATGATGGCGATGACGACCAGCAGCTCAATCATGGTAAAGCCGCGGCGAGCCGAAACGTTCTTCGGATTCTGTCCACGTGTCATCGCCACGGTCCTGCTCAGGCAAAGGGGCGCGATTGGGCGTAGCCGAAAACATCAACTGAGATCGAGAGCGCGTGTCCGATTCGAACAATACCGGTACGGAAATTGGCTGAGCGCCGGAAATAAAGACAAGACAGGAATAGTTAAGGTTTAGTCCAATTCCGTTCGATTGTCCACGAGGAAAATTAATCCATTCAGCCCGGATCTGAATCGAAAGGTTCTTTTTCGCGGGGGTCGCTCGCGGTACAATGGGGGGCTGCGAGTTTCCCGGCAGGGCCGAATTGAAAGTGAGATTGGTCACAGA
This sequence comes from uncultured Schlesneria sp., assembly GCA_903871875.1. Taxonomy (GTDB): domain Bacteria; phylum Planctomycetota; class Planctomycetia; order Planctomycetales; family Planctomycetaceae; genus Schlesneria. The sequence continues at coordinate 2,217 of CAIQIR010000173.1, forward strand.
AATGTGCTCAATCAGCGCGAGGGCCAGGGCCTTTGAAATCGGCGGCCGCCGGAGAACAGCCTGATTCCATCGGGATGAGGGAATGTATTCGCCAGAAACACGCTTGCCCGCACTTGAACCAAAGCTCGATCAAAATGCCTTCCCGTCCTCTGCCCAATGATGATCACGATCTCCCCGAAGAGGGGGATTCCCAGGAACGATTGCAAAAGGTTCTGGCCTCCGCCGGAATCGCCTCGCGACGGAATTGCGAGGAATATATTCGCGATGGTCGAGTGACGGTTGATGGCAAGACGGTCACCGAACTGGGAATTAAAGTCGATTCGCTGGCGCAGAAGGTCTGTGTGGATGGCGAACGAATCAAATTTCAGAAGCGACAATATTTTCTGGTCAATAAACCGATCGGGGTCGTCTGCACGAACGCGGACCCGCAGGGACGACCACGGGTGGTGGATTTGCTTCCCCCCTGGCACGGTCGATTGTTTACAGTCGGTCGACTCGATGAGACTTCGGAAGGGCTGTTGATCGTCACCAACGACGGCGAACTGGCCCATGCGTTGGCGCACCCGAAATTCCAAGTCGAGCGAGTCTATCGCTGTATCATCGCCGGAATTCCCAACGACGAAACGTTTGCCACGCTGCGTCAAGGTCTTCATTTTACGGAAGGCAAGTTCCGCCTGCGGGACGTGCGACGATTGAAGACCAACGGCAAGAGCACCATGGTCGAGGTCATCTTGACGGAAGGGCAAAACCGAGAAGTTCGTCGGCTGTTTGCTCGAGTCGGTCACAAGGTGCTGAAGCTGCGACGAATCGCGTTCGGTCCGTTGAAATTGGGGGAACTTGACCCTGCTGCTTATCGTCCGCTGACGCCTTCCGAGGTTCGCGTTCTGAAGCAGTATGCCTCCAGCGATCCGACGTCCCGGCCTTCCTGGCGGCATCGCGAAGTGGCGAATCCCAACCGCCGGCGACTGAAAGGGGTGGGTAAACCCCGCTCCAAACCAACCTCCCGAATGCCCTCTGCCAATCGTGGCAGTTCCCGAGGTAAGAAGCCCCGTCGATGACAGAAACAAAACTCGAGCTTCCCGGACTGGTGTCGACCGCAGTCCAGCAAATGGCGACCGTTGTCGAGCACGAAGCGATGGCACGCAATACCTGGAGAATGCGTTTGCATTGTCCGGCGATTGCCCGGCAAATTCTGCCTGGTCAGTTCTTCATGATTCGGTCTCCTGATCGAACGGATCCACTGCTGGGACGGCCCTTTGCGCTCTACGACATCTACACCGACGAGCTTGGTCAGCCGGCAGGGATCGAATTCGGCTATGTCGTCGTCGGTAAGATGACGGGCCTGCTGGAATCGCTCAAAACGGGCGATCAAGTCGAAGTGTGGGGACCGCTGGGAAATGGTTTTCCGTCCCCTCCGTCGGGACACCTGGTGATCGCCGCGGGTGGGATTGGACAGACCCCCTTTTTGGCCGTCGTTCGGGAAGCATTGGGACGGCGGGTTTACGGCAACCCTGCGCGCATACCGACGCAAAAGCCCTCGCGAATCACTCTGTGTTATGGCGTTCGCAATATCGAGTTTCTGGCTGCGGTTGAGACGTTTCGAGCCGAAGGCATCGATGTACGGATCTCGACGGACGATGGTTCTGCCGGTCATCACGGATACGTGACTGATCTGGTGAAAACCGTACTTGCCGCAGGCGATACACCGGTGTCGCTCTATTGTTGCGGTCCCGAACCGATGATGCGTGCGGTCAGCAAGCTGGTTTTGGCCGCCAACATTCCGAGTTGGCTATCGCTGGAAACACCCATGGCCTGCGGGTTTGGTGCTTGTTTCAGTTGCGTGACACGAATCCGGCAAGACGATGGGACGTGGGACTATCGTCGCGTCTGTGTGGAAGGCCCTGTCTTTCCCGCGGACAAAATTGTGTTTGATGCCTAAGGATTCCCGGTGGCTTTTGTGGTTCATTTGGCCATCCGAAATTCGCTGGTGTCGACATCACCCTACGGGCTGCGTTACAAGTCAAATATCGGCTGTCGGGTCGAGTTTTCCGACAGCAAATTCATCGATTCCTTCTTCCGTCAATCCCTATGAAATTCGCACTGGTCATTCCCGATGGCGTTGCCGACGAACCACAACCGGTCCTCGGGGGGAAAACCCCACTTCAGGCGGCTGCCATCCCGCAGATGGACGACGTCGCCCGTCTTGGAATCGTCGGTCGAGCCGATCATGTGCCCGCTTCGATGCCTTCGGGAAGCGATGTCGGAACGATGAGCTTGTTTGGGTATGACCCGTTGAAATACCACACGGGTCGTGCGCCGCTCGAGGCGGCCGCTCAGGGAATCGAACTCGGGCCGCTCGATTGGTGTATTCGCTGCAATTTTGTGACGGTGGCCGACGGGCGAATGGCCAGTTTCACTGCCGAACAGATTCCCAACGATTTGGCGCGAACGCTGATTGAAGTGCTGCAGCGAGATCAATGCGGCGACGAACATTGGAAGTACTACGCTGGGGTCAGCTACCGGAATCTGCTTGTTTATCGAGCACGGACGACACCCGCTCCGTTTGGCTCTGCCACGGTGACGACGCCGCCTCACGATATTACGGACCAACTGATCGAACCGTATCTTCCGAAAGGTCCGGGTGCCGAAGTTCTCCGGGAGCTTATGGAACGTAGCAAACCGTTGCTGCAGTCGTGCCCTGCAAATCAACAGCGGTCTGCGAGCGGTTCGCATACGGCGACACAAACCTGGCTCTGGGGGCAGGGACAGCGTCCTGCATTCGTCTCGTTCCTGGAGCGATTCGGTCAGCGAGGGGCGGTCATTACGGCTGTCGACCTGCTGCGAGGTCTTGGTCGGCTGCTCGGCTGGAATGTGATCGAAGTGGCCGGAGCGACCGGTTATCTCGATACCGACTACGCCGCCAAAGGGCGAGCGGCGATTCAAGCACTGAAAGACGATGTCACCGATTTCATTGTTGTTCACGTCGAGGCGACCGACGAAGCCTCACATGAAGGGAAAGCGGATGAAAAGGTGCGTGCCCTGGAGCAAATCGATCGGCAGATCGTCGGTCCATTGCACGAGTACCTGCGGTCGCAAGGTGAGTACCGGCTGTTGATCTGTCCTGATCATCCGACATTCCTGCGGACCAAGACTCATAGTCATGGGTATGTTCCGTTCGCCATGTGCGGCACCGGCATCGATGCCGACGGGATCGCAACCTACGACGAAGTGGCTGCCGCGACATCTGCCGTGTGTCTGGATCGTGGTTGCGACTTGATGCCGTTGCTGTTCCGGTAACGCATTTCCCGATTGAGCGAACGTCGAATCAATCCAGGCCGAGTTTTTTACGGCCAATGTCTGTCAGCCGATTGGAACTCCACTCGGGATTCCAGGTCTGTTCGACGACCACCTGGCGGACGCCGGGGATTTTCTGCAGCCGTTCGCGAACGGGCAGCGACACAGTGGGGTGTACTGAGATCGATCCGTCAATGAAATAGCCCAGCAAGGATCGCCCTCGATGCGGCATCGCCATGACGATGGTCACGACATCACCTCGAACTCGAACGTCATAAACCAGACCAAGATCAACGACGTTGATGTCAGCCGTGTAGAGTTGGGCGTCCTTGCAATCTCGCAGTGCGTCCCAGATGGCTTGTTTGGCCGAAGAACTTTCGCCGCCTTCACCTGGGCGAGCGAGTCGATTCACCTGACTGAGTTCTGTCACGGAATCCGCCGGTGTTTTTTGTTCAATGACCGCTGGCGGGTTGCCAGCCGATACGACCAACGGGCTCATCAGGCACCGGCGTAGTTTTTCGATCGCTTCGGGGCCTTTCGCGGTGGTGAAGGGAAGCGAAAGATACGCATTTTTCTG
>CAIQIR010000174.1 GCA_903871875.1 uncultured Schlesneria sp.
CTGTGCCAGGAGCGTATCGGTCTGTGTCAGTGTCACATCTTCGACCAGGAGCCGCACCATGCGCTTGCGATCGCGATCACTGGTCTGTGGCGAATTCCACAACTTCGGGAAGTCGGTGGCCAGTTCGAGTACCCGTGCCCGGCATTGGTCGTCGAGCACCTGGTGATCTGCTTCGCGCTGTCGCTCGGCCTGTTCCTGAGCGTCAGTCAAGGCGCGAAGCTTGTCATTCCAGTCGGCTTCCAGCGCGTCGGCGACCAGTCGATTCGCAGGATCGACCTGCAGATATCGTTGACGCGCCAAGTCGGCTTCATAGCGGGCTCGTTCCACGTGCTGCTGGCGGAGCCGCTCGACTTCTTCATACCGGCCTTGGAGTTCCTGCTGTACGGCGCAGGCGACATTCAACGTCAACGGAGTCATCAGTTCCAGCAGTAATCGGCCGACGGCTTCATCCAGCGCCTGGCCATGAATACTCTGGCAGACTGCCGCCCCGTGTTGGGTGCTCTCCTGTTGGCAGAGGTACTGCGGGACGAGGCCCGACGGATAGCGGTGATACCGGACCGACATCCGCTGTCCGCATACGCCGCACAGCAGCAGTCCCTGCAAGAGCGCGGGGCCTTCCCCCGGCGGACCATGCCGGCGGTCCTCGCCGTAGCACTGTGCCGCTGCGCGCAGCTGCCGTTGATGATCCTGAAATTGTCCCCACGTGATGTAGCCCGGATGAGCCTCCAGCAAGAGAGTGTGCCACTGGTCCTGCGGCAACTGCCGGGATTCGACATGCCCGTCGCCCAGCTTGCGGTGCCGCGACCGACCGAACGTGAACGCGCCGGCGTAACGGGGATTGTGCAGCACCTGCAACGTGCGGCTGTGAATCAGCGGCCCCCAGATCAGTTCGCCTTTGCGTGGCCCGCCACGCACACGACGCGGGAAGAGCAACTGCTCGCGCCGAAAGAACTTGACCGTCGCCATGGCGGAGCCGGTCCGTTCATAGGTCTGAAAGAAGGTCCGCAGCGTTTCTTGCACCTGTTGGTCCGGGTCCAGCACCACCCGTCCCTTCAGATCGTAAACCAGCCCGACGGGCAAGAGAAACTGCAGTTCGCCGCGGCTGGCCTTGTTGCGCAGGCCCCCTTGCAATCGCGCCCGCAGGACGTGAAGTTCCGCCTCGCTCATCGTCCCTTTGAGGCCCAATAGCAGGCGGTCGTTGAAGTGGCCGGGATCGTACAGCCCGTCTTCATCCAGGATCAGCGTATCCGTCAGCGCGCAGATCTCCAGGAGCCGATGCCAGTCAGCGCAGTTCCGCGCGAGCCGAGAAACTTCCAGGCCGAGCACGATCCCGGCACGGCCCAGGCCAACCTCCGTCACCAGCCGCTGAAAGCCGGCGCGATCGGCGGCCGAGGCACCCGACTGTCCGAGGTCGTGATCAATAACCGTGATCTGCTCGATGGGCCAGCCCAAGGCCACCGCCCGCTCGCGGAGCGCGTACTGTCGCTTGGTGCTTTCGGTGTTCTCGAACACCTGCCGCAGTGTGGACTGCCGGATGTACAAGTAAGCGTCACGCTGCAAATGACTGGCGGTGACTTTCTGTGGACCAAGTTCTGAGTTCATACGTAGACCTCCCGAGAACCATGAAACAGGATTTCGACCAGCAGCCGTGTCCACTGGTCGGACAAGTCAGAAACAGACGTATCGGGAATCGCCAGCGCCGTCCGTGACGGAAGAGCCAACGATGTCGCGCTGTCGTCGAGGGCATGTATCCAGGCCGCTATCCCACGCTGCAACAAGACCGCCAGGCCACAACCGGCCGAAAAGGGCCGGTCAGTCGGTTCCAGCGTCTGATGACGCAGTTCTTCGTAACGCGCAGTCCAGTCCATTGCCGGTTCCTCTGGAATGGGAAGCGGAATAGCAGTCGACGTTAACGCTTTTTTCTGCGACGCCCGAGCGCCCGTTCGATGCTGCGGGGATGCACCGACAGACCGAATTGCTTCAGCACCTGCTCTGCCAGAGCAGGTGCCCGCAATAGCGCATCGAGCGCCAATTGCTCTTCGAGAAAAGCCACGACTTCGTCGGACAGCTTGGATGCGTGCCGGGGCCCTGGCCGCCGGTGGATCAGCCCCGGCAGCCCCTGCTGCGCGAACTGCGATTGCGCCTGGTAAAACGAGGGGCGGGAAAAGCCGAAGGCGTGAGCGGCCTCGGTGATCGACAGTCCGTCGATCTCGACGCGGCGGAGCATCTCGTACTTGACCTGCACCAGATCCCGTGCGTCGAAGAACTCGTGCTTCAGGAACAACGGGTCGGTGATGAGCTCCGGATGAGGGTAAAGAGCACCTGATTCCCTTAGCGATTCTGTCTTGGCATCCTTGCGTCGGCTCACGATGGCCTCCTGGACTGCGGCGTCTTATTCGTCCCCGATGCGTAAAGACGATTATGTCGACGTCGATGACGTTGTCAAGACGTTTCCACCGCATCTCTTGATAAATAACGGAAATATATTCGACATTGACTGGGGTGCTGCCGAGTTGCTTGGCTACATGCGGCATAATTGGATTTACACATGCGGCAGAATTGTCCTTACACGCCGGGTCTCCGATCGTGAACCTCATGATGCGTCTCCGGACACGGACAACTGCACCATTCGCGACAGCTCCACCAGATCGGCGAGCCGGAAGGGCGATCGGCCAGCGGACACTTCCACGAAGGGATCGGACGCCCCAACGCTCGTCCAGGCCGCAGGAAGCGATCGAAGCACGCCCTTGTCGTCGTAAAAATCGACCCGCGGCTGACCCCAGTTGACCCGATAGGCCACCAACTCAAACTCGCGCCCCTGCCACGGATGAAACGGATGCGTCACGCGAAAACGTCGTGACTCAGAGTGCCCATTAAACGCAATTGACGGTAAGGACCAACGGCAGATGCGAGCGGGTAATTCAAAGTCTAAAATACGAATGTCTTTTTAAGTTCATCCTGTTTGGTCAAAGGCACCTGGATCACATCCTGTCCGAATGGGTTTCTTATTACAACACCCGGCGCGCGCACATGGAGCGAGATCACCTGCCACCCATCCGCGAGGCGCCTGAAGAAGTATTGAAGCTGGACCGAGACCAGATTGTTGTTCGGTCGTACGTGGGTGGCCTGGTGAAGTCGTTCGAGCGGAAGGCCGCCTGACAGTTCTCGGATTTTCCGCAGTACATCAACTCCGGCTTTGGTTCACATCGTGTGTCAGCTTTAACAGTTTGTAATGGATTACAAAATCGGGACTAAATGTAACCTGGATGTCATATTCGGCATGGCCACCATCCGCACCGTATGGCAGTTGCGCAGCAATTGCTCGTCATGCTGCTCGACCGACTCACCCCGTGCTAGTGACAACCTTCGTTGACCGGTAATGCTACGGTCTCGGCTTTCCACACGATTGTTGCAAATTCATCGATGGCCGTGATCGTTTCGCGATCGAACCTCGCTTCATCGCGGGCTTCTAACAGCAAGACCAGGCGTTTTGAACCTTTCATCACGCCGGGGAGAATTGAGTAGAAGCGATCGAGATACGTTGTCCTGCGGTAGCAGACCCGTTGTAAATCGGCGAGAAGCGTGGCCGTAATGGATGTCGCGTCGCCCGGTTCCAGAAGTACCTGCAATGTCGTATTCGGATTTTCGTCCAGCAATTGTTCGATGAGCTTCCGCGCCGATTCTGCGTGATGCCGGAAATCGTTGGCACGCAGCCAAAGTGTGAACGCCTGCGTGCGCTCGTCTGGCGGAGGGAGAGATGACTTCGAGTCTGCCGAGCCGTTCAATAATTCACATTCTGCATCCAGGTCGATTTTCCATGCTTCGCATCGCGGGCGGGTGCCGCGTGACAAAGCAAGGTTCGGAATCTGCGGGTCGGGAAGCGGGTCGAATTCGGTGTCAAACAACTCCTCGGCCTCGTCCATTAGCTGGTACAGATCGGCCAGGTCGAGCGTGGGTGTCTTCAAGACGTAGTAGGGAGGGGTGGGCTGAAACTCGAGCCCCAGCTCGAGTGCCTCGTGTCGGAACGCCGTTCCCGGCAATACGGACAGATTGAACACCTGAACCTCGTCGTACAGGTTGCTGTCCTGCAAATAGTGCAGACTCCGGCGGATTGATTCGCGCGTATCGCCCGGCAGACCGATGATCAAGTCCACTTTGACGCCGATACCCTCGTCGCGCAGTGCCCGCACGCCGCGCTCGAATGCCTTGAGATTATTCTTGCGGTCCATCAGTTCCTGCGCCAGGGGATCAATCGACTGCAGGCCGATCTCGACCTGCGTGAAGTTCGCCATCCGCAGGAGCTGCGCAGTTTTTCCGTTGATTCCCTCGGCCCGTAGCTCACCGAAGTACGTGAACTGGTGATCCGGATTGGAGTCCGCGAGCAGTTTCAGAAAATCATCGAAGTCGCGGCGCTGATTGAGGGTTGGGTCGAGTAACACGACTTCACGTGCTCCCCTTTGTCGCGCGTGTTCAAGATTCGCCACGATTTTGTCGCGGGACACGAAGTACAGGTCGTCATAACTCTTGGGGTAGTAGCAGAATTTGCATTTGAAAATGCAGCCCCGTAACGTTTCCAGCAGCAGCATCTGCTCGTCCGCCGCGTCAAGAATCCCGGCAAGGTAGGGTGATGAGACTTCATTCAAGTTCGGCAACGGCTGGCGAAACAGGGGCAAATCGCCTCGCGCGACCCGAACGTCATTCCAGTCGCCACGAACCGTCCGCGCCAGGGCCGGTGAAACATACAGCCCGGGAATTTGACGATCAGGAACTTCGGCGCTCAGCAGGCTAGTCAAGAGTTCGCAAAACGTCTGCTCCCCTTCGCCGATTGCGGCGAAATCGATTTCGGACCGTTCGAGAACCCAGCCGTTGTCAGCAGTAATCTCGGGACCGCCGACGAGGATCCGCACGTTGGGGCGGGATTCCTTCACCCGCCGCGAAATGTCGAGCGACCGTTCGACGTTCCAGAGATAGCATGTCCAGCCAACCAGCCACGGATCTCGATCGAGAATCTCGGCGGCTAGTCCCTGATCGGACAATCGGTTTGCAAGCCGTGCCGGCAGAATCTCGATGTCATACGCTTCGTCCAGACCGCGCAGCCGGGCCAGCAGTTTTAGATACCCGGCAGCGAGAGGCACATTGCCTTGGGCCGGGTCCATCCCCGGTTGCGGGATAGGAAGTTGGATCAGCAGGATGCGACGTCGATGGGGCATTGAGACTTAGACTTCGTATTTGGGAATGCAGACTTCGGACACGAACAACACCGACAAGTGGGGCAGCGTTGGACCAAAGCCTCCAGCGGTCGGATTCGATGGTACCGAATTCCACGCAGACCCGCACGCTTTCGCGATCAGGCGAACTGCGCCGACTCGTTTCAGCACCGAGATCTTCACTCGGAAGCCCTTGTTCTATCCCGTCCGAATTTTTGCCGCACGCAATAACGGAACGGCACAGTCGCTAGAATCGTTGTTACGTTCGGCAAGGCAATTCCAGAAACACTTTTAAGTCAACGACGCGACCATGATGAAAGAACTTCCACTATCAAAGGTCCATCAGTTAATCGAACCGGGCCCGGTGGTCTTACTCACTACCGCCCACAAAGGCTGAGCCAACGTCATGGCAATGTCCTGGCATATGATGGTCGAGTTCGAGCCACCGTTGGTCGCCTGCATCGTCAGTAGCGCCGATCACAGCTTTGCCGCCATGCGGGCAACTCGGGAATGCGTGATCGCCATACCAGCACTCAAGCTGGCACCTCAAGTTGTACAGGTTGGCAATTCATCGGGCCGCTCGATCGATAAATTCGAGACGTTCGGTTTAACGCCAGTCCCAGCCCATCGCGTGACACCGCCTCTGGTCGCTGAATGTTTCGCCAACCTCGAATGCAAGGTGGCCGATACGCGTTTCGTGAAGAAATACAATCTCTTTATTCTCGAAGTACTCAAGGCTTGGACCGATCCGGCACAAAAGAAGCCCAAAACCATCCACCACCACGGATTTGGCACGTTCGTGGTGGATGGCGAGACCATCAAACTGATATCGAAGATGCGGTAGTACAAGACCACAGGTTGGGGGACGGCGCACCGATATGCCGCCGTTGACCCGCTGTGCGATGCACTTTCCGGAACGGTACCAAGTGTTATTCTGCGTGGAGAGGTGAGGCATGATCGTCGTGACAAGTGCAACCGGCAAGTTGGGCTCGGCGGTTGTCGAGAATCTGATTCTGCACATTCCCGCGTCGCAGGTGGCCGTGAGCGTCCGCAATCCTTTGGCGGCCAGATCGTTCGCGGCCCGTGGTGTAGCCTATTTGCCGATGGTCATGCGAATTCTTCGAGCCGTTTCTTGTCGCTTGATAATGTTTCGAACGACTCAGTTGCCGCGGCCGAGGTGGTCATGGCACCACTGCAAACCGACTTGACGGCCGTTCGGTATCCGATCCAGTATGCAGCTACGCTAGTGATCACCGCAGTAATCGACGTCGAACATGCCCACAGAAGAATCATTCGTATTTTCCTCGAGGATTAAGGAATTGACTGAGACTGCTTACCATTTGTTCATATCTGAATTCTAATACGGGAATCGCGTTTCGCTCAGATTTTGTTATAAATCTTGCCGTAACCTCAGTCTGGAACAAATGGTTGCAAAAACAGCCATCGCCTCCAGTGATGTGGGATGAATAATACGGAAATCCCCTACGTCGATAAAACCTACCCAGTCTCTACGGCATCTCGGGAGCGCCAGAAGTTCACTGAAGGGCAGCCCCTTATCAGAAATGACAGTAAGGCACTTCCAATGCGATGATCGCTCCGGCGAAATTGCGGTAAGAACTTTCGCAGACGTTGGATCTTTGAAAGTTAGAAACGGTTCAACGGACTTTCTTAAAACAATAATTCCTGGAATGAAAACCAGCGAGGGGCCATGGCTCGTTTCAACACGATGACACTAATGTTGACCTGCGGCGAATATCGGAGCGAGTTCAGAAGTCAATGAACGAGTGCTTCGATGAGGGTTGGATCGAATAAGCGGATCAAATGAAATGAACACGGGCTGATTATTGAGGCATCACCGCAGAAAACGAATGACCCATGTGGACGAGAGTGAGAAACGCGTTTAGTAACGATTTGGTCGGGATAGATACGTGAAGGAAGTCGCAGACAGCCCGCCTTCGGACAAGGTGCGCCAGAGTGATTTTGCATCGCAAGCGATTCTTACCTCGCCGCCGGACGCTGGCTTGACGCGACGTCGCTGTGCGCGGTCATCAATGGCGAAAAGAGCAGTTATCAGAAACTCGCTGCCCTATCAATTCGGTTGAAGGCCTTGAAATCGTTGGCAACATATCCAATCTGCGATCGTTCTCATCTGAGTCCGGTTAAAGCCTGCTCGCGGCAGATTGAAACTTGGCATTCGCCTTCGTGCCGATTGTCGTCACGGTTCCGATGCATACAACGATGATCAACGCCAGCATGACGGCATATTCGACGGCAGTGGGACCGTCTTCCGAAGCGAGAAATGCCTTTATTCCGCCAATCAAGGTTTTCATCGCGTCTACTTTCCTCGACCAATTGGCGACACACACACGTTTATTTTGCCCCAGACTAACACAGATATTCAAACCTAGTTCACGTGAACAGATTGTCAAACCGTTAATTCAAGAAATGCCCATTCCGACATAAACTCATTGACACAGATTCCGCGAAATCCAATTTGAGATGCTCAAAAAAGCGAGTTTGGCGCTATCAAGGCTTTTTTCGTGTAGTGCCGGCGCCCGACCGGACATCAGACAAATGGGAAAACTTCCTGGAGCGTCACCAGAACACCCTGTGGGCAGTGGATTTCTTTTCGGTGAAGTCGGTGACCATGCGCGGCATCCAGGATCTGTGCGTGCTCGTGTTTCTGTGCCTGCACAGTCGTGAGGTGATCGTCACGTCCTCGACCAAGCACCCGAATTCGGCCTGGGTGAAGAAGCAGACCGAGATGTTCATCGAGCGCACGAAAGATCGAAAAGAAAAGCCAGACATCGTGATGCACGACCGGGACACGAAGTTCACCAAGGAATTCGTCGCGACCTTGAAAGCGAAGGATATTCGGACC
>CAIQIR010000175.1 GCA_903871875.1 uncultured Schlesneria sp.
TACCGAATACCGTTCCTTTGTTTGACTCTCTGGGTTCTGTTCTTATTCTGCGTGCCACTGCTTCTTGAAGCAGTGTCTTGGTCTTTGATGTTGGTCTGGTGTTGGTGTCGTGTTGGTCTGTTGAGTGTTGGGACTCGTCGGAACTCGGAGGAAGAGCACTGCTTCGAGAAGCAGTGGCACGCAGACGAAATTCCCGATCCCAAATTCCATTTCCAAATTCAAACTCAGATACCAAGCTCGATCCGACTCCTGTTTCAATGACTGTTTGTTTTCTGTTCCTGTGACAACTCTTTCTTGTGACGACGGGATCAACCGGCGTCTTCCATGACGGTTTCTCGGACGACTTCGTCGATCGTGGTGACTCCGTCGAAAATCAGTTTCAGACCGGCTTCTCGCAGGGTGGTCATGCCCTGGCCGCGGGCGAAGTCGCGAATGTCGTCGACGCTGGCGTTGGATGAGACCAGGTCGCGAATATCGTCGGTGACTTCCAGCAGCTCGTAAATTCCACCGCGGCCTTTGTAGCCGGCGTTGTTGCACCGCTGGCAACCGCGGCCGTAATAAAATTTGTACTGACGGGCCTGGGCGATCGGCAGCTGCAATTCCATCAGCAACTCGTCGCTGGGCTCGAACTGCGTGCGGCATTCCGAGCAGATGCGGCGGATCAGTCGCTGGGCCAGCACCGCTTCGACGGTGGCGGTGATCAAGAACGGTTCGATGCCCATGTCGCGCAGTCGCGTGATGGCGCTGGGGGCGTCGTTGGTGTGCAGGGTGCTGAAGACCAGGTGGCCGGTCAGGGCACTTTGGATGGCCACTTCGGCCGTTTCGAAGTCGCGGATCTCACCCACCAGAATCGTATCGGGATCGTGCCGCAGGATGGCTCGCAAGACGGTGGCGAAGGTGACCTGGATATCGGGGTTCACCGGCACCTGGATCAAACCTTCGATGTCGTACTCGATGGGATCTTCGGTGGTGATGATCTTGGTTTCGATGTCGTTCAGTTCGTTGAGCGCCGAATACAGCGTGGTCGTTTTGCCGCTGCCGGTGGGTCCGGTCACCAGCACGATGCCGTTGGGCCGGGTGAGCACCGAACGGAACCGCGTCAACGTGGTGGCATCCATGCCGATCTTGTTCAGGTCCAGCTGCACGACCGTACGATCGAGCACTCGCATGACGACCGATTCGCCGAACAGGGTGGGCAGCACGCTGACTCGCAAGTCGACGGAGTGACCGCCGACGTTCAGTTCGATCCGACCGTCTTGCGGCAGCCGGCGTTCGGCGATGTCCAGTTCGGACATGATCTTGATTCGCGAGACGATGGCGTTGGCCAGATGGCGGGGCGGCGGCACCAGTTCATACAGCATGCCGTCGGCTTTGATCCGGACGCGGAATTCGTCTTCGAACGGTTCGAAGTGGATGTCGCTGGCCTGATCCTTGATCGCCAGCAGCAGAATCATGTTCAGCAGCTTGCGGATGGGTGCTTCGTCACCGTCGGGAGCCAGGTCGTGGACTCGTTCGTTCTTGCCCGAGGTCGACGGAGCATTCTCTTCGAGCTTATTAATGATGTCTTCGATGCTCTCTTCGCGGCCGGCGTACTGGCGGGCGATGGCGGCATCGACGTCTTTGGCGTTGGAGACGGCGCCACGCACTTCGACACCCAGCATGCTGCGCAGGTCGTCGAGGGCTCCCAGGTTCTGCGGGTCGGCCATGGCGACAGTCAGCACGCCGTCTTTGAGCGAGATGGGGAAGATCTTGTAGACGTCGGCCATGGTCTGCGGCACCAGTTCGAGCGCCTTGGCGGGGACCGTGGTCTCGTTCAGATTGACGACCGGCATGCCCCATTGTTCGGCGAGCGCTTCGGTGACCTTAGCATCATCGACGAATCCCATGCGGATCGCCACTTGCCCGATGATCTCACCTTCGGTCTGCTTCTGGGCCTCGAGCACGTCCCACAGTTGGTCTTCTGTGAGATACCCCAGGTCGACAAGAATTTGACCGAGCCGTCGCTGAGCCATTTCAGATCACGTTCCGTTAAATTTGAGGGCGGACCCCCATCGTCAGTCCCTACGCTGTCAGGATTGTCATGGATGGCGTCTGGTCAGACCTCAGCGTCCTGCCGTCGGCAGGAGCCAAGATCAATCCTTGTCGCCATCCTCGTCTTCGTCTTCTTCCTCTTCTTCGTCCAGCAGACCCTTCTTCGCACGGGCGATGCGGGCCTTCAGTTCACCCGGTTGGTTGGACCGGATGACAACCGTGTCTTCTTCGCAGATATTGTTTTTCCACAGGCTGAACAGGGCGTCGTCCAGCAACTGCATGCCGAATTTGCGTCCGGTTTGAATGGACGAATTGATACGGTAGGTCTTCGCTTCACGAATCAGGTTCGCGATGGCGGGGGTGACCACCAGCAGTTCGTAGGCGGCGACAACCCCCTTGGGCTTTCGCGACAACAAGGCCTGCGACAGGATGCCGATGATGGCCACCGACAACTGAGTACGAATCTGTTCCTGTTGACTGGTGGGAAACACGTCGATGATACGGTCGACAGTTCCCTGGGCACCGGTCGTATGCAGTGTTCCGAACACCACGTGGCCTGTTTCGGCGGCGGTGATGGCGGACGAAATCGTCGCCAAGTCTCGCATTTCACCCACGAGGATGACGTCGGGGTCCATTCGCAGAGCGCGACGCAAAGCTTCGGGGAAGTCGGGCACGTCGACACCAATCTCACGCTGATTGATGGTCGACTTCTTATGCTGATGGTAGTACTCGATCGGGTCTTCGAGCGTAATAATGTGGTGGTCGGTCGTGTCGTTCAGGTAGTTGATCATACTGGCCAGACTGGTCGTCTTACCGCTACCGGTCGGACCGGTGACGAGAAACAGACCGCGTGGCCGCATGATCAAGTCGCGAATGACCATCGGCAGACCGAGTTGTTCGAACGACAGGAACTCGTTCGGAATTCGCCGCAGCACCATGCCGATATGGCCGCGTTGTTTGAACACCGCGACGCGAAACCGGGCTTTGTCGCCGAAGGCAAAACCGAAGTCGGTGCCCCCGACCTCTTGCAGCTCCTGCTGGTTTCGTTCGGGGGTGATACTTTTCATCAGGCCGACGGTGTCTTCGGCCGTCAGCGTCTTCGTTTCCAGCCGGACCATGTGGCCGCCCATGCGAAGCACGGGTGGCTGGCCGGTCGTAATATGCAAATCGCTGGCACGTTCCCGCACCACCGTTTCGAGCATTTTGTCGATCTGAAGCGTTGCCATTCGACTACTTTCACCCGAAGGCGTCTCTAATTCGCGACACCTACCCGATTTGCCAGACCGGCCTCATTCTGTGTTCCGTCAATCGCCAGTTTTTCGATCTATCAGCCAACCTCGCGATCGAGACTTCCGTATCCAGGACAACTCCGACGAACGAGGCATTTGATTCCACGGAGGTCTTTGATTCCGTTACACTACCGTTGCGTAACGCGTTGCTATCGATGACTTTCGGTATTGAACTGAGGAGCACTGCTTCGAGCAGCAGTGGCACGTCCAATTTGTACTATTTCGAATTCACAGATCACAAGGCCATTGCGCAGCACGAACGCTTCGCGAGGGTCGCGATGATTTCTGCCATGGAAGGTTGAGCGAACTTTTATCGACATCGGGCTTTGAAATCACCCGAACAGATCAGAATGGCCTGTTGCATGGACCAGACCCGAGAATCGGAACGTCACCGTCCGTTTTTCGCACTGCCGAGCCGAGTCCAAAAATGGCTGAAGACCCCGTGGCGTGGTGGTTTACCGTGAAGGCAAACCGATCACTTGGGGGTCGACAACTCCATTGGACAAAGCCCGAAAGTTCGGTCCCTGCCGTGTGCATTGTTACGAATCTGCTCGGAAATCTCAAATCAACGGCAACTCAGTGTCCGCCTTTGTCCAACTTGTAGACTTCGACCAATGTCGTTTTTCCGATGAGACAACGCGAAAGGGCATCCTCGGTCAGGGTTTTCATCCCGAACAGGCGGGCCTGGCGACGGATGTTTTGGGCAGGTTCACTGCGGAAGGTCATTTCTCTTAAGGTGGTATTCATACTCATCAGTTCAAATACGGCGTTGCGGCCGCGATACCCCGTATGTTGACAGTGATTACAGCCTTTTCCCCGCATGAAGGTGGCTTCGGCGACTTGATCGGGCGTGATTTCAAAATGCAAAATCTCGCCCTGATCGGGCATATATGGCTCTTTGCATTTTGGGCAAACGACGCGGATCAGGCGCTGGGCCATGATGGCCATCACGCTGGATGCGACCAGAAACGGCTCGACACCCATGTCGATCAGACGTGTAATAGAACTGGGCGCATCGTTCGTATGGAGTGTACTGAAAACCAAGTGTCCAGTGAGCGAAGCCTGGATTGCCATCTCGGCGGTCTCGGTATCGCGAATTTCTCCCACGAGGATCACGTTCGGGGCTTGCCGCAACATGGCGCGAATAATCCGGGAGAAATCGAGACCGATGTCGTGCTTCACTTCCACCTGGTTGATGCCGGGCAGGTAGTATTCCACCGGGTCTTCGGCGGTGATGATTTTGCGATCCGGCCGATTCAGTTCACCAAGCGCACTGTACAGCGTGGTTGTCTTGCCGCTGCCGGTGGGGCCGGTCACCAGAAAAATTCCATTCGGGCGGCGGATGATGGTCTGGAACCGGCGGTAGTTGTCTTCGCCGAAACCGAGGTTCCGGATACCGACCTTGATGTTTTCGCGGTCGAGAATACGCATGACGATCGCCTGACCATGGTTGGTCGGCAGAATACTGACGCGTAAGTCGTAGTCCTTGCCGTTGGCGCGGGTCTTGATACGACCGTCCTGGGGACGTCGTTTTTCCGCGATGTCCATACGGCCCATGATCTTAAAGCGGGACGTCAACGCGGCGAGCAGCCGGCGGGGCGGGCTGTCGCGTTCGACAAGCACTCCGTCGATCCGGTACCGCACTCGGATGCGGTCTTCGAACGGTTCGATATGAATATCGCTGGCCCGCATATTGACCGCTTCGGAGACGATCAGGTTACACAGCCGCACGACGGGCGAGCTTTCTTCGTCCTTTTCGGCTTTGGACTGGGGGGCTTCGGTTTCCGTAAAGTCAATCGCCGTTTCGGTAAACTCCATCAGCATCGAGTCGACCGACTCGGTTTCGGAGTTACCGTAATAGCGGTTAATGGCGTTTTGAATCGATTCTTTCGGGGCTCCCACCGGTTCGATGTCACGATTCACCATGAAGCGCAGCTTATCGATGACATCAAGATCATTGACGTTCATCATTGCGACTCGGAGGCGATCTTCATCCAGGCCCAACGGGATGACAATGTTCTCGCGCGCGACCGATTCTGGAATCAACGCGATGACACTGGCCGGGATATCCATGGTGTCGAGATTGACGAACTCATGCCCGTATTCGGCCGCCTGCAGCTGGCCCATATCACCGCTGCTGATATAGCCCAGTCGGACGAGTGCGTCGGAGGCGGAAATCCCCAGGCTGGACGCCATGGATTCCGCTTCATTCAGTTGATCCTGGCTGATCGTGCCATCATCAACAAGCTTTTGCAGATAGTCTTCAGACACGGAACCGATCTCCAGTCAGGCGCGACATTGCGAACCGAGGGCGGGTCCGCCCCCTTCAAAACCGAGTGAGACAGGCTCGCCAGGAGCGTTGTCCCTCTCTCACAGGCCCGTGTGCTATTTCCACGCCATTGGCCGTGGGTGGATGGTTATTGATTTCGACGTTCGGAGTTCGACGACTTGTCCCGAATTCCCTTGGACCTCATACCGAGCGGGCAAGGACGACCGGGAGGGTGTCGGCAACGACTGCGCAAACGTCCTTTCATTGTTAGCGAGCGACTCTCGCTTCGTCAATCGTCATTGGTTGCAAGTTCTTGGGGGCTTGAGACTTTGCGTGAATCAGGCCTCAACAGCTGGCCAGAAAACCGTCTGAGCATCGGGGAGATGATTTCGCGCGAGGCCGGGACAGTGCATGGCATCTAGTTATCATACGTCGCCGAGGAACCGAGTGGTTAAACTTTCGTCGTCGCTTGAGCCGCTTCGTCGGCAATGATTCGCAGCCCTTCGCGAACGACAGCGGCGGGCTGCGAGAAATTCAAGCGTAAACATTCGTGACAATGGGACCACTCGTCGCGCAGCCCGAAGAAGAAATACTCGCCGGGAACAATCAAGACGTTGCGGGCCTTTAAGCGATGATACAGTTCTCGCGTCGTGATCCCTAGCCCCCGCAGCCACAACCAGTGAAAGAAAGCGCCTTCACTGACGTGCAGCGCCCAGTCGACCCCGGCGGCGGTGAAGAATTCTCGCACCCAGGCCTGGGCCTGTTGACTCTTTTCGGCGTAGAACGGGCACAGATGTCGCGGCCCGAGCTCAAGGATCTCGCCCGATTCGACCAGCGGCAAGACCAGCTGTTGCCCGATATTGCCATTGGCCAGGCCGGCAATCGCCGTCATACCGGTGACGGCCGAGGAAATCTGTTCGGGTCCGATCACCACGGCCGTGCGGGTTCCCGGCAGCCCGAGTTTCGACAGGCTGAGCGTCATGATGACGTGCGGCGCCCAGTACGGCCGAGCGTCAGTAAAGATGACTCCCGGAAAGGGGGCTCCGTAAGCATTATCGATGATCAGGGGAATATTGTGACTTTTCGCCAGGTCCGACAATCGCTGGATCTCGTCGTCGGTCAGTACGTTTCCCGTGGGATTTGTCGGACGTGAGACGGCAATCGCCGCGATGTCTTCGGTCGCGAGGGCTGCTTCGACCGCGGCGAAGTCGATGCGGTATTTGAAGAGTCTCGCATCGGGACCGTCGGGCCAGGTGATTTCTGGCTGGCAGGCAACGAACATCCCGGGGTCGATTCCCTGATCCGCGTAGCCGATGTATTCCGGGGCCAACGGAAGCAGAATTTTGCGGGTGCGTCCGTTCGCGAACCGGCCGGCCAAGAGGTTGAACAAGAAGAAGAATGCGCTTTGTCCGCCGTTGGTGACGGCAATGTTTTCGGGCTGGACGTCCCACTGAAAGCTCTTTCGCAGCAGATTGGCGAGCGCGCGGATGAAGCGGGGATTTCCCTGCGGCGGATCATAGTTGCCCAGCATGCGATCGAAGGCCGCACCTTCGTCGATCAGGGCTCGCATTCGCGTTTGCCACAGCGTTTGAATGGCGGGAACGGCGGCCGGATTGCCTCCGCCGAGCATCAGCATATCGGGCTGTTCGGTCATGGCGCGCCCGAGGTCATCCATCAGTTCGAGGATGCCGCTGCGTGCCGTTAGTTTGGTTCCCGTCAGTGAAAATTCGAGTGTCATAGTGAGCCTGTCAAAACGATCATCCCCCAAGAACCTGAGGTCTGGGAAATCGTGAGGTGCCTGTTTTCATCGGTGGGTGGCATGGGTCGGCGACCTGCGCGCCCCGATCAGGACATTTTTGGGGCACAGTGGTTCGCCAATCAAGGCAGAAAACGTGCGCGTTCCTCGGGAGTTGGCAATCGGCACGATTCCTTTTTGCCAAACAACCGATAGCGATTTCTCGCCACGAGGGAATAGCCCAGATTCCGTAGCGGCAGCGGGATCAGCCAGAGGGCCAGTCCGACTGATTTCCAGAACGGACCCAATCGCCAGAGGACTCGCACGGCTGCGGACGATTTCCGGTAAGTACGACCACCCTCCCACAAAACCATCGTGTTCAGGTCGCTGACATCGGCGGGGGTCAGGAGAGCGCGCGCCGTTTCCCCTTGTAAGGGCGAGAACTGGATTTTGGCCTGACGGTCTCGCTTGAGCACGAAATCGACCGACCAATTGCACAGGCCGCAGACGCCGTCGAAGAAGAGAATACACCGCACCGCTTCAACCTCTCGCTGGTCAACCGCGAGGGCGATATCGGTCGGCGTGGTCAGTGCGAGGGGCACTGTGCTCATGACAGCTCCTTTACCAACCGGATCTGTGACGCTGACTTGATCGTAACGAAATCGCCCCCGCGCCGTATAGACTGCTCGTGACGAAGCAGAGAAGTCGCGGTTTCTCGCGGTAGCCGGGGACGAACGTCACTTGGCGATCGTCGTTATTTTACCAAAGCTCGGATCGCCGAAACGGGCGTACAGGCTTTGAAAACCATTTGAGGATCGGACTTTTTTCGCGATTCGAGTTCTTCTGCAGGTGCGTCTTTCTTCGCTTCTTCGGCGGGCTCAACCGCATTCATCGCTCGCGTCACGCGAGGACGCCGACGACGCTGCGATGATTCACCGCCCGCATACAGCGTATAGGTGCGACTGACTTGTCCCACGACGTTCCCCGCCTCATCCATGACCGGACCGCCGCTGGAACCCTGACCAAAGTCGGCAGTGATATTCAACCACGAACGCCCCTCTTCGTCACGTTCATAGTTGGCCAGATGACCGGCCGAGAAAAAGTAGAAGCTGTCGCCGGGATGGCCGAGGACTCGAATGGGGGTTCCGGGTGGAACCTCTTTGCCGAGCGGCAGCGGCTGGAGGCCTTTCGCATCGATACGGAACAGGCAGGTATCGGCTTTCCGATTCACGGCCAACAGCTCGATGATGGGGTATGTCTTGCCTCGGACGTCCATCACGATGACGGCATCGTCGTGGTCGTTGTGATCGAAGACATGGGCGCTGGTCGACAGAATGCCGTCGGCCTGCACGACAAACGCCGTCGAAAACGCGGTCTTCCAGGCGGTGTCATTGGCGGTGGGCTTGGTCAGACCGGCGACCAGAAAGACGCTGTCGATCGTCCGGCGATAAAGCTCGCTCGTCGAGACCTGTTTGACGAAGGGCTGGGGCAGGGTGGTCGCGAATTCAGTCCGGTCGAGATTCTTTCGCAAATCGTCGGAACTCTTGGCGGCTTTCTTTTCGATTAGTTCTTCGATGGCCGTCGTTAAGAGCGAGATCACGTCATCCACGAACAACGCCGGGTAAGGTCGATCATCGGACAACCACAAATTTTCTGCGGTGGTTTTCTGCTGTGGGGGTGCAGGCGATTCGCCCTTCACCTGAATAAGCGGTTCCTGCGCCGCGACCGGGGCAAAGGCTCGATGCCAGTTCAATGCCACCGACGAGATCACAACCAGTACCAAGCCGACAACGGCTGCGGTCCGACGTTTCATGGTTTTTTCCTAAGCGGCCATGAATGAGGCATTTTCAACGGCCTGTTACCGCTTCTCGTCAGTCCGTCGTCGAGCGCACCGCAGTAACAGTTCCCAGGGTCAGGGCCGTCACCAGGATCCGACGACAGAACCAGTCCAAGAACATTTTCTATTCTTGAAGTGTTGTACCCAAATCCCTTTTTTCCAGTTATCCTGAAGTCGTGCCTTACGCCATTTTAATAATTGAAGGAGCTCGTCAAATGACTTTTCAACCCAGACTACTGATTTTCATGCTTGTCTTCGGTGTTGGCAGCGTCGTGATGGCCCAGAATGAACCACCGGCCACCACCCCGGCGGCGGCTCCTGCAGACAATACGCCGGCGCCTCAGGCCTCGCCACCCGCTGCGGAACCAACGACCGAGAAAGCCGAAAAGACACTCGATAAGGTCACCAAGCAAACGGAAGACGAACTGAAGAAGATCACCAAGCAGGTCGATCAGAATCCTCAGGCCCAGCAGGCGGCCGCCGGAATTCTGCAACCGATCTATATTGTGGCCGAAGCACTGGCATTCCCCGCGTTCCACTGGTTGGCGTTTGCGTTAATGTCCGCCGGAGTCTTCAGTTTCGCGTTGCAACTGGTACTCGGCAAACTGGTCGTGTTGCTGCGACGCGGCTTCAGCGTGAAGGAAATTGCGTCCGACGCCGCGGGTCTGGCCATCAGCATCGTCGGACTGGTACTGACGACTCAAGCGGCGGCCGAGAACTCAACCTTCACGCAAAGTCCGGCAGCGGTGATTTCCGCCACCGTGGCCGGCGCCGTGCTCGGAATTGTGCTGTACCTGTGGGGACAGGCCCAGGAACTGGACGCGGTCGCCGGCCGAACGAGGGCCGCGGCGAAACGCTAGTGCGGGTCGTACGTCCGCGTCGCGTTGAAACATGGGTGAAACATCACGAATTGAGGTCCGCGGGACGCCACCATGATCGCGGAAGCGATCTGAACGGACCGCGTGAGTGCTCCCGCGGACTGAGGGATTTCCGAAGTTGGTGAAAACGCGGGATCATCACGCGACGATGACAGCGCGTCATGATCGCTGTGCGGGCAGTATTGCCGGGCCAACGTTGAGGATCCCCGTTATTGTTGAACGAGGGCTGCGGCGAAGGTTACCAGATCGCTGCGCTGTTCGGCGTTCTTTAACAAGACATCGAGACGGCCGGCTTTCTGGCAGAGTTCCGCAAAGGCCGCGGCAAAATCTTGATCGGCAGTGACCAGATATTTTTCGGCCAGCGGCAAGGCGGCGTCGAGTTGTTCGGTGCGCGCCAGCAGATCAACCATCACATAGGCGATCATCGCTTGCGTCGGCGCATCGGTTTCCGCGTCGAGCTGACGCTGGAAATAGGCCAGTGCATCATCCCGTTGTTCGTTCAACAAGTACTTAAAGAATTGGATGTGCGAAGGATAAAAATCGGCGAAGGGCGGTTCGCCCGGATATTGAAATTGCGAGGAAAGCTGCGATCCGTATTCGGCCAGATCACGAGCCAACACCACTTCCGGCTGAGCGGGCGACAACGAGCGAGCGAACCGCACCGTCGAGTGCAGGTGTGAAACGTCGATGTGATAGTTGTTTTCAGCGAACAACCATTCCCGTCCCGCGGACAGTTCTCGCAAGGTTTTGGCCAGTTCGGCAAACGGCAAACGCTGTTTGACTTCTCGATCGACCGACTGCACCAAATCGCCGTGCAGGGTTCTGACGAGGAGCGCCGCACATTCAGACCGCTGTTCGGCCGTCAGATTCATAAAGGCCTGATCGAGCGCGGTGATCGTGCTGCAGGTCCCGTGGGTTTTGAGCATGATCTGCATCCCTTTCAAAGGATGGACCAGCTTGTAAAACGCCAGATCGATCAGCTCTTCAGATTCCTCGCTGGATTCTCGCGGTACGGCGAACGCCTCGATGGCCTCGCGAAGAGGTTCGGTCTCACGCACGGCATGGAAGTAGACGAAGGACTGACCCAGTTTTTTGTCGGCGAGCAGCAGCTGTCCGACTTCCCGCGCCGCAGCAACGTAGGCCTCTTCAAATTCATCCCGTTTTTCCACGGGGACATCGTCAAACGACGTCGGCCTGTTCAGCGGCGCAGCGAGTTCAAACTTCTTCTTCAGGCACAGGGCATCGAACAGTTTGTGATAATCATGCTTTTCACGCAGGGCTTGGGCGAGACCTTGGAAGACCGCGGCGGCGCCTCCCTCGCGAAGCTGGTTTTGCAGTTGTACGAACGCGGCGTCCGACATGGTGGATCGTCCTTGGCTCTGACTCGGGCAGTAAACGAAAATCAATACCGCCAGAGTACCAGCGAACCGGACCGATCACCAACCGTCCCCCGCGCCACCACCACGAAGATTTCGCAGAAACCGTGACGCGGCGTGCGGCATGCCGATCAAAGGACGAAGCACAACGTGCCGCGACGGACTTAGAACAACCGGTTGAATCCATTCAGAGCCGCCACGCGATACGCTTCGGCCATCGTCGGATAGTTGAAGGTCGAATTGATGAAATACATCAGCGTGTTGTTCGGTTTCGGTTGAGCCATAATCGCCTGACCGATGTGAATGATTTCGCTGGCGTTCGCGCCGAAACAGTGAATTCCCAGCACTTCCAGCGTTTCGCGGTGGAACAGAATCTTCAGCATTCCCACCGTCTGGCCGGTAATTTGGGCGCGAGCGATACTCTTGAAGTGCGCATGCCCCACTTCGTAAGGAATGAGAGCCTCGGTCAGTTCCCGCTCGGTCTTTCCCAACGAACTGATTTCCGGGCTGGTATAAATGCCGGCCGGAATATCCAACGAAGGCGCGGGCCCACAGTGCTCGTCGCTGCCGCCTTCACACAGCAAATGGCTGGAGGCGTAACGACCCTGATTGTACGCGGCACTGGCCAGTGCGGGCGGGCCGATGACATCGCCCGCGGCATAAATGTGCGGAACACAGGTCTGCAGGTTGCCATTGATCGGAATGTTACCCCGTGAATCGGGAATGACCCCGGCGGCATCCAATCCCAGATGGTCCGAGTTACCGGTTCGTCCGGCCGCCCACAACAGCACATCGGTCTTGAGCTGCTTGCCCGATTTGAGATGCAGGATCACTCCGTCATCACACGTTTCGACGCGAGAGAAAGTCTCACGGTGGCGGACGATGACACCGCGTTCACGCAGGTGATAGCTGAGCGCGTCAACGATTTCTTCATCGAGGAAATCCAGCAACCGATCACGGGTGTTGATCAAATTGACTTTGATTTCCAGGTTGCGAAACATCGAAGCGTATTCGCAGCCGATCACACCGGCCCCAAAGATGGTGATCGATTTGACATGAAAATCGACATCCAGAATCGTGTCGCTGTCGAAGACGCGAGGATGATTGAAATCAACATCGGCGGGGCGGTAAGGACGCGATCCGGTGGCAATCACGAAATACTTCGCTCGCAACGTCGTTCGTGAGCCGTCTTCCTGGGCCGCTTCGATCGTGTGTGGATCGAGGAACTTGGCCTGACCGCGGACGATCGGAATGTCGTTGCGATCGTAGAACGCGGTTCGCATTTTCACCTGGGCTTCGATCACCGATCTAGCTCGTCGCCTGAGTTCCGGCAGCATGAAGTTCGCGGTGATTCCATGCTCGCGAAACAGCACGTTGTTGTTGACTTCGGTCATCTGGAAGATGGCGAATCGTAGAGTCTTACTCGGAATCGTTCCCCGATGGGTGCAGTTGCCGCCGACGGCCGGTTCCCGTTCGATCACGGCGACGCTGCGTCCGTGTTTGACGGCCTGCATCGCCGCTCCTTCTCCGCCGGGGCCCGTTCCGATTACTACGACGTCGTATTCCTGAATCGTTTCGGTCATGAGAGTCCGTTCCGTAAGTTCTCGATTGAATAAGGCACTGCGAATTTCGTCGGGATTCGGCCCGTTTTATTTGGCGGGACCCAGCCGCTGATGAAGGTCTTTGTAGGCGCTATCGACTTCGGGGAAAAGTCTGGCCTTCATGCTGTCCACCTGATTCATCAGTCGCCGGGCATCGGCATCGTCCCCTTTGAGATGCGCCAGCAATGCCTGACCCGCCAGCCCATCGGCCTTCAGTTTCGGATCGAGTTCCAGTTCGCGGAAGGTGGCTTCGGCCAGCGGTCGGCGATTGGTTCTGAGATAGATCAGGGCCAGGGCCATCTGGGCACGCGCCTTGTATTCCAGGGTATTGCCAGGAAATTCCTTGGCGGCAATCCAGGCGGCTTCGTCTTGCGGATTGGTTTCCGCATACAGCAACTGCATCGCGGCCGTCGGCAGCTTCGGCACTTTGGGAGAACCGATCGACTGCAACCGCGAGGAATTCAGATCGGGTGTTCGCATCCCCCAGCCAATGCTGGCTGACGCGGCCAGCACAAGCAGGCAGGCCCCCACCAGCCAAGGGCCTTGTTGTCGCAGGGAGCGGTCAAAGATCCAGGGCCGTTTCGGTGGCAGGTTGATGGCAACGGTCGAGTCTTCCTTGCCGACCACCACTCGAATGATCTGCTTGATTTCGTTCAGCACGGCGTTGAAATCGGCGGGCCGGTCCTCTTTCTTTTTCTGAATCAGGCGTTTGATGAAATCACGCAGCGGCGCCGGAACATCACCGCGAAAATCCGACAGCTGCGGAGGCTTTTCATTGAGATGTTTGACGGCGACGGCGACCGCGCTTTCGCCCGTGAATGGCGGTCGACCTGCCAGCATGTGCCAGGCCATGATGCCGAACGAATAAATATCGCTGCGGGCATCCAGCGGCAGACCGTTGACCTGTTCTGGACTCATATACAGCGGGGTCCCCATCGTCATGCCCGACTGCGTCAACGAGATCCGTTCGCCCTGCAGGGTCAATTGGGCCAGACCAAAGTCAGCCACCTTCGCTTCGCCCTTATTCGTGAGCAGGATATTTTCGGGCTTGATGTCACGATGCACGATGCCGTTATCACTGGCCACTTGCAGGGCTGAGGCCACTTGCCGCAGGATGTGCAGCGCGATCTTGAATTCGATCGGCCCTTTGCGTTTGAGATAGCTCTTCAGCGTGCGGCCTTGGACATATTCTTGAGCGATATAGTTGATGCCGTTGTGCTCGCCGACCATGTAAACTTGAACGATGTTCGGATGGTTGAGACTTCCCGCTGCAGCCGCCTCGTGCCGAAACCGTTTCACGTATTGCTCGACCGTCACAAATTCCGGCCGTAAGATCTTGACGGCGACCTGACGTCGCAGCGTCGTCTGTTCGGCCAGATAAACCTCAGCCATGCCCCCCGTGCCAAGTTTTCTGAGCAACCGGAATTCGCCCAACATCATGTTGGAAAGATCGACGGCTTCCCCCTCCATCCGATTGGGCCTCGAGGTAAGGTCGGACGCATTGGTGACGGCGGATTGAGGAGCGTCCGAACGCTTGGGCTCGGCCATGGCACTTTCGTTCCCACAAATCAAACGAACGGGTCAATTGATCTCGACAGATACTGTAGCAAACGCCGCGACCAACGTCTGCGGCTATCGATCGTGACATTTCCGTAGGAAATATGCCGCCACTACGGAAAATCCGGGCCATACCCGATCTGCCGACTGTTTCGGGAACTCCGATTGACCGGCCACAAAATGGCACACGGCCACCAATTGAAGTCAGGTTGTAACGAGGCCCCCAACAGAGGGCACGTTCCACGACCCATTGGTACCGATACTAATTGGCACCGTTACCGAATTCCGACGGTCAAAAGCTCATCAGCACAATTCGGTTAAGCGAGACGCCACCCGGCGTGAACCGATTGTTCCGTGAAATAACCGTTCAGCCCCATCTCGTCGCAAGCCTGCTTTCGTTGAGAGCGCGATCAACACGCCGGCACGAAGTCATCAATCCATGGCACAACACGATCCATCGCCAGAGTTCGGCCTCGCTAGCGACATCGTTGCCTGTCGTCCCTTCGAGGGGCCACGAACATGATCGCCACTGCCGAGCATTCCGCGTTGTCGATTCCCCTGCGATCGCAGCCCCTCGCCGGAAGCGGGATCGAATTGATCGTCGACTGGTTTCATGAGTTTGCCGGTTTGATCGGCATCCCCTGTTCGTGCTTTGAACGACACAGTCGCCGTGTCATCGCCCAATTTCCGCTCGATTCGATGCCTTATACTCCCCTGGGCCGCGGACGGCGGGTTGCGGACACACGCACGATCGAGATCCAGTCGATCGGCGGAGGCCTGTTGTATTTTCTGGTTCCGGTGCTAAACGACAATCGGTTTGTGGTGGATGGTTTCGCGAAAACGTCGGAAACAACCAGTCCCATTCAACCGGTGGTCGCCTCGTTGGATTCGATGTGGGATGAAGGCCAAATCCGTGCCTGGCTGGAAACGGTTCCCGTTTGCGACGAACAGATTCTCAAACGACTGCTGACCGGCTCGCTTCAATTGACGGAACAGCATCGCCGCGCGGCCTGGTCACAACTCGAGATTCGATCGCTGAACCAGCAAATCGATTACACCCGCGATCAAATCAGCCTGCTACATTCGCTAGCTCACAATCTGCATCTTTCCAGACCCACGGAAGAACTGGCCCAGCTGTGCCTGAGCAATCTGCAACATCTGATTGACTGCGCGGGAACCGTGATCTGTTTTCAAGATCAAGAACGAAGGTCTCGTTTCTTGATGCAGGGCCAGTTGCCGTTTGATGAAGCCGGGTTCGTTCGTCTGCTGGCGCGGTTTGAACAGCATGACTGGTCGCGACCCTTAGTCGAAAACAAGCTGGAAAATTCGCTGGTGGGCGCCGATTTTCCGGGTCTCAAGAATTTGATGATCGCTTCGATCGGCGATGAATCTCATCGTTATGGATGGATCGTGACCTGTAACCTTCGCGGTGGATGTGATTTCGAAGAGGCGGAAGCCAGACTGGTCGGTTCGATCTCGACCATCCTGGGAACCCACGCCCGGAACATTCAGTTATTTGAGGATCACAGCGACCTGTTGATCAGTTTTGTGCGGTCGCTCGTTTCATCCATTGATGCGAAAGACCCACACACTCGCGGTCACAGCGAACGCGTGGCCTTGCTGGCACGCCGTCTGGGTGAGCAACTGGGGCTATCCGCACAAGAACTGGATGACCTCGCGCTCTCGAGCCTGTTACACGATCTAGGCAAAATTGGCGTCGATGATCGGATCCTTTCCAAACCGGGCCGACTGACTCGCGAAGAGTTCCAACAGATCAAACAGCATCCGCTGATCGGTTATCAGATTCTGTCCCCGCTGAAGAACTTAAAATCGATTTTGCCCGGAGTGCGAAGCCATCACGAGGCCTACAACGGCAAGGGTTATCCCGATCGACTGCGTGGCGAAGAAATCCCTTTGATGGCCCGGATCATTTCGGTCGTGGACAGCTATGACGCCATGGCCACCGATCGCCCCTATCGAAAGGGAATGCCGCTGGCGGAACTGGAAGAGATCTTCCGTCGCGGCAGCGGCGAGCAATGGGATCCCCGCATCATCGACGCGTATTTCGCGGCCCGCAATGATATTCGCCAGCTGTTCGCTTCCTGTTCCCAAACAGCCGAACATGGCATCCATCAATTGGATCTGAGTCGGTCGGGGATCTTCTCGTCACCGGCCGGGACCAAGCCGGGCCACTGAGCAATTACGTCATTTCCCTTGCGACCGACGAACACAGCGAGTTCGATGACAAAACTTCCACGCCCGATGCGGGAACCGATTGTCACCTTCCGCTTGAGACAATGGCATTGTCCGTGAAGCGGTTCGGACGTCTGCTGACGGTAAATCACGTCGGCTTTTGAGGACGACCGCCGGTACGAAGCACGTGCGCCGCCATCTCAACGAGATCGGGCTCCAGCCCGCTTTGTTCCAATTGCGCAACGACCGCTTCGACGTCGTATTCGACGCGACGCAGCTCGACGCGGCCATTCTCAATCACGGCGTATGCGGCGCGTGGATCGCCATCCCGGGGTTGGCCCACACTGCCTGGGTTGAGCAGCTGGCAATTGCCAAGATCAAGATGAAAGGGAATGTGCGTATGCCCGACACAAACGAAATCGGTATCGATGTCCTCAAGCCGTTTTCGCCAGGCATCTGCGTCGGCGGTAAGGTATTCATCCATCGGATCGCGGGGCGTGGCATGCACCAGATGAAACCGAAGGCCGTCGAGCATCAGATTCTGAGTCACGGGAAGTTGTGACAGATATTTTAAATGCGACGGTCGCAAAATCTCCCAGTGCAATCGTCGCGTCGCGCCAGCCAGTTTGCGGAAGCCGGTTCCGTCGGGCGGTGGAACCCGCTGGGCCAGAGAGTGGTCATGATTGCCGCGAATCGAACAGGTGGAATGCTTTCTGACCCAATCGATACAGGGGATCGGATCGACCCCGTATTCGACCAAATCGCCTAGAAACAAACAGGCATCAAACGTTTCACGAATGGCGCTGAGCGCAAACCAATTGGCATGGACGTCAGCAAGCACGAGGATTTTCATGGTTTGGTTCGCTCATGTTTCCGCAGTCTTTTCGGAGACATCGCGCGGCCCCGCGATGAACCAAATCAATGAATGCGTCGTTTCATTCCGCAATGATCGTCAGAATCTGTTTCTTCAGTCTGGCAAAATCGCGACCTACTGGGCAAGCGTTCACAACAACTGATCCTTAAACGGACATCTTGTCCCGAGAATAATTCACCAAGTGTCAAGCCAAAATCAACAGGTCCAACAATCCGATTTGTCCACGGGAGTGTCTGACTTACAATTTGGCCAGAGCAGGCCGCAAAAGACTGTTCCGTCTTGACGGTTCATGTCAAGGAACGGTTTAATGGACCAACACTTCGCCTCGAATCCCGTCTGACAAGAATCATTTTATGGGTTCCTCCATCGATCATTTGACATTGCGAGAGAAACTTCGCGATGCGGCGCGCGGTATTCGCGAATTGATTGAGCATCTTGAGCTAGGATTTGTACCGAAAGTCCACGAACTCAGAAAGTTAAGCCGCCAGCACGATTCCACATCCGGTTCCCCGCCAGTGGCCGATGTCACGATTCGAAGCTATGTTTCGTCAGTGTTGGAAAGCGATCGATTCACGGCGGGCCTGAACGAATCCTTGGAGAATTACCTGAACTCCATCAAAAAAGATGTGTCTGACGTCGTCAGTCGCGGGGTCGGTCGCTGAGAATTGCAGCCGCCCTTGCCATTCGGTCATCCGTATGGCAACCGAATTGGCGAAATCAGACAATCCCTGGGTCGTCAGCCGTGAGGAACTGTTTTCGCTCGCTTTGACGCCCCTTCCAACGTAAAACCGGTTCGCCGTGAATGGCATCGACCGACTGATTTATTGTCTCCATTGGCAAGCGTGATGGCTAGTAGCCTGAATCAACCGAAATCCGAATCTGAACTGGCAGCCGGTTCTGCGTTCGGTTTTTCGTGGCGCGCCGCCAATTCGGTTGGACCGGAAACCGTCATCACGAACCCGCGATTGCTGCCCTCGCCGGGCAACGGCAGCGATTCCCCCACATTCGGGGTCGATTTGGTTTCGCGGTTGTTTCCCTCCAATCACGATGTGGAAAGCGCCGCAGGGATCACCATCGGTCATTTCACGATCCAAAAACGGATCGGCATCGGCGGGATGGGCAGCGTCTTCCTCGCTTCAGACGAACGTCTGAAGCGGGATGTCGCCTTAAAAGTCCTCTCCCCCGCCTTGTCGCTTGATCAGACGTCGATTCAGCGATTTCAGAATGAAGCCCAGGCGGCCGCGCGACTGGATCATGACAATATTGCCCGGGTGTTTTATTCCGGTGAAGAATTCGGCCTGCATTATATCGCGTACGAATATGTTCCCGGTCAGAATTTGCGGGACGTCATCCGCGCCAAAGGGTGGCTCGAACCGGCCGAAGCGGTCAATTATGCCATTCAATTGACCGCCGCACTGCACCATTCATCCGGTGCGGGCGTGATCCACCGCGATATCAAACCTTCAAACGTGCTGATTACTCCGTTCGGTCGAGCCAAGCTGGTTGATTTGGGACTCGCCCGAAAGACGTCGATCGAATCGTCGCTGGAACTGACGGTGCCCGGAACGACAATGGGCACGTTCGATTACATCTCGCCCGAGCAGGCCCGCGATCCGCATAGCGTGGATGTCCGCAGTGACATTTATTCGCTGGGGTGCACGCTGTACCACATGCTGACAGGCGAACCGCCTTACCCGGAAGGCACGGTCCTGCAAAAGCTGCTCGATCATCATGCCAAAGATCCCCCCGATCCCGCCAAAAAGAACCGCCGGGTTTCGCCGATGCTGTCGCATGTCGTTCGCAAGATGATGGCCAGCCAGCCAATTCATCGCTATGCGATTCCAGCCGATCTGCTACGCGATCTGCTGTTGGTGGCCCGCAGCCTGGGCGCCGGGGCGGTGCCGATCGATGGTCAGGTCTGGCTGACGGCGACCCGATTCAAACCTCCCTTCTGGCAAAGTAACTTTGGTTGGGTGGCCACGACGTGTGCCTTGTGCCTGATGGTCTCGGCCGTGCAGCTTTATCCCGGTCTGATGCAAAAGGCGATTCAACGCAGCAGCGGGACAAACGTTGTCGACACGCGTCCCAATCCCACTGGCTTCACTGGATCCAACACCCCACCGCCGGTGACCGAGCAGCCCTCGAACGGACTGAAATCAGCCACCAAACCGGCCGTCGATCCGCTGGCTTCGATCGTGGGCGAATCGGTCCTGTTCAAACCCGGCTCGCCGCCCGAGAAGCCGATGTCCGCGGAACCAACGTCGGGCAACTTCGTGGAACGCCCCTCGGTTGTTCCGTTAGATTTCCCCTCACTCGATGACAAGCTGCCACTCGCCCCGGCGGAAACCGTGGTACCGATCCAGATCGTCAATGGGAAGAAGAAAGTCTCGTACCCCAGCCTGGAAGCGGCCTGTGCCGAGGCGTCCGATGTCGGCAGCATCAGCATCATTGAGCTGCGCTACAATGGCCTGCGCGAACCCGAACGTCCGATTCGTCTGGCGAACAAGAAAATCGTGATTCGCGCCGTGGAAGGCTATCGACCGACCATTCGCTTTGCCGTGACCGACACGACGGGCGACACGAGTCAACCACACATGATTACGGTCGCGGGAGGATCACTGGAACTGGTCAACGTCGATCTGGTGATGACCGTGCCGAATCGCATCGGTTCCGACCGTTGGGCATTGTTTTCTCTCGAGCGTCCCGAGAAGGTGCAACTCACGGGATCCACGCTGACGGTGGTGAATCCCCACAATAAACCGGCGTGCGTGTTCGAGCAGCGGACGTCCGCCGGTCAGGGACTGGAAAACATTGGAATTCGCAATGACGGAATGCCGGTGGTCCCGCCCGAACTGGTGGTCAGCGAAAGTCTGGTTCGCGGCAATGGCGATTTCATTGTCATGCGCGACCCGGTCTCGGCACGATTTGAATTAAAAGACACCGCCGTGGGGATGGATGGAAACCTGTTGGAATTGAAACTGGTCATGGATGCAGTCAGCACGGAACGTGACACCATCACACTGGATCTGGACCATTTCACATTCCGCTTCGGTCAAAGTTTGTTGTCGGTCGAAGGAACGGGCAGTCCGACGGAAAAATTGCCGTCCATTATTGTCTACGCTCGGAACAACGTGATCTCATGCGGTCCGAACCGACCGCTGATCTGGATGCGGGGACTGGCCGACTTCATGGACTTTCAAAAGTCATTTTCCTGGCGCGGCAATTTGAATTTCTATGACAACGTCGAAACCTTCCTGGAAATCTCGACACCGCAACCGACCGGCAGCCGCAATATGGACCATCTGGCCTGGAAGGCCTTGACCAACGAGGGCGTCGGTTCCAGCAATGTTCCCGTCGTTTGGCGAACAAAGGGGCTCGACAACAAGCTCTATCCGAATCTGACGCCCGAGAATTTTGCCCTGTCAGCGGAATCGCAACCGGCCGTGAGCGGTGCCAGTGATGGCAACGCTGCCGGAGCAACGCTCAAGCGATTGCACGTCCCCGAGAAATAACCCGCGCAGCGGACGGCAATCGCGACTATTTCGCGACGGCGATGCTCATGACCGATTCCTCAGTCCATTCGCGGGCCGGTCGAATCGCTCGCAGGCGGCCTCCCGCCATCACGCCGACCCGATCACACACGGCCAGCAATTCGGTCAGATAGGAACTGACGAACAGGATCGCCTTGCCTTCGGCGGCCAGTTCCCCCATCAAACGATAAATTTCCGCCTTGGTTCCGACATCAATGCCACGAGTCGGTTCATCCAGCAACAACACATCTGCCTGCTGGTGCAATACGCGAGCGATCGCAACCTTCTGCTGGTTGCCTCCCGACAGCTCGCCAATCGTCTGTTCGGGCGACTGGGCTTTCACCTGCAACCGCTGCATCCACCGCACGACCTCGATCCGCCGGCGGCCCAGCCTTAACCAGCCGCCTCGCGCGTAAGGCTGTAACCGGCTGTAGGTCAAGTTGTCGGCAATGGAACGAGTCTGCGCCAGACCTTCTGTTTTGCGATCTTCCGAGACCAGCCCCAACCCCGCTCGCATGCGGGAACGTGTCGAGTGACGGATCGATACCTGGGCAACTTTCACCGAACCATTTTTGACCGCGTCGAGCGCATACACGCAGCGCAAAAGTTCGGTGCGGCCCGCTCCGATCAAACCCGCTAGCCCGACGATCTCTCCCCGTCTCAGATCGAGCGAAAGCCCTTGGGGAAACCGTTCACCTCCCAGGTTAGAAATCGACAGCAGCGTGTCTCCCGGCGTATGCGCGACCGTCGGGAACAGTTCCGCCACACCACGCCCCACCATCAACGAGACGATTTCCGTATCGGTCGTGCCCGCCAGATCGCCCTGTCCCACTGATTGGCCATCACGCAGGACGGCATAGGCATCGCAGACCTGACGAATCTCTTCCAGAAAGTGGCTGATATAGACGATGCCATAACCTGCGTCGCGCAACTTGCGAATCACGACGAACAAACGTTCCACATCGTGCCGGGTGAGCGAACTGGTCGGTTCGTCGAAGACAAGCACTCGCGAGTCGGAAGCCAGAGCCCGGGCAATCTCGACCAGTTGCTGCAAGGCGATCGACAGATCGCGAACAGGCGTTTCTGGACGCAGGTCGGGATGCCCCAACAGATCCAGCACGCGACGAACCTGGTCTCGCTGCTGTCGCCGGTTCCGAAAGCCCCACCAATGCGGTTCTTGACCGAGCATGATGTTGTCTTCGACCGACAAATCCGGAGCCAGATTCAGCTCTTGATAGATCATGCCCACGCCCGCCAATCGCGCATCATGCGGACCCTGAGGTGCGTAAGGCCGACCATTGAGTGACATCTGGCCGGAATCGGGCGAGTGGGCTCCGCTCAGGACTTTCATCAGCGTACTTTTGCCCGCACCATTTTCACCGATCAGTGCCAGCACCTGACCCGCCCGCACCGTCAACGACACCCCTTG
Organism: uncultured Schlesneria sp.; assembly: GCA_903871875.1. Classification (GTDB taxonomy): domain Bacteria; phylum Planctomycetota; class Planctomycetia; order Planctomycetales; family Planctomycetaceae; genus Schlesneria. Next base: position 22,600 of record CAIQIR010000175.1, read on the forward strand.
CAACGCCTGCGTCGCTCCAAATCGCTTGGAGATATTCGACATCGTCAGCAGGTCGCTGTTCGTCATGGTGGTGCGGTACTCGGAAGTGAAGACCGGGCTATTCCACTCCCGCCGAAGAAACGGCAACGGAAGCGGTCACGACCTCTGTTGAAAAATTGCCGCCCTCAGTCCACGACTTTACTCTTCACACATCGAAAGCCAACGGCGTCGTCTTTGCCCGTACGAGACATCTGCCGTCGGGCGGAACTGGTCAGTTTCGAAAAATCGTCTTTCCACGAACCACTGCGAACGACGATCGTCTTCGTCTGCGGATTCGGTTTGACCGACAAGCCATCCGTCGGAGCCTGTTCGTAATTGGCTGACCAGGCATCTGCAATGAACTCCCACAGATAGCCATGCATGTCGTACAGACCCCAGGGATTGGGTTTCAGGGCTCCGACGGGCGGATCGTTGCCCTTGGCATTCCCCGTGTGCCAACCATAGTCGTTGAGCAGAGTCGCCTTAGGAGAAACATCGCTGGCTCGCTGGGCCTCATCGCCGAAACTGTATCGGGTCGTGGTCCCGGCACGGCAACAGTATTCCCACTCGGCTTCGGTCGGCAGGCGGATCGATTCGTCGTCAGCAATCCGCTGTTGCGACCTGGCCAAAACGGTCACTTTGCGGCAGAACTCGTTCGCTTCATCCCACGACATCATCTCGACCGAATTCCGCGGTCCTTTCCAGCGACTGGGATTCGTACCCATCACCGCTTCGTACAAGTTCTGCGGAACTTCGTACTTGGCCATCGCAAACGGACGAGTCATGGTGACCGAATGCGGCGGCTGCTCGCTGGGATCGCCGGTCTTATTCCCCATTTCGAACGTGGCCGGAAACGGCGACTGACCGGGTGTGATCGAGACAAACTCGTCGACAAACAGTTGCACCAGCTTGGTTGTCTGGGCCTCATCCGCCTGAATCGGCATCCCGCTCAAGAGACACCAGGCCGCCGTGGCCAAGAGGCCGCGTGTGATGACCTTCCATTCGCCGTTCATAGTGATCGTTCCTGTCTAAAACTCACTTCACCGTCAGCAGCTTGTCTTCCGGAAACGTTTCCAGTTTCAAATTCTTGAACTGAACGATTTGCGGAACCTTGTTGGAATGTAACTGCAAACCGATCGGGGCTTCCTTAATTCGGTCCGGCTCGGGTTCGCGCCAGTCGGAAATCAACTTGCCGTTCGCCACAAACCGGATGCGGTTTCCCTGGGCCAGGATTTCATAATTGTTCCAGTCGTGCTGTTTGTTGACCGTCTTGGCCAGTTCAATGTTCTCGTGCACGTTCCGACGGCCGTACAGATCGTGGAAGCCGTAATTGGAAGGGAACATCACCAGCATTCCGGCATAAGTGAATTCGTCACCTTTATCCGGGGCAATGCGACCCCACAGGGCGATGCCCGAATGCATTTCGGATTCTGCCAGCTTGAAATCGAACGTCAGTCGAAAGTCGGAGAATGTCCGCTCGGTCAACAGGTAGTTACTGACTTTCACTTCGTCGGTATTTTTTCCGGTGATCACGCCCTGATCGACGGACCAGTATTTCTGATGGCCGACCCACCCCTTTAAATCATGACCGTTGAAGATCTCAATCACCTCACGCTGGCCAGCGCGAGGCGGCACGATCGGCGCGACTTTCTGATCCTGAGCCTCGACCAGGGGGCTCACAAAAAATCCCAGCAGAACGGTGAGAGACATTGTTCGCAGGTGCATGGACAGTCCTTTCGTCAGGCAGATCGGCAGCTCCAGACGCAACCCGAACAGAGAAAGCCCGAGTCGATCCTGGCGGTCGCGATGATCAAAGTGAAGAGGATTCATTCGCGATACTACTGATGATTTTCACCGAAATCCAACGGCCGGATCGTTCGCAGCCCGGATTGGTCGCGCCGTCCCAGGCGTATTCGTGCAGGGAATCGGTGCCCCGGAAGATCACTTTCGACGAGGAATCATGCGGTAGGTCACGCCGCAGCCAACCAACGCCACCAGACAGACCGCTTTGAACAGCAGCAACGATAACGGTTGGTACCAGGCTCCGGTGAAAATTTCGATGATGTCGGAAATGCCAAACAAGACGAACCACACGGCCGAGACGGTTCCCAAGATTCGATACCGCGCGATCAGGCGGCAATTCCACCAGACGACACCACCAATGGTGATCCAGAGCACCGCTTCCAGACTGTTAAAGAGGGTGAGCGCATTCATCGCAGGACAAGTTCTTTCCAGCAACAGGATTGGCGGAAGTGAGATTTGCTTTTCAAATGATCGACACCCGGCAATAGGGCTCGTTTTAACCGCGAATCACGCGAATGAACACGCTGCCAGCTGGAATCGTTGGCGGCGGTGCGACAATGCAACTTCCGACCGCGAATGGCGCCCGATCGACGACGATGGGGGTTCCACACCTCCTGAAGCAGCCCCCAGCCAACCACGGGCTCTTTCGTGCGGTGCCGCTCTTTCCAGGGCGGCGTTGGAATCGTGCGACAGAGTTGCGTTGGGTGGGGGGATTCCGCCAAGATCGAGGGGATTCGGCACAGCTCGATTTCCTCCAGAGTCCTTCCCGGCATGATGTTGTCGCAACCCTTACTGGCCTTTGCGTTTGGCAGTCCCCTGATGCTCTGGGGATTGGCTGCCGGCAGCATTCCGATTCTGATTCATCTACTGCATCGACGCCGATTTCAAACAGTCCAATGGGCCGCCATGCGGTTTTTGCTGGCCGCGACAAAAAAGCAGTCACGCCGCCTGAAGCTGGAGCAACTGCTGTTGCTGGTGATCCGCACGTTGGTCGTCGTACTGATTGCACTGGCCTTGTCTCGTCCCACGGCGGAAACACTCGGCGAGTACTTTCAGTCCGAGGGTCCGCGACATCGCATTGTCGTGATCGATGCCACGTTCAGCATGGGGTATGCACCCACCGGACGGACGCGGTTCGATCGAGCCAAAGATCTGGCGAGATCGATTGTCGGTGGTTCCCGACAGGGGGACGCGATCAACCTGGCCCGGATCAGCGAGTCGGTCCCACGGGTCATTGTTCGCCGACCGGCTTATCAAGCGGCCGCGGTCATTGAAGAAATTGACCAGTTGTCGCTTCCAGACGAACGAGTGGATGCCTCGGCCGTCTTAAAGGAAATCGACGAACTGCTGTCGCTGGCACCCGAGTTGACTCGCAAAGAAGTCTATTTGATCACCGATCTGCAGTCGGCGACCTGGGCGCCGGTGAATTCGAACGAAGCGTCGCAGGTGCGGCAGGTTCTGAAAAAGATCGCCGAGCGGGCGAAAATCGTCTGGCTGGATGTCGGCGAAGCCGGCGCGGCAAACGTCGCGGTCACAGGACTGCGAACGGCCGATCCCTTTGTCTTATCAGGGCGTCCGGTTCAAACATCGGCGACGATCAAGAATTTCGGTTCGACGACAGCCACGGGACAACTTGTCGAATTGGTACTCGATGGCCGACTGGCCGACACCAAGCGAGTGGACTTGCCGGTGGGTGAAGAAGTGCCGGTCGATTTCGCGCCCAGTTTCAGCGGCGGCGAACATCGTCTGGAAGTTCGCCTGACGGCCGATGCCTTGCCCGTGGACGACACCCGACGCCTCGCGATCCCCGTCCGAGATGAATTGCAGATCCTGCTGATCAACGGCAAACCGTCAGGTGAACCGATGGGAAATGCGACCGATTTTTTGAAACTGGCACTGGCGCCCGAGCTTCCCAATCGCGCCATCGCCAGCCCGTTGCGACCGACGGTGATCCGCGAAGGTGAGCTGTTGGGAACGGACCTCAGCCGGTTCGATTGCGTGTTCCTGTGTAATGTCGCCATGTTCACCGACCGCGAGGCCGAAATTTTACGCGGTTATCTCGACGCGGGCGGAGGAGTCGTGTTCTGCCTGGGAGATCAGGTTCGACCCGACAATTACAACCAGGTACTGCATCGCGACAAGCAGCCACTGCTGCCCGCCAAGCTGATCGAACGGGTGGGCGATGCGAAAAAGAAGGATGTTTCGTTCGAGTTCGATGCCGGCGATTACCAGCACCCGATCGTCTTACCCTTTCAGGGAAACACCGGCGCGGGCCTCGAACTGACCAAGACGTTTGTGTACGTCAAAGCACAGATCGACGAGAACCGGGGTGCCAACGTGGCGCTGCGGTTCAGCTCGGGTGACCCCGCCATCATTGATGCCCCTTATGGCCGCGGACGAGTCGTCTTGATCACGACGTCGGTCGATCGCGAATGGAGTACTTGGGCTGTCTGGGGTCACAGCCTGATTCCGCTGATTCACGAAACTGTCCATTACGCGATTTCCGGTCGTTGGAAAGACCGTGATGTGCTCGTCGGACAGCCACTGCAGTGCCATGTGGGCCTGAGAGCGGCCGATACGTCATCTGTTCATCAACTTCCCAATGGCGATTCCAAGCCTCTACAACCGTCGGCCGATGGCCGCTTAGTGATCACCGAGCCCACCACGGTCAGCGGCTTTCATCAAGTGACATTGGGTCCACCAGCCAACCGGACCGACTGGTTCGCGGTCAATGTCGATCCGGTCGAAAGCGATCTGACAGCGCTGCGTGCTGAAGATCTGCGTTCCGACATCCTGCCCAATGTCGAATTCAGTTATCTCACGGAATGGGAAGAAACGGCAGCCAGCAGCGGCACCAAAGTCCACGCCATCTCCACCGGAACCGGCTTCTCTCGTTCATTGTTTCTGGCTGCCTTGGCGCTCTTGCTGGTGGAACAACTGATGGCCTGGCACTTTGTGGGCGGGGTCAGCCTGCTGCTGGTCTTCGCGATGAGTACTTTGACCTGGAACATTTGGCGCCTCAATACCACGGCCGGAGTGCTGATCGCCGTCGTGATCGCATTGTGCCTGATTGTGTTGGCGCTGAAGTATCGACCGGTGATTCGTTCGACTTAGCCACGAGAACCCAGGGCAAGTGGCGGCGACGCATTCGACGCCCTGCGGGACCAGCACCCGGAAAACGATCCATGAATGACATCGCGCGAATCTTTCGATTCGCAACCAACACGGGTTCGCGACGGATCACACCGCTCGGACGAGGATCGGTACTTATCGCTCGCTGGCTGCTGTGTCTGATCGGTGGAATGTCGTCCGTCGTGGCGGCCGATCGGCCGAATGTCTTGCTGATCCTTTGCGATGATTTAGGATATGGCGATGTCGCGGCCCTCAATCCCCAGTGCCGGTTTCGGACACCGCATTTCGATCGACTGGCGCAAGAGGGTGTGACGTTCACTGACGCACATTCCAGTTCAGCGGTTTGTACTCCGTCACGATATGCCTTGTTGACCGGCCGCTATGCCTGGCGTTCGCGATTGCAGAAAAGTGTTCTCGGCGGCCTGAGTCCGAGACTGATTGAACCCGAGACGCGAACATTGGCCGATTTTTTACGCGAACAGGGGTATGACACGGCCTGTTTCGGCAAATGGCACCTGGGAATCGATTGGCCACGTCAACCCGATGCCGCGGGCTTTTCCGACGACATCGAACAAGGCCGCGATGGCTGGCGCGTTGACTACCGCCAACCATTTCGTAATGGCCCACAACGCGTCGGATTCGATCGCTTCTTTGGAATCTCGGCCTCGTTGGACATGGTGCCTTATACGTTCCTGGATAATGATCGCGTCTCGGCCATGCCGACCGTCGATAAAGATTTCCCGATGATGCTGGGCCGCGAAGACGGGCGAACACGCCGCGGCCCGGCGGCTGTCGATTTCGAAGCCGATCAGGTTCTGCCGACGTTGACGGACAAAGTCGTGCGTTATCTGACAGAACATGCGACGGCACCATCGAAGCCCTTCTTTTGTTATGTCCCACTGGCATCACCGCATACCCCGATCCTGCCGACGGAAGGCTGGCGCGGTCACAGTCAGACCAATCATTACGGCGATTTCGTCGAACAGACCGATGACGCCATCGGCCAGATGCTGAAAACTTTGGACGAGCACGGACTGGCCGAGCGAACGCTGGTCATCGTCACCAGTGACAACGGCTGCTCGCCGCAAGCCGATTTTCCGGAACTGGCCCGATTCGGACACCATCCGAGTTTCCAATTTCGAGGTCACAAAGCGGATATTTTTGAAGGCGGACATCGCGTGCCGTACCTCGCGCGCTGGCCCGGACATCTGCCCGCGGGAAAGACCTGTGCGTCGCTGATCGGCTCGCAAGATACGTGGGCCACCTGTGCCGAGCTGCTCGAGATTCCACTACCCGACACAATGGCGGTCGACAGTTTTTCCTGGCGATCGCAGGTGATGCCCACGGTCAATCCGCGACCGGCCCGACCATCGCTGGTACATCATTCGATCAACGGCTCGTTCGCATTACGTCGCGGTCCCTGGAAACTTTGCTTCTGCGGCGATTCGGGCGGGTGGAGCGATCCACGTCCCGATTCTCCCGGTGCCGAAAAGCGGCCCTCATTACAGTTATACGACCTGAGTGCCGATCTGGGCGAACAACAAAACCGGGTCGACGAGCATCCCGAGATCGTGCGCGAGCTGACCGCAGAGATGGCACAGTTGATCGAACACGGGCGCAGCACCCCCGGTCCGTCGCAGGCGAACAGCGCCATGGTGCAGTGGAGTCGGCCGGTGACGAAATGAGGATCAGCGGCAGGCGATTGTGATCCAGAAAGCGAATTCCGCGTGCTCAAGCGTTTCCACGATCATTGTGGCGTCCCGCGGACCTCAATTCGTGACGTTTAGCCCGAGTTTCAACGCGACGCGGAGGTACGACCCGTACTATTCGGGCTCTTTCAGATTTGTCATGACGGTCATCAATCGAATCTCGCCCAGATCCAGATCCTGATTCTTTCGGACGTGGATTTTCATGAAGGGAGATCCCGGATCGGCATAAAATCCGCCCAGTCTGTCGATCTCTCCGGAAAGGCGTTGTTCCATCCATTTGAACTCGAGGGAGTAATCCCCATAGGGGATGCCGTCGCCGTTGACGTAAGTACTCAGCGAGAACTTTCCGCCTTCGCCAGACTGCAAGAAGAACTTGTTGATGTATCGCTCGCGCGTTTCCGCAATAGGCCCCAGGGGGATGTATTGAATATGGACGCCAGCGGTGGGAACCCCATCGACCAGGACGGTGCCTTTGACGTGCGCCAAGGGAACCTTGTCGATGACCGGGGGACGGTGCGAGCGCGAGCACGACATCTGACCGAGGCAAAGACACGAGAGGACGATCGCCCATCGGACCGGAAATCGCATGCAAATTCAGCCTTAATAATTGCCGGGAACCTCTCCCCCCGCTCGCGTGACCAGGAACGCCAGCACGGTGTCATCGATGTATTCGCTGAGACTCTTGACCGATCCGTCACCCATGGTGAATTGGCTCATTCCCGGATGGAACGAATAGAACGCACGGGCTTGCAGGTTTGTACAGTTGATGATGCAGGAATTTCTGTCGGCGTTGGTATCGCGGATGTCGTTATTTCCATCTCGATTGCCCCCATCGATCCATTGATCGTTGTTGGGATCCGCCCACCCTCCTCCCCCAAAATGCGTTTGTTGATTCAGCAGGGCAAAGAAATTTGCGGCGGCCGTCGGAGTATCGGTCGACGGCGGCGACGTAAAATTCTGGCCCTTTTCCCAAAGCTGGTTCCGGGCGGCCAACTCGCTAATCATGATCGTATTCGATAGCCCATCGGTGACCTTGGCAATCGTTGGCGATGCATCGTAGTTGCCGGGGGCCGCGCTGTCAGGTAACCGTTCACGGGTCGGGATTGATCTTTTCAGGGGTTTGAAAATCTGAGACATCATTCTCATGAAACGGATGTCTGAGATACCCGCCGAGATTCTTGCCGAGATGACGCCTGCGGTGCGTGCGTTGTTCGAATCGA
>CAIQIR010000176.1 GCA_903871875.1 uncultured Schlesneria sp.
CGGCAACTGCCGATAAGCTTCCGCGCGACGTGCAAGGCCGACCGATCTGATCATCGCGTGATGCCGACAACTCGGACACAAATGGCGCACCCGTTGCCTGGGGGCCGTGGGACCGGGCGGCTGTTGCGTCGTCGCAGAGCCTTTTCCCGGTCACCTGATGCCGGCGGTCATTTCGTTTTTTGCACGATGGCGGAAACTTCGCCCCGGTCGCTTCAAATCTAGTGGAACGATTCGTTAACGTGGCGGACGGCCGAAGTCGCGTTCCGCGCGGCGGACGCTACCGTTGTCGATCGACGATTCGTTTGCGCCCGTTCGGTTGTCGTCGTCAGCGAAGTTGTTGAGATGATTTTTGTGTCTGTTAACGCATTGCAATCGCCGCTCTGACTATCCCCGAAGAGGCTCGTCCACCCCAAGGAACCGCGATGAATTGGAATCAGTTATTTGCCCGGAAGAACCTCAATGATCTGTTAGCCGACATGAAAGGTGATGAACGGCTGAAACGTGTGCTGGGACCGATTAATTTGACGTCACTCGGTATCGGGGCGGTGATCGGTGCCGGGATTTTTGTGACGACGGGTGCGGCGGCGAGTGAGAAGGCGGGGCCGGCGCTCATGGTCTCGTACACCGTGGCGGGTTTGGCCTGTATTTTCGCGGCGTTGTGTTATGCCGAATTTGCGTCAATGGCCCCGGTTGCGGGAAGTGCTTACACGTACGCATATATCACGATGGGTGAGCTGTTCGCCTGGATTATTGGCTGGGACCTGGTGCTGGAGTATGCCGTCGGTGCTGCCACCGTGGCGAACGGCTGGTCTGGCTATTTCCAAAGTGTGCTTGGGAAAATGAATCTTCATCTTCCGGCGCTATTTGATAAAGCGACTGTGCTCTACAAAGACGGCCATTTTGAGTCGTCGGGTGCGTTATTCAACCTGCCGGCCGTCGTGATCGTCGCGATTATCACGATGATTCTCGTCAAGGGGATCTCCGAAAGCGCGAATTTCAACGCCTTGATGGTGTTCATCAAAGTCGGCACTGTGGTGTTCGTCATTCTTGTGGGCGCGTTTTACATTAACCCCGAGAATTGGACGCCGTTCGCTCCGTATGGATGGACCGGGATCAGCTTTTTCGGGCATCCGGTTGCAGGACAAGTCGACAGCGCCGGGAATCCCGTCGGTGTGTTGGCCGGTGCCGCGACGATCTTTTTCGCCTATATCGGGTTTGATTCGGTTTCCACACATGCCGAGGAAGCCAAGAATCCTCAACGCGATGTTCCGATCGCCATTATTGCGTCACTGGTGATCTGCACCGTGCTGTACATTGCCGTGGTGGCTGTCCTGACGGGAATGGTTAAGTACGACCAGATCGATAAAGACGCAGGGATCTCGTCCGCATTCAAGCACATCGGTTTGCCTTGGGCGGAAATCGTCATTTCGACGGCCGGCGTCGCGGGGATTACTTCGGTGTTGTTAGTCATGATGCTAAGTGCTCCTCGCGTGTTTCTGGCGATGGCGCGAGACGGTCTGGTTCCCAAAGCCTTTTTCGCGGACGTTCATCCGCGGTTCCGCACGCCGTGGAAAAGCACCATTGCCGTCGGCATTTTTGTGGCCTGCCTGGCTGGCTTTCTGCCGATTGAAGAACTGCTGCATCTAACGAACATTGGAACTCTATTTGCTTTTGTGATCGTCTGCGGTGCCGTGCTGATTATGCGCTACACGAATCCGAACGCCGAACGTCCCTTTCGGTGCCCGCTGGTGCCGATTGTCCCCATCCTGGGGATCCTGACCTGTTTGATGTTGATGTTTTCATTGCCCGCCGACAGTTGGTGGCGACTCATTACCTGGATGGGGCTGGGATTCGTGATCTACTTTGGTTACGGCCAAAGACACAGTACGCTGCGAGTCGAGGCATCAAAGACCGTTTAGCGATCGAATGCGCTGGGCAGTCAACAAGACGATCGATGGTCGTCTGAGGGTGGGGCGATGTGGGTCAAGGTTTGCGGAATTCGAGATTGTGAAACGGCAAACCAGTTGGCCGAACTGGGTGTTGACGCGATCGGTCTGAATTTTTATTCGGGCTCACCGAGAGTCGTCGGCTTTGATGATGCGATCAAGATTTCCCAGACGTTGCCCAAGGAAGTTGTTCGTGTCGGTGTGTTCGTGAATCACTCGATTGATGAAATCGAAATCACTGCCTCAAGATGCCGATTGGACATGTTGCAACTGCATGGTGACGAGCCGCCTGCTTTTGTTGGCGAGTTGCAGCGACGGTTGCCGCATCTTCGCATCATCCGAGCCTGGCGGATGGGTAACGATCGGCTGGGTGACCTTGAGACCTATCTGAAGGAATGTCGCAGTTTGAAATGTGAACTGGCCGCCTGCCTGGTGGACGCCCATGTGGCGGGTCTTTACGGCGGCTCTGGAAAAACGGTTCCCTGGGAGCAGCTGGCTCTGGCGTATCAATTCGAGAATTGGCCCCCTTTGATTCTGGCCGGTGGATTGAACGCGTCGAATGTCTCGCTGGCGATCAAGTCCGCTCGCCCCTGGGGCGTCGATGTGGCCAGTGGAGTCGAGTCGTCGCCGGGTGTGAAAGAGATCGAACTTGTGCGGCAATTCCTGTGGAATGCCCGAAATGCGAAATGACCGTGGCAACGAAATGACCGTGGAAATTGGCAAACCGAGTTCCACGGATCGCTGAGTCGGTTCGGTCCTGCGAGTTTTCAGCGATGTATTTCCGGTCGGTGCAACCGTTGCCGCCGGTAAAAAACGTGCGATGCTGGCATTCCGATTGTTTCCTACAGCCCCAATTCGGTCTCAGAATTCCTGTCCCGTCCCGCAGCGGGCGGTGGGTTGGCACCGGACATAAGGGATGAATTGACCGCGCGAGGTCGTCTCATGCAGGCCGGAAGGCTGGTCGATGGAACACTGTTATTTCGTGGCTGGCCGATTCGACTGAAATCCGATCGTCCTGAAGGCGATTCCGGTAGAATCGAAAAAAATCCCATTGGGAAGAGGTTTTGATTGTTCTCGTCCCGGCGACAGACTTACAATCGTGCCGTGGACTGTGCTTGAATTTGAACTCCACTGAGCGGAAATTGCGACGATCCGATTCGTCTTCCGGTTGGTTTGACTCATGTCCGAAAGGTGATCCCAATGGTTCGTCGTCCAGTTGCGTTATTCGTTGCTTGTGGATTGACGTCTTTGGCACTGATGGCTTCCGGGATGGTGCCTCAAGAACTGGCGGCAGCGAACAAGACGGCCAAAACCAGCAAGAAGCCGATTCGGAATCCCAAATTTGATCCGACGGCTGAGAAGGTGGATTTGTTCGCGGCCAAAGACGCCGGCCAGGTGACAGTGAAACTTGTCCCCAAAGACGCGATGGGTGGCACTGTTTTGGTGGAAAACAAAACGGATAAGCCGCTGACCATTAAGGTTCCTGAAGCCGTGGTCGGCGTCTCCATTCACTCGCAATTTGGTGGTGGCGGAATGGGCGGCGGGATGATGGGCGGCGGCGGTATGGGCGGTGGTGGGATGGGTGGCGGCGGCGGCGGTCAGGCCATGGGTGGAGGCATGGGCGGTGGTGGGATGGGTGGCGGCGGTATGGGCGGTGGTGGCATGGGCATGGGCGGCGGAATGTTTTCGATTCCCCCCGAGAGCGTCGTGTCGGTCGCGTTTAATTCGGTCTGTCTGGAACATGGCAAGGCCGAACCCAGTGCTCGCAGCCAATACACTTTGATCCCCGTTGCGAAGTTCAATTCGGACCCGGTCCTGTTCAAGTTGCTCGGTGTCATCGGCACGGGGAAAGTGGATCCCCAGGCGGCTCAAGCGGCGGCATGGCATCTGAGCAGCAAAATGACGTTCCAAGAGCTGGCCGAAAAGACGGACAGTCCATTGGGTGGCTTGGCCCCTTCGCCGTATTTCTCGCAGGAACAATTGCTGGGGGCGCAAAACCTCCTTGCATTCGCCACGCAGCGGGCGGCGGATGAAGAATCGGCCGAGAAAACGGAACCGAATGCGGATGAGCAATCAAACGCTCCGCGGACCTCTCGAGTTCAAAACAATTGATCTTCGAAGATCTGCGATCGAGACGTTGACTGCTGTGGTTATCACTGATGGGCTGCTGCGCGCAGCCCTTTGTGGCTGGCAATCTCGTTGGAGAGCGCTCGTTCGAGTCGATTGAGGATTGCTTCCAGTTGATCGAACTCGTTGGCCGTCATTTCTTCGTCGCCAAACCGAACCCGGTAGAATAACTGGGAGAGTTGTTGGGGGGCGTTCTCCAATCCCTCCGTCGACAGCTCAGACCGGCAGGCATCGGTGACCTGTTCCGCAAATTCTTGTTGGGTTTGTGTGAGGTCGCGTTTTAGTCCTCTGGCTCGCATCAATCGCACGAATCGTTCGTAAAAAGCGATCACGCGCCGGCGCTGTTGATTGTGACTGTTGAGTTGTCGTGAATACCACGCGTAAGACAACTTCCAGAGCCGACGAATCAGCCAGATCATTCCGGCCAGGATCGCCAGGCAGCTGATCGCAAACAGAAGTCCGCCGATGCTCAGCCATTCTTCGCCGTTTTTCAGCAAGTTCCAGAGAGTTTGAAAGGCCTCTCGGGGTGATGTGAAGAGTTGTTGGACGAATTGGAGCAGTGAAAAGGCCAATTCCCGCATCGGTTTGTAGATCGAACGTTCCTGACGAGCGAGCGACATATTCAGGACATTTTCTGACCATAGGCCCGACAACGTCGTCTGCATTTCGGTCCACAGAGAGATTTTCGATTTCGAGCTGATCGCGGCAATGCTCAACGTTCTGGCTTCCCGCGGCGTGGCATCGAACGTCGTCCAACCTTCATCGTCCACCCACGCCTCGGTCCATAAATGGGCGAATCGCTGCTGAACTTCAAGCGCGTCATGACGGTTCGGATGGGCGATGCCTCCTTTGTATCCGCTGACGACACGAGCGGGGATGTTGGCGCTGCGAATCATCAGTGCCAGAGCCGTGGCGAAATATTCGCAATGCCCCAATTTTCGGTTGAAGAGAAAATCTTCGACGGGATCAATTTTTGAGTCTTGCACCGACAGGTCGAGGGAGTATTTGTAAACGCCAGAATCTCGCAGATAAAACTCGAGTGCGCTGGCGATTTCCAACGGTTTCAGTTGTCGGGGAGTGGATCGCCCTTCGGCTTTTTGACGTTGTGCCGTTTCCGCTTCGATGATTTCCTGAGCCAGCTTTTTCAGCCGGTTCAACCCTGTCGGCAATTGTTTGTTGTTTTTCAGATAGCCGCTACCTCGATAGCGATCGAGAGTCGATGAGGAAACATTGGTGCGGTAGTTCATTTGTTCTTGCGTCGGAAGACGCGTAATCACCGAGTATTCCAAAACACCATCGCTCTTGGTGTCACTGCGAGTTGAGATCCCTGTGAAATAGTTGTAGTCCCCATAGGGAAGATTGTTGACCGACATGGAAATGGGTTTACCGAGGCAGAAGAGGGTCGTTGACGACGTCGGATCCAATTGAATGGTCTGTCGCACTTCGGCTTCGGTCGAATTGGAGTCAAGTGCCGCGCGTTTGAATGGGCGGGCGTGGATTTCCGTACCCCGTTCAGAACTCCATCGGCCCTTTTCGTAATACGTAAACACCGCACCGCGAAACAGCGGCTCTGCCATGCCGAGGATCGTGGCGTAGTTCTCGACGGGAATGGGCGCTTTGGTTTCCCGCTGAGTAATTTGAATTTCAAAGACGCGTTCCGAACTTTCGAGAACCCGACCCAGGTCGCCGAGTCTGACCGAAGTCGCCATGCCCATTTTTCGGATGAGGCCGGCACTCGATTCCGAATCCTCCTGAAACGAAAACTCGGACCCGACCCAAACTCGGGGAATGAACGCGAAAAATGCCGCACCGACAACCAAGGCGGACAATGTCGTCATCAGTACACCCGACACAAAACGGGCGGTCAGCCATTGAGTTCCATCCTCGTGTTGAAGTCCGCTTCGAACTTCGCTTGGCGTTCGTGTCAGGGATGATGTCGTGGCATTGATCGTGCCCGGGTTTGCATCGTCGGCCTTTCGGATTCGATCTTCCTCGTTGAAAGATTGTTCCGCCCGCCACAGGGAAAAAATAGACAATGTCCAGACCGCACAAAACATGTAGCCGATGGCGCTGAAGCCGAACCAACCTTTGGTCGTCAACACCGAGGAAACTGACAATTGCAGAATTCCCAGTGCCAACAAGAACCAGTACAAGCGAATCGTCTTCTTCTGAAACAGCACGATCCAGGTCGAATACAGCAACAGGTGAGCACCGGCGAGTAGCTTCCCTTCACGATTTTCGCTGCTGAATTGGTATCCCGTTGCGATCAGTGCCAGAATGGCCAAGAGATTTGCCCATAACGGGCTCAATCCCCGGCCGCTGCTGGTCGAACGGCCCGCGACTCGTTGTTCGGTGAAGAGAAAGCCACAGATCACGACCGGAAGCGAAAGATACGGCAGCAACAATTCATGACGAGTCGTTCCTGCGATGACACCTTCCCCTTCCGCAGCACCCAGGATCGCGCCGACAATGACGGTCAGGCCGTACAGGCTGAACTTAAATACGGTTCCGAGGTCCATGGTTGCGGCTCTCCCTCAATCCAGTCGCACGTTCGTCGTCAAATGGCCTTACCCGTCAAAGATTCGGCATCAAAGATCAGTAATGGTTCGGCGGGGATCTCGCTCAGATTCAGTACGTCCACACGAGACGACAGCAGATGCTGATAGGGGAGGGGTGGTGTCCGGGTTGTGACGACCAGGATTTGTGTGGACGAGGACGTCTGTTGCAGCGTTTCATTCAGAATGTCGGTGACATTGCTGGCCTGACCCGATTCGAAGAGGGCCAAGCCATCGAATAGCGGCTCCAGGCTGCTGGAGTGCCCTTGCCCTTCCCAGCGGAAAACTTGCGATCCAGATGCCACGAGCGTGAGGAATCCGTCACGACACTGACGACCGCGTTCCACCAATAGCGACGCCACGAAACTCAACGCCAACTCTGCCGATTCGAAATTCGCCGGTGTCGGTGACGGCGGTCGAAAGAGGTCGAGCACGATCGCCAAGGTGTGCTCGCGATTTTGATGAAATTCCCTCAGAATCAACTCGCCTCGACGAGCCGTTGATCGCCAATGAATGGCACGCGGATTGTCGCCTGATCGAAATTCGCGAAGTCGATGGAACTCGTCCTGAAAGACGCCGCGGTGCGGTTGATTGCGAGAGACCAATTCGGTGGCACCGACCAGTTTGAGTCTCCAGTTTGGTGAAATGCGGCCAATTCGCGGATAGACCAAGATCTGTCCGGTCACCGGAAAAATTCGACTACGCTCAACCAATCCCAAGGGAAATCGCGACGAGGCACGTAACGGACCCAGCCGATACCTTCCTCGCTGTGACAGCCGCAATTCGTATTGACCCGATTGTAATGATCGCGGCGAAACTCGGGAAAAAAGCACGGTCGCATCCAGGTCATCACGGGGATGCTGAATCTCGTCACGAATCGACATCATCCACAGCGCGAAAAAAGGGCGACTGTTATTCAGCGTCAACTCGACGGGAAACAATTCCCCTTGCATGACCCGCAAGGGGGCCTGACGCTGGACGCGGGCTGCTTGCAGCATGCCAAATGTCATCCATCCATTGATGACGAAGGGCCCTGCCATGAATGCGAACACCAACAACAGCGTGTTTTGTTTGGTCAGCATCGCACTGGTGAACAGCACGAACATGATCGCCAGATAGATCCAACCTTCGAGTGGAATCGACATCCAATGCTGACTGACCCGCAACCAGGAGGGAAATCGGATGCGACGGTAGAATGTCTTGACGAGCTGAAAAACGCCGAGCGCGCCCATGGTCAGGACCAAGCTGAAAAATAGCACATGTCCAGGCATCGACCAGCGTGACGTAATCCGATGAAGTCGGAAGTAGACGATTGCCAGAAGAATCGCCGCGATGATCGATAGAACAGCGGCGACAGGGCTTCGTTTGGGACGATTGGCAGGCAGTGCAGAGTCTGACATTCCGTGGGAAGCCGATTTACGAATTGGGGCGGCGCAGACGAGACATGTGTATTACACGGTCTGCGCTGGAACTCGTCCAGTCTTCGAGCCAAAAACGGTCCTCGTCCACACCCACTTTTCGATCTCGCCATCGAACACCCACTTGGACTCTTGGGTCGTACGATTTTCAAATGGCGGTTTGTCACGGCTGGGTGGGCGGAACAATGCCCAAACCCGGAAGAAAGGCGGCTTGAAGTTTCCTGGCAGTTTCTCTAAGGTTCGATGGCCGTACCCGACTGGTCGGCGATGGTTCCGTGCGAGGGTTGAAGGTCGACGGTTGAGGCAGATGAGCCGCCCGATCAGCAGGCTCAGCCCAACGGCCCTCAACCATCAATCCTCTTTTTACGTGAAGGAAACTCATGGCCGATCTGATCGTTCCGCATGGCGGATTGTCTGCTCCCGTTTGTCGTACTGTTGGCCCAGAAGAAATCGATGCATTTAAGGCCGAAGCGGCTGGCCTGCCCAAAGTTCCCGTTTCCGCAGCCGACTTGTCGACCGTCTACCGTTTGGGCGATGGCACCCTGAGTCCGCTGACCGGCCCGATGACCAGTGCCGTGTACCATAAAGTGCTGGACGAATGCTGCGTCGAAAGCAACGGTAAGAAGTACGCCTGGACGATTCCTTTGGCCTTTCCGGTTTCGGCCGAGTTGGCAAAAACACTCAAGGCCGGGACCAAGGTCGCCTTGGTCGGTCCCAGCGGGGAAATCGCCGCGACGTTGGATATCACAGACGTCTATCCCTGGCCGAAATTGAAGTATCTGAAAAGCGTCTACCTGTCAGACCGCATTGACCACCCCGGTGCCAATATGGTTCTGGAAGGTGACAAAGCGAATTCGCACCTGATTGGTGGTGAGATTCGTGTTTTGCCACAGCCGAAGAATCCCAAATTCGGCAAATATGTGCTGACCCCGCGCGAAGTGCGTAAGCTGCTGGCGGAAAAGGGCTGTAATGCCGCGGTGGCGTTCCAAACTCGCAATCCCCTGCACCGGGCTCACGAATACGCCTTGGTTTACGGCTTAGAGACGCTGATTCGCGAAGGGAAGAATCCCCTGGCCGTTCTCAATCCGCTGATCGGTGAAACGAAAGGCGACGACGTTAACGCCGAAATCCGTATGGCAACGTATGAAGCCCTGATTCAACAACGTCAACTCGGTGATGGCGATAGCGATCAATCGCTGTGGGCCCCCCGCAAAGAAGCGGTGCCCGATCGAGTGATCTTGCTGGGACTCGATATCAAGATGTTTTACGGTGGTCCGAAAGAAGCGGTGATGCATGCCATCTACCGTCAAAATATGGGCTACACGCATATTGTCATCGGCCGCAAACACGCGGACGCTCCTTATGCGAATGGCGAGAATATCTGGGGCGACTTTGATGCTCACGAGATCTTCGACAAGCTGGGCGGCGATCTCCAGATCAAGCCGCTGAAGGTGGGTTTTGCCGCTTACTATGAATCCTGTGGACGCGTTGACTTGACCGAACGTCATCCTGGCGAAAAGCCGGTGTCGATTTCGGGTAAGGACATTCGAGCGACACTGCTCAAGGGTGAACAGGTTGACCCGCGAGTGATGCGTCCCAGCACCAGCCAGATCCTGGGTGCGGCCATGAAGTCTGCTTGAACCTGGCTTCTTCGCTGTTTGTCCAATGAAAAGTGATTTGCGGCCTCGGTGATTTCACCGGGGCCGTTATCTTTTCAGGCCTCTCTTTTCCTTTTCGCAGCCATCGGTCGGCGAAAAGGGCCTTCGTTGGCAAAATGAACACGATTGTTGTTCAATACCTCATCGCCGTCGGCTGGCCGTTTCGTGAACTTCTGACGCATTCTCGCGAAGTTCACGGAAGGGTAAACTTGAGTCTGTTGTATTTGGTCTTTGTGGGACCATTTGGTCCAGAAGCCAGATCAGCCGCTTCAAATTTCTGAGAGTGTTTTCTACGGTGTCCGTTCGCAGTTTCCGATTTTTGCTGATGACGGTGTCAGACTGAATGTCGTTTGGAAGTCGTGACCAATCGTTGTCGGTCGTCTGTTTCCCCCCTTTTATTTCGGGTGAACTATGTTGGACAGTCAAATTCGTCTCTGTGCGGGACGCTTCATTTACTTGTCTGTATCTGTCCTTGCGATCGCCGGGTGTGGCGGCAAGGCGACCGGTAATACACGCTCGGCCGAGCCGCCCGCTGTGATTGTGACGACCCCGGGAGAAAAAGATCTTGCCGACTTCGTGGAGTTCACCGGACGAACCGATGCCGTCGAGTCGGTTGAAATACGTGCTCGCGTCAGCGGCTATTTGAACAAGATTAATTTCAAGCCGGGAAAAGAAGTCGTTGCCGGGGATTTGTTGTTTGAGATCGATCCTCGTCCCTACGATGCTGAACTCCAGCGGAGCGAAGGTGTGCTGGCCACCGCCGAGGCCAGCCTGAAGCAGGCCACCGCGGAAATGGACCGAGCCGAAGGATTGCACAAGAAGGCCATCAGCACTCAGTCCGACTATGACAAAGCGATTGCCGATCTGGCTCACGCCGCAGCGCAGGTTCAGTCATCAAAAGCCACCGTTGTCCAAGCCCGGCTCAACCTGGATTTTACGAAAGTGACTGCACCCATTTCGGGACGGACAAGTCGCGAATTGATGACACAAGGAAACTTGGTTGCGGCCGACACCACGGCACTGACGACGATTGTGTCTCTCGATCCGATGTTCGCGTATTTCGACGTCGACGAACGGACGCTGCTCGATATTCAGCAACGAATTCGCGAAAAGAAGATGGTTTCGGCTCGAGAACGCGACGATGTCGAGATTCGTCTGGCCTTGGCAAACGAATCGGGCTTTCCTCATGTGGGGGTGGTCGATCTCGTTGACAATCGCGTCGATGCCGGTACGGGAACCATTCAGATTCGCGGCCGATTTCCCAATGCAGACCGCCTGCTGACCGCTGGACTTTTTGTGCGAATTCAATTTCAGATGGGGCCTTCCCGCAAACGGCTGCTCATTCCCGAACGCGCTTTGGCCCAACAGCAAGGACAGCGCTACGTCTACGTCGTGACGGCAGAAAACAAAATTGATCGGCGAAACGTCACCGTTGGTCGCCGTGACGGAGCCCTTCGCGTGATTGAGGACGGCTTGGCACCCGCTGACCGGGTCGTCGTGAAGGGACAACAACGCGTGCGTCCCGGCGTTGAAGTACGGATCGAAAAAGAAGCGGAAGCGAGTGGTCAAACGAATTCAACTCCTTCGAAGTCGCACTAGTTTTCGCTCAATCTCTCATCGAAGGCCTCTTCAATGCTTGCTCGCTTCTTCATCGATCGGCCAGTTTTTGCCATCGTGATTTCTCTGGTGATCGTCTTTGCTGGCCTGGCGGCCGGAAGTACGCTGCCGATCGCCCAGTATCCCGAAATTACGCCGCCCACGGTGGAAGTTTCGTGTAGCTACCCCGGCGCCAGTGCGACAGTTGTACAGGACACCATTGCCGCCCCCATCGAGCAAGAGGTGAACGGCGTCGAGAAGATGCTCTACATGTCGTCGCAATGTACGAACGACGGGGGCTATCGGCTGAGTGTCACATTCAAGCTCGGAACGAATCTGGATATGGCCCAGGTGCTGGTGCAAAATCGCGTGGCACTGGCGCTGCCAAAGTTGCCCGATGTCGTCAAAACGACAGGGGTTAGCACCAAGAAGAAATCGCCCAGTATTCTGTTGGTCGTGAATCTTTATTCTGACGTTGATGAAGCCACGGGCCGTCCACGATTTGACCAGCTGTTTCTCAGCAATTATGCCACGATCCAAATGCGCGATGACTTGTTGCGAATCGATGGCGTCGGAGACGTCACATTTCTCGGGCAGCAAGACTACAGCATGCGTGTCTGGTTGGATCCCGAAAAAATGGCGTCTCGCAATTTGACGGCCGGGGATGTGGTGGCGGCACTGAAAGAGCAGAACGTGCAGGTGGCTGCGGGAACCGTCGGACAGCCACCTGTGCCGAGTGGTCTTGATTTTCAATACACGCTGACCACTTTGGGACGGCTGACCGAGCCCGCGGAGTTCGGTCAAATCGTTGTGAAAACTGGCCGCACCGGCCAGCCGACTCGGCTGGGTGAAATCGGCCGCCTGGAATTGGGGGCCAAGAACCAAGATACGTCCTGTTCGCTCGACGGGGGGCCTTCGGTGGGAATGGCCATCTATCAGTTGCCCGGTTCCAACGCATTACAAACCGCGGACCGAATTCGTCGGAAAGTCGCGGAATTGGAAACGCGATTCGATAAGGGGCTGCATACAGCCATTGTCTATGACACGACTCCGTTCGTCGAAGAATCAGTTCGTGAAGTGTTCAAAGCACTGCGAGATGCCGTAATCCTGGTGGCGATCGTCGTTTTGCTGTTCCTGCAAGACTGGAAGTCGATGACGTTGCCGATGATCGATGTTCCCGTGTCCTTGATTGGAACGCTGGCGGTCATGTCGCTGATGGGATTTACATTGAACAACCTGACGTTGTTCGGTCTGGTACTGGCAATCGGGATTGTCGTGGATGACGCGATTGTCGTGCTCGAAGGGATCGAACGCTGGTTGGAAAAAGGGTGCGACGCGAGAACGGCGACGATTAACGCCATGAATGAACTCACCGGACCGATTATCGCGATCACACTCGTACTGAGTTCGGTCTTCCTGCCGAGCGCTCTTCTGGGAGGCATCAGTGGTCAGTTCTATCGGCAGTTTGCTTTGACGATTTCGGCGTCCATGATCATTTCGGCGGTCAATGCGTTGACGATGACGCCTTCTCGCGCGGTGCAGATCTTTAAGAATCGTCGCCACGGTCACGACGATCGAGAAGCATTGCCCTGGTGGGGTTATGTTGCTCTGTTGGGCTGGTTGAGTAGCGCGTGGCTCGAACCAATCGTTGCACCAATGTTGCAGGGACCGTTGCTGTGGGGTGTACGAATTCTCCTGGCCGTACCTGGCGGAATCGTGGGATGGCTGATTGCCAAAGGGGCCAATCGCTTTTTGGCCGGTTGTTTTAAGATCTTCAATCGCGGGTTTGATGCGATCACGCGCGTTTACGGTCGAATCGTATCGAGCATGCTTCGAGTGAGTTCGCTGGTATTGCTGGTCTATGGCGGATTGCTGGTGATGACCTATCTCGGAATCACCCGAACACCCCTCGGATTCATTCCTTCACAGGATAAGGGCTACTTGCTGATCAATATCCAGCTTCCCGATTCCTCGTCCCTTGAACGATCAGTTGACGTCCTCAAGAAGGTGGAAAAGATTGCCCAGGAGACTGAGGGTGTGGTGCACACCGTGGGGATTGCCGGTCAGTCGATCGTCTTGAACGCCGTCGGGTCGAACTTTGGTTCGATGTTTGTGATTCTGGACGAGTTCCATCACCGACATCATCCCAATCTCCGTTCTGACGCGATTGGAGCTCAGTTGCGTAAGCGGATGTTTAACGAAATTCTTGATGCGCAAGTCGCAGTCTACGGCGCGCCGCCAGTGGATGGATTAGGGTCGGCCGGTGGATTCAAAGTCATGATCCAGGATCGCGATGGTCAAGGTCTGACGGAACTGCAGGAAAACGCGGATCAGGTTGCGTTTCAGGGAAGTCGTCAACCAGGGATCGCAGGCATGTTCAATAGTTTCCGCTCGGATACTCCGCAGTTGTACATCGACGTCGATCGCACTAAATGCAAGGCGTTAGGTGTTCCCTTAAGCGATGCCTTTCAAACCTTGCAGGTCTATCTGGGGGGGTACTATGTGAACGATTTCAACCAATTTGGCCGTACGTGGCAGGTGAATCTTCAGGCTGATTCACCGTTTCGATTGCATGCCGAGGATGTTCGCGCTCTGAAGGTACGGAATGCGGACGGGAATATGATTCCTCTCGGAACGCTGGCCACCATCGAAGATGTTGGCGGTCCGATCATGATCACCCGCTACAACATGTTCCCCGCAGCGCCAATCAACGGTGCTTCTCTACCCGGTGTCAGTTCGGGAAGCATGATTGCCACCGTCGAACAAGTTGCGAATCAGGAATTGTCAGGAGGGATGGCGTTCGAATGGACTGAACTCACCTACTTGCAACTGATGGAAGGCAGCGCGGCTCTCTTCGCTTTCATCGGAGCCATCATTCTGGTGTTCCTGGTATTGGCGGCCCAATACGAAAGCTGGTCAATGCCGATGGCCGTGTTGCTTGTCGTTCCAATGTGCTTGCTGAGTGCGATTGCAGGGCTGTGGATCACCCATCTGGACATCAACATCTTTGTTCAGGTCGGGTTCATTGTCCTTGTCGGATTGGCGGCCAAGAATGCCATTTTGATCGTCGAAACAGCACGAGAGCGTCGTCACGCAGGCCTATCGCTGCACGATGCGGCGCTCGACGCAGCGAAAGAGCGTCTGCGACCGATCATCATGACGTCGTTGGCGTTTATTCTGGGGGTGGCGCCACTGGTCATCTCGCGCGGAGCGGGAGCCGAAATGCGGCAAACACTGGGCATTGCCGTCTTTTCCGGAATGCTCGGCGTCACGTTTTTCGGAATCTTTTTGACCCCGGTGTTTTACAGTGTCATCGACCGGTTTGGTAAACAGAAATCTTCACCAGCGATTTCGGTCGCTGATACCGGTCACGAAGTCACGGCCCTGAATTCTCCTTGAACACAGGTTCAAGCTGTCGTGGTGCTTCGCCCTTAATCGAAATTCTCCTGAGCTGGATCCGGCTCGGCGTCGAGTTGCTCTTTTTGAATCGGAAGAATTCGTTTGGCTCGCATGACGACTTCGACGTCTCTGCAATGTGAAGTCGCTGTGGTTGTCGGGTGACGTCAGTGACTCGCCTCGGGGCTGGAGATTGAAATCAGTTCCCACTTGCGAATCTTTTTGAGTTTACGGCAGGAACTCGTCGGGACCGAGACTTTCGCCGGTGAGATGTCCGGCGAGTCATTTCCGAGCGTCTGAAGGCCCAGAAGTCAACGTTACTCGAAGTGAAACGCCAATGAAGAATGGCTAAGGCCATCCAACCGAGCGGGCTTTCGTGATCGATCGATGCCGATGCCTGATTGGGGGCTAGGAATTCTTCGGCAGAGCGATGGCGTACAACATCGACACAGACCCGATGGACAGAAGTGTGAAGGCTGCCCAGTCAGGAGGGTCAATGATTGGCCGTTGTTCCTTGTCGACGATTTGTTTCGCGAGCATGCCGCGAATGCCAGGATCCTTTTCCGTCGGCAGATGCAAAACAACTTTGTCGATGGCCAGGAACGCCAAGCCCCACATGCTGACAAACATTCCGGCGGCAAAGCACGACGCACGTAGCATCGCTTAAACCCTTTTACAAAGTGATCGCCCGTTACTCAGGCTCCATCGACCGCGTCGCAAGCCGCCCTGCTCGCAATCGACTTCATCGAGTCGAATGAGCGGCCAACTTCAGCGAGACCATTGCCGGGACTGGGTTTCCAGAGATCGAGCGTCGGGCGTACAAGATCGACGGATTTTGCTGACCGTTCCGAATGCAGGGGGGAGTGATTTGTGACGTCTGATCCGGGAATCGCCTGAGTGCCAATCGGAGAACCGGTTCAGGCACAAACCCAATGAGAAAATGGTTCGCATCGCGAAGAACGCCCGTCACACGTCATCAACGGGAGGGCATCCATTCGGTTGAGAAGTGAACGCTTCGAATTGCCAGTCGATCGGTCATGCTCTACGCTACACCGGGCGTGTTGTGACGAATTGATTTTGGGCTTCGATAGCCGCTTTATTTCGAAAATCGAGAGGCCTCGATATGGATTTCCTGAGCAAATGGCCGGCTGGGCTGAGTTACGCCGAATTCCTCAAGCGTTATGCCTCGGCAGATCAGCATCGACGCTGGGATTCGGTCTACAAAGAGGTCTCGCTGACCGCTGCCCAGAAGGCTCTTTTAAGTGGCTTTCAGCGGGAGATAATGGTCGTTGTCGTCGCTGGGACCTGGTGTGGTGATTGCATTCAACAATGTCCGATTTTCGAAGTTTTCGCGGAACAGACGCCTCGTTTGCAGATTCGATACTTTGACCGAGACGATCACGGAGATCTCGCCGACGCCCTATCGATCTGCGGGGGACGCCGCGTTCCGTCGGTTGTCTTTTTGGCCGAGGATGGGGCTCCGTGTGGTCGTTACGGCGATCGGACACTGGCGAAGTACCGTGATTCGGCCGCTTCATTGTCTGGTGCCGCTTGCCCGACCGGTCTGGTCCCACAAGGAAAAACTCTGCAGGATGCGGTCATTCAGGAATGGCTTGAACAGTTCGAACGGGTGCAATTGATGCTGCGACTTTCGCCCCGATTGCGGCAGAAACACGGGGACTGACTCGTCGTTATTGCTGGGATTGGCGGCGGCCAACCTTCGGTTAAAACAACCGCGGCTCAAGCAACCTGATGATGCTTCCCCGCAATGTTGCCGATTTCTGCGTGACGAAGAGAGAGTCTCTGGGCGGTACGAAGTCATGCGAGTATCGACGATCACAACTGACACACAAGCAGAACAGACGCTTCCGTTCGTGCTGGTATTGGGAGATACGGATCGGGGCGAAATGCGTCCGTTGATGACCTGGCTGGAAGAACGGGTTTTGTCCGCCGCTCGATATCGGGTCGCCCGCGACGTCACCACCGCGAACGCTTTGTTCGCGGCGGGAGAGTTTCCAGACTTGATTGTCGTTTTGCAAAGTTGGCCGAACGAGTATTCGACACAAGACGTCAATCGATTACTGTCATTTGCGCCGCTCGCACGGGTGATTGTCTGTTATGGTGCCTGGTGCGAATCGGACGGGCGCAATCACAATGTCTGGCCACTTTCCGTTCGCGTTCCCGTCTGGGCAGCGCCGCCGCGAATTGAACGAGAATGGACGTTGCTGCTGACGCCTGGCGAAATAACTCCGCTCCCCTGGTCTGCATCACGCGAAGAGGTCTTTGCCGCCGATCATCCTTCGAGCTCGATATTCACCGGACGTCAGTCAGTCGTCATCGATTCGCCCGATGCGGCGTATCGACAATTCTTGAGCGAGATTTCGGTTGCCGAAGGGAGTGTCGTTAGTTTAGATGAGCCGACAGTGGTCTTGTTTGACGCCGATCCCTGGTCGCCTTCGCGGTCCGCAGTCATGCAGGAACTTCGAGTTCGCTATCCCCGGGCGGATCTCATCGCGTTAGTGAGTTTGGCCGATCCCACAATGCTCGCCGAGCTGCATCAATTGGGTGCCGACAACGTGTTGCACAAATTGGGGTTTCGCCCGTGGATGTGTGGACGCTCATTGTGATTGGGGTGTTGATGCCTTGTGCTTGCCCGTGGTCTTTTCGTGGACAGTCGGCGGTTTGAACGAGCCACGCCGCTTTAACCTCGGCCCAAATAGGCTTGGTCGCGCGGGAGAACGATCGCTTCGAGAAAGTTTACGTCAGCGGGAAGGGTGAGCATCGCGAGGGCTGCGCGGGCGATGGACTCAGGTTGCATCATTGGTTCGTCATCTGACACTTTTCCGGAATCGATGCGGCGTTCGACAAGAACGTTGCCGGGATGAAGGCAAGAGCAGGTAATGCCAAAGGGGCGACCGTCGAGGGCGATCGCCTGGGTAAGACCCCACACACCAAACTTGGCCGCCGAATAGGGCGTGCTCCCTTCGCGCGGCCGTTGAGCGCTGATCGAGCCGATGTTCAGAATGCGTCCTGATTTCCTGGCTTTCATCAGACGAAACGCCGCACGGCTGCAAAGGAATGTTCCCGTCAGGCAGGAACCGATGACGTTATTCCACGCCTCAAGTGAGACTTCATCCAGCGGTCCCCCATCAAAGGCCCCGGCATTGTTGACGAGAAGATCGACCTGACCAAAACGCTCTTGCGCCGCGGCGAAAAATCGTTCGACGTCCGCCTCGTTGGAAACGTCACAAGCCTGGGCCAGCACGTCAACTCCGTGCTGTCGTAGATCGTCGGCGACTTGGGACAGCGTCTGAGCGTGTCGGGCGCAGATGGCCAACGAAGCTCCTTCGGCGGCGAGAGCCATTGCGATCGCTTTGCCGATTCCGCGATTGGCTCCTGTAACGACCGCAATTTGATTAGTCAGTTGTTTCATTGTCATCGTCTTGAAGAAAGTACGTACTGAGCCCGCGGTGTGGGTGTCGTCCTGCTGCGCTTCGGCCTTTGGAAATCCTCAATCATCGCTGTAATCACCGCTGATGAAAATCAGACGTTTGCCATCGGGGGTCCAGCAGCTATCCGTATTGTTGCGGGATTCATCCTGGCCCACCACTAACTTGACCGAGTCGGTCTTGTCGGGATTGAATTCGTAAAGCTGCTTCCGCCCCTCACGTTCGGGACAAATTGACGAGAAGATGACGCGGTCGCCTTTGGGGTGCCACGCAAAATCGGTCATCATGTTGCTTGTGCATGAATAGTGGGCTTTGAATTTGGGTCGCCCATCTTTCTCGACCATGCTCACGGTGGCGATGTCGAACGTGCCATCTTGTTTTCGACATTTGACACAGAACTGTTTGCCGTCGGGAGACCAGGTGCCATTCGAGATGATACTGGCATAGGGGTTCGATTCTTCGTTGACGGCAGTGGTACTGACGTCGGTTTCGATGTCCATCGACATCAACTTGGCCCCTTCGGAAAAGGCGAGCTTTTTTCCGTCGGGAGACAACTGAGCCCAGTTGGTTTGTTTGAGATGTTCTCGGTCGTCGTTGGTCGTATCCACCAGCCAGATGCCGTAGATCGGTTCCCGACGTGAGCAGGCGAGAAACCGGCTGTCCGCTGACCAGGTCGGCATCATTCCCGAACAGATCAATCGCAGATTTTCGCCGTCGATACTCATGACGTAAATCTGTTCAGAGTATTTCCGTCCCAATGGCGATTCGTCGAAGGCGATCCATTTTCCGTCGGGGGAAACCGCGGGCGAGCCAACGATTGGATGTTCGTCCGAAACGAAGAGTGATTTTAAGCCGGTGCCATCTTCATTCAAGACGAAGAATTCGTTGGGATACTTGTTCTTGATTGGAAACTCACTGGGCTCCAGTCGATTGTTGGCATTCACATCCAGACGCTTGAAATAGGCCAATCTCAGGATCGGAAAAAGCTGTTCGTCAAACTGGAATTCCGTGAACGACAGAAATCCATCGCCGTCGAGATCTGCGGCTTTGTCGAGCCATGGCAGAACCGGATTGGCTGGCATTGTCAGTCGATATTCGGCCAGCGAAAGTCGGTCATCTTTGTCCAGGTCGAAACCAGGAAACGCCGTTTTGATCACCTTTTGCTGATCCTGCGTGAATTCGGCTAGCAGTTCCTTGCCATTCAAAAATCCGTCGAAGTTTTTGTCTAAACGTTGAAAGTCCGTAATCGGATCGACAATCCCTCGATCCGTCAGCTGACTCCATTCTTCGATCGAGATCACCTCGTCACCGTCCCGATCGGCCTTGTCAAATTCAGAGGTGCCTTTGTCGACAGGAGTGATCGACGCCAGGAATTCTGCTCGTTCAAGTTTGTCGTTGTGATTGGAGTCGAGCTTTCGAAATGCGGCATAGTTGATGACGCGGCCATTGGGTTCGCGTAAAGGTTGTCCGCCATTCTGCCTGACTCCCATGACGATTTCGATGAAACGCCGCGCCTCGGCTCGACTGATCTTTTGGTCGCGATTTTGGTCGACGGAATCGGTATCCACGCGGATTTCGACGTTGTTAAACGACGTCGTCAGTGCTCTGATGAATTTGTCGGCTTCGATTTCCGTGTCGGGATGCTTGTTCCAATTGTTGAATGATTTATCCAATGTCCCGACGAGCAGATCCACCAGTGCCATGATCGGATCGAGCGTCGGTTCACGATCTTCGACCGCGACGACTCCGGGGACTGCCGCGAATTCGGACGGGTTCAATGATCCGTCGTTGTTCTGATCGAACAGCCGAAAATCCCGTTTCGCGCCGTCGGATTGGCCGCGGTCGGCAAGAAACTCTTTGAGCGACAATTTCTGATTGTGGTCCTGATCGGCCTTGGCGAAGGCGGCGGAAATTCGGTCGACTCGATTGTCGGCTTTTTTATCCGCTGCGGTCAGGTCTGATGAATGGGTCAGAACTGCGGCGATCATCATTGCCACCAACGTCGATGGAATTTGCCCTTGGAATGGTGACATGTCGTGTCCTTCAAATAAGCAAATTGGTGTCTGAGAACCAACGCACGTACCAATCCGTATTGGGCGACAGCGAACCGATATCGATTTTTGGATCGGTCACGCCTGCAATCTCGTCCGAGATTTTACCTCAGTCTCAGTTTAGCGCCCCAGACAACTCGTCTGCAACGATAGCCAATTGAGAGCGGCCGGAAAAACGCTCGCAGGTTCGCCCTGGAATTGCCGGTGGACGATTGTCATTTGGAGTGCCACAATGGCAGTTGCTCATTCAGGGGACAGTCGCCAGGGACTTGCAAAAATGGCAGTCTTGTCAGTTAAAAAGGGGCTTCAACGAAGTGAGTTGAAGCGAAGACCCCTTGTTTTGTTGAATTTGCCCACTCTTTTCACGGTTGGCGCAAGCTTTGCAAATACCGTGATCACGTCAGTATTTTCGGACAAAAATCCTCCTTCCACCCATGGAGACATTCACTATGGCCATTCAAGAAAAAATCATCGGGATCGATTTGGGGACGACGAATTCGGTTGTTTCGGTCATGGAAGGCGGTGAAGTCAAAGTCATCGCTAATCAGGACGGAAATCGGATCACGCCCAGCGTGGTTGCCTATACCGAAAAAGGCGATCGTCTGGTTGGTGATCCCGCTAAGCGACAAGCCGTAACCAATCCCAAGAACACAATTTACTCCATCAAGCGATTCATGGGACGACGACACAACGAAGTCGAGTCCGAAGAAAAGATGGTTCCCTACAAAGTCGTCGGCGGGCCAGCGGAGTATGTGAAGGTCGAAGTTCATGGCAAGACCTACACTCCGCCTGAAGTCTCGGCGCAGATCCTTCGCAAGCTGAAAGAAGCAGCCGAAGCCTATCTTGGTCACACGGTCAGTCGTGCGGTCATCACCGTACCGGCGTACTTCAATGATGCGCAGCGTCAGGCGACCAAAGATGCCGGCGAGATCTCGGGGCTGAAGGTCGAACGAATCATCAACGAGCCCACAGCCGCAGCGTTGGCTTACGGATTGCAAAATAAGAAGAACGAAAAGATCGCCGTCTTCGACCTGGGCGGTGGAACGTTCGACGTTTCGGTCTTGGAAGTCGATAACGAGCTGGTCGAAGTTCTCAGCACTAACGGTGATACACACCTCGGTGGTGACGACTTTGATGAAGTGCTGATCA
The DNA here is from genome assembly GCA_903871875.1 of uncultured Schlesneria sp. Classification (GTDB taxonomy): domain Bacteria; phylum Planctomycetota; class Planctomycetia; order Planctomycetales; family Planctomycetaceae; genus Schlesneria. The sequence continues at coordinate 21,346 of CAIQIR010000176.1, forward strand.
AGCACATTGCGGACAAGTTTCAGGCCGAGCACGGTATCGATTTGCGTAAAGATGCGATGGCGCTGCAGCGGTTGCGAGAAGCGGCTGAAAAAGCGAAGAAAGAACTTTCGGGTCAGCAGTCAACGGACATCAACCTGCCGTTCATCACTGCCGATGCCAGCGGAGCGAAGCATCTGCAAATGACGGTGACTCGGGCGGAGTTTGAGCGGATGGTCGATCATTTGATCGAACGCTGTCGCAAACCGGTTGAGAACGCATTGCGAGATGCCAAGCTGTCCCCAAGTCAGATTGACGAAGTCGTGCTGGTGGGTGGATCGACTCGCGTGCCCAAGGTGCAAGAGTTCGTCAAGAAGATGTTCGGCGGAAAAGAGCCTCACCGAGGTGTGAATCCCGATGAAGTGGTTTCGATTGGTGCCGCGATTCAGGGCGGGATCATCTCGGGCGATGTTAAAGACATGGTGTTGCTCGACGTCACGCCGCTGTCGCTTGGTTTGGAAACAGAAGGTGGCGTGCTGACGGTGCTGATTGAGCGCAATACGACGATCCCCAAAACCGCCACTCAGACGTTCTCGACCGCAGCCGACGGCCAATCCGCGGTGACGATCAGCGTCTATCAGGGCGAACGTCCGATGGCTCGTGACAATCGATTGTTGAATCAATTCAATCTCGAAGGGATTCTGCCAGCACCGCGTGGTACGCCGAAGATCGAAGTGACGTTCGATATCGATGTGAACGGTATTTTGAACGTCAAGGCGAAGGACCAGGCGACTGGTAAAGAGCATTCGGTGAAGATCGAGAACTCGAGCGGACTGGATTCTTCGGAAATCGAGAAGATGAAGAAGGATGCCGAAGCCCATGCTGCGGAAGACAAGCATCGTCGGAAATTGGCCGAGGCCAAAAATAAGGCTTCGACGTCGGTTTACGAAGTCGAAAAGATTTTGAAGGAGCACGGTGCGAAACTCGATGCGGCTTCGAAGGCTGCGGTCGAATCCAGCATCGAAAAGGTGAAGGCTGCCGAAAAAGGAGACGACATCGCTGCCATCAATTCTGCCGTCGACGGCTTGCAGCAGGCCAGCGCTGCTCTGGCCCAGCACATGCAAGCGGGTGCGGGAGCGGGCGGTGGTGCACCGGAGGCATCGTCTGGCGGCGGTAAGCCCGACGAAGAAGTCATCGATGCCGAGTTTGAAAAGAAGAGCTGATTTTTGAACGAAGCCGATTCATCCGAGGGTCGAACAGGCCCTCGGAGGGGAGTACGGTCGCGCGGGTAAGATCATTTTGGTCCTCCCATCGCATCAGCAAATTGTGGGAAAATGGTCATAACCAGTGTGAAGGTACGCCCAGACAATGGGACTGCGCCCGTAGCAAACTTGTCCCATCCAGTTTTGAAAAGGTGTTGACCGCAGCTGAAAGAAGGTTCCATCATGGCGTTTCGTCCCGACAAACTGACGGTGAAAGCACAAGAGGCCCTTCAATCGGCTCAGCAGCTGGCAGAGTCGCAAGGGCATGCCCAATTAGTTCCGCTGCATCTGCTCAAGGCTTTGCTCGATGAGCAGCAGGGAATCGTTCGACCGCTGATGGAGAAGGTCGGCATCCGCGTCCCGCAGCTTCGCGCGATTGTCGATGCCGACTTGGCCAAGCTGCCTCGCAGTTCTGGTGGCGGACAAGTTGGGGCGAGCACGGCGATTCGCCAGGTTCTGGACAAAGCAGCCGAACAAGCCGATGGAATGAAGGACGCCTTCGTTTCGACGGAACACCTCTTAATGGCGTTGACGCAGGTCGATGATCAAGCTCAACGTGTTCTCAAGCTGAATGGCGTCAACGAAGCCGATGTGCTCAGTGCCCTGAAATCGGTTCGTGGCTCACAAACCGTCACGGATCAGAATCCGGAAGATAAGTACCAGGCGCTGGAAAAATACGGCAAGGATCTCGTCGCGCTGGCCCGATTGGGCAAGATCGATCCCGTGATCGGACGCGATCAAGAGATTCGTCGGGTGATCCAGGTCTTGTCCCGTCGTCGCAAGAACAACCCGGTTTTGATTGGCGATGCCGGTGTTGGCAAGACGGCGATTGTGGAAGGCCTGGCCCATCGTATTGTGATGGGCGACGTTCCCCAGAATCTGAAGGAGAAACGCGTCATTGCGCTCGATATGGGCGCGTTGATCGCGGGGGCGAAATATCGTGGTGAGTTCGAAGACCGATTGAAGGCTGTGCTGAAAGAGGTTTCGGAGGCACAAGGCCAAATCATTCTGTTCATCGACGAATTGCACACCGTCGTCGGGGCGGGGGCCTCGGAAGGAGCGATGGACGCCGCCAATTTGTTGAAACCCGCACTGGCTCGCGGTGAACTTCACTGCGTCGGCGCGACAACGCTGGACGAATACCGAAAGTCCATCGAGAAAGATCCGGCACTTGAGCGTCGCTTTCAACCTGTACTTGTCAACGAACCGACAGTCGAAGACACGATCTCGATCCTTCGTGGTTTAAAATCCCGTTACGAATCGCATCATGGTGTGCGGATCACCGACGATGCGTTGATCGCGGCCGCTACACTATCGGACCGTTACATCAATGACCGATTTTTGCCCGACAAGGCAATCGATCTTGTTGATGAAGCGGCGAGCAAGTTGCGGATGGAAATGGATTCGATGCCCGCTGAGATTGATGAAGCGACGCGTCAGTTGACGCGTCTGCAAATCGAAGCGGCGGCGCTTGCGCAGGAAACGAGTGCCGATAGCAAAGCTCGTCTCGGAGAACTCCGACGTCAGATTGCCGATCGCGAAGAAAGCGTGAATGCACTGAAAGCCCGGTGGCAGACCGAGAAGGAGGCTTTGACCTCAATTCGTCCATTGAAGGAAGAGATCGAAAAACTGCACACGGCCTACGATCAGGCCTTCACACAGGCGCAGCGTACGAATTCCAACGATGATTTCGTCAAAGCGTTCGATGTCGAGAAAAAGTTAAAAGAGACTGAGCAGAAATTGGCGAAGGCCGAAAAACGGGCTACCGAAGTGGGGGGAGATTCCGGGCAGCGACTGTTGCGCGAGGAAGTCACACAAGAAGACGTTGCGAAAGTCGTCGGAACTTGGACGGGCATTCCCGTTTCACGGCTGTTACAGACCGAAAAAACAAAACTGCTCGAAATGGAAGACCATATCCACCAGCGGATGATCAATCAGCAGGAAGCTGTCACGGCCGTGGCCAATGCCGTGCGACGGTCGCGGTCTGGGTTGCAGGATCCGCATCGGCCAATTGGTTCGTTTATCTTTCTTGGCCCGACCGGAGTTGGTAAGACGGAACTCTGCAAAGCTCTCGCCGAATTCCTGTTCGATGACGAACGGGCGATGGTGCGAATCGATATGAGTGAATTCATGGAGAAGCATTCGGTTGCCCGTTTGATCGGAGCTCCTCCAGGCTACGTCGGCTACGAAGAAGGCGGCAAACTGACGGAAGCGGTTCGCCGTCGGCCCTACTCGGTATTGCTGCTCGACGAAATCGAGAAGGCCCATCGAGACGTCTTCAACGTGCTGCTGCAATTGCTGGATGATGGACGGCTGACGGACAGTCACGGCCGGACAGTCGATTTCACGAACACAATTGTCGTGATGACATCGAACATTGGTAGCCAGACGATCATGGACCTGTCAGATAAGGAAGATGACAAGGAAATCGAACGCCGCGTCTTGCATGCATTGAGAAAAGAGTTCTTGCCAGAATTCCTGAACCGTGTGGATGAAGTGATCGTGTTCCATCCGCTGCAGAAGAACGAAATCCGCCAGATCGTCGATTTGCAGTTGATTCGGTTGGAAAAACGACTCGAAGAGAATGGATTCACGCTGGATGTGACGGAAGCCGCTCGAAAGCAAATTGCCGAGGAAGGTTACGATCCGGTTTATGGAGCACGGCCGCTCAAGCGAGTCATCCAGCAGCGGCTGCAAAATGAACTTGCCAATGCCATCCTGGGAGGCGACTTCGAAGAAGGAGCGAAGATCACCGTCGACGTCCAGAACGGAGACTTCACGTTCGGCGGAACGAATAGCGAAGAGACGTCTGCTTGAATCCAGGTTCACTCGCTATCGATGATCGCGGGAACAAGGAAGTATTCGCCGTCGGTTCGCGGTGCGTTTGAGAGCGCCGCGGACCGAGGCAGTGATTCGACCGGTAGATCCGCCCGTAAGACGTTATTTAACTCCACTGCGTGGACCATGGGAGCAACGTCGGTCGTATCGACTTCATTCAAGACTTGAACGTAGCCGACGATGGCTCGCAGGTCGCAGGCCAGAGTTTCGAGTTCCTCGTCGGTGATTTTCAGTCGGGCAAGTTCTGCAACCTTTCGAACGTCATCGCGCGAAAGGTCCATGGCTTTCCCCTCAAAGAAATCGTCAGCAACAAAACTACCGAGGCGAGTAGAAATCACCGGCGAGCAGAATTCCGCCGCGAGTGAAAATCAGCCTTCAATGGTGAATGGCTTCTTCACAACTCGTTTGACAACCAAGCCTGACCGCAGGCATTGAACGCAAACGCGAACTCGTTTTGACGTTTCACCCGTTTGCATCCGCAGCGACTGCAGGTTTGGACGGAACCAGCGCTTCGTGATACCGGTTGTCTTGCGGCCGTTACCGCCCAAGTACTTCGCCTTACCGCGTTCGACCTTTTGGTTGCCGCGAACCGGCTTCTTATGACAAATCGCGCATTCGGAACCCATGACAACCTCAAATCGCGTGCGAAAATCTCATTGTGAATGTCACCCCGGCCAAACGGCCCCAGGGGGAAACGCAAAAGTATAACCATCGCGACGAGGGATGCAAGTTGAACCAACGGCACCTTAAGTCGGAATTGTTGGACTTTAGATTGGGATGGCGGCGGAATATACTCAAATTTCGCGTGTCGCTTCACTTATGCATCAGGGAGTCGTGATATGTCTGCTTCTGCACCTACAGAATTTAAGGCCGTTCTGGATCCCACCGAGCTTTCTCAGATTCCACGCGATCTGAGTTTTCATCCGGTTCACAACGAATCGCCTCATGTGTTGACGAAAGAACAAATCGATCAGTTCAATCGAGAAGGATACATCAAAGGCATCCGAATTTATTCCGATGCCGAAATTGCCAGTATTCGTGAGTATTTCGACGAATTGCTGAAGAAAGTTGTGGCCGCAGGAGGTGACAGCTATTCGATTAGTTCGGCACATCTGAAGTATGGTCGCGTGTGGGATATTCTGGCGAACGCGAAAATTGCGGCCTGTATGCGCGATTTGCTGGGCGAAAATGTCGTCGGCTGGGGTTCGCATTTCTTTTGCAAGATGCCGAAGGACGGCAAGAAAGTGGCCTGGCATCAAGATTCCAGTTATTGGCCACTGACACCGTCCAAAGCGGTGACCGCGTGGCTGGCCGTGGACGATGCAGATGTCGAGAACGCCTGCATGCGATTCGTCTCGGGTTCGCACCACTTCGGGGCGATGACGTTTCGTCCCAGCGATCCCAAGGAACACAATGTCCTCAATCAGACGATCGAGAATGTCGAGCAATACGGTCACTTTGTGGATGACTGCCTGAAAGCTGGGGAGATTTCATTGCATTCGGACCTGTTGCTGCACGGTTCCGAGGCCAATATGTCCGAACGTCGCCGCTGTGGTTTGACATTGCGATATGCTCCCGCCGACGTTCATGCCTATATGGATTGGAACCAGAAAGGTGTTTGGGTCAGCGGGGCCGACACTTCAGGTCACTGGACGAACCGAGCTCGCCCGTCCGCCGATTGAGTTTGTTCGTCAGCGATACCGAAGTGAGATCTCGCGACCTGCAAATCGCTCATGACGGTAGCGCATTACTCAATTTCAAAACGAGCCGCCATGGGCATGCGCCGGCCGCTGCCGAACGCCCGCGCCGAGAGTTTAATTCCGGGAGGCATCTGTCGGCGTTTGTATTCGTTGCGATCCAGTTTCTTTGCTACCCAGCGGACGGTTTCGATCGGAAACGATTTGCTTAACGTGGCGACGGATTCTTCGCGTTCAATCAGTCCCTCAAGGATTCCATCCAGAATCGGGTAGGGTGGCAACGAATCCTGGTCGAACTGATTCGGAGCCAATTCGGCGCTGGGGGCTTTGATGAGGACGTTGTTAGGAATGACTTCGCGGCACTCGCGCACTTCGTTGATGTAGTGGCAAATCGCGTAGACATCCCGTTTGAAGAGGTCGGCCAGTACCGCAAAGCCGCCTGCCATATCTCCATAAAGTGTACAGTAGCCCACCGCCAATTCGCTTTTGTTCCCAGTTGCCAGCGGTAGCCAACCATGATGATTGCTACGAATCATGACGATGGCGCCACGGATACGAGCTTGCAGGTTTTGGTCGGCCAAACCTGCTGGAGCAGCAGCCAGATCCGCTCCCACAACGGGAAGCGATTCATAGGCGCGGTGCGCCGAATCAATCGGTACCACTTGAGCGTCGATTCCCAAGCGGTCCGCCAGAGCCACCGCGTCATCGACGCTGTGGCCCGTGCTGTAGCGACTGGGCATCATAATTCCGTGCACGTTGGCGGCTCCACAGGCTTCGGCTGCGATGTAAGCCGCCAATGTGCTATCGATGCCCCCTGATAGTCCGAGCACGCATCCGGAAAAGCCTGATTTTCGCATGTAATCTTTCAGACCCAGCACCAACGCGTCGAGTAGCTGGGCAGGTACAGTTTCCGGGCTGTGCGTGATTGGCGACGGAAGTTGTTTGAGGTCGACGACCTGAAGATCTTCGACAAACCCCTTCAGCTGAAGCACTTTTCGTCCGGAATGGTCCAGCACGACGCTATGTCCGTCGAAGACCAGGTCGTCATTCCCACCCACCTCGTTGACGAACAGGAACGGCACCTGATGGCGGATCACATGTCGGCGTAAAATGGCGTCGCGATAGGACGGTTTGTTGACCTCAAAAGGGCTGGCGGACACATTGATCAACACGTCGATTCCGCTGGCAGCCAATTCTGCAATGGGGTCTGGAAAGTGCATCGGATCTGTGTGATGAAACGTCTCTGGATCACCCCACCAGGCGTCCTCGCAGATGTGCAATCCCAATCTCAAGCCATTAAAGGCTATCGGAGCCAACTTGTCTGCGGGGCGGAAATAACGCCGCTCGTCAAACACGTCGTAATTGGGAAGCAATCGTTTATGGACAGTGGCAAGAACTTGTCCATTGGCAATCAGGCTCGCGGCGTTTGCGATTCGGTTCGCCGGAACGTTCCAGTGCGTGGCGTGACCGACAATCACGCCGACGTTTTTCGGGATCGATGCGGCAAGTGCTTTCACGGCCTGATCACAGGCGCAGGCGAACCCTTCTCGCAATAACAAGTCTTTGGGCGGATAGCCGCAAATCACCAGTTCAGAGCAGACGACTAATTCGGCTCCCAGCGAAACCGCACGCTCCGTCGCTTCGAGGATCAATTGGCTGTTGCCCGCGAGATCCCCGACGGTTGGGTTCAGTTGAGCGAGAGCAATTTTCATAACAAAGGCTTTTCGGAAATCGTTTCAATGAGAAAGCGTCGTGGTGATTGTTACAGCATTCTGAAAAGAGAGTCGAGTGCCACCCCTTTGTCCGGCTGAATCTTGGGAGTCATGAATTTGAAGAAATTTCAGCAAATCATCCAAGAATAACCTTGTCGAGAAATTGGCCCAATCACTGCTTGGTTCGATGCAATCGCTCCATTGGCGACCTTATCGCACGATTCTTGAGACACGTTCGCAATGAGCAAGGTTGATTCGTTTTTCGAAATCTCGATGCACAGCAAACCTCTGCGTGAATGATGAGTGAGATTTGTTTGATTGGCCAGTCGTGCTTTCATCGTGATCGGCTCCCCGACCGGAGATATTAGCGTTTCGTAAGATGGGTGATTGCGGGGGAGTGGCTGTTCTGGCTCGACGTGTTGCGAATATGCGGTGGCCAGGTCGCTCAGATCATCGGACAAAAAAGGAAAATCCACGGCTTACGGTGAAACTTGGGAGAGAATTGCCGTCGTTTCGCGTCTGTTTGTATACTCAGATTACCAAATCGGCACTTCTCAGCTAGACGACGTTTTCCTCCCATTTTCCGAAAGGTAGGCTCGACACCAACTTCCCCATCTGCTGAAGTTACCCCGTCGACGGGAGTTTCCCGAATTGCGGTACATGCTCTGCGACTCGCGGTACCCGAAAAAATCAAGGACTGAGATATGAAAACATCCTGCATGATGCGATTTGTGGTGATCCTGTATGTCACCCTGATTCTCATCTCCCCCACTTGGGCGCAGGCCATCACCAACGGGCCTGTTGAAAAAGAAAAAACACCTGAACGCCTGATCTATCTGCCGTTCAAGAATCTCAAAGCGGTTTTCGAAAAGCCGGATGGATCTGTGCTGATTCCGTACGCTGATTACCTCAAGCTCTGGGAGAAGGCTTTTGGTGATGGAACTCGTAAGCCCGGCCAACCACCGATCGGCGGAGTAATCACGGCGGCGAATTACTCGGCGAAAATTGAAAAGGACGCCGCACAGATTTCCGCGGCGTTTGTCATCCAAGTGTTGGACAAGGGTTGGACGGAAATCCCCGTAAAATTCGGCGAGGCGGCGATTGGCAAGCTGACCTCTGATTCCGGAAAAGTTCTATTGAGGGGTACTGGAAACGGAACTTATTCCTTGTTGTTGCCGGCGCCTGGCGAACACAAGGTCCAGTTGGAACTCATGGCGCGAGTCAGGACCGCTCCAGAAGGAAAGAGTCTTGAGCTGGACATTCCTGCTGTCGGGATCACTCAATTTGAGTTCCAGGTGCCCGAGGCGGATCAGACAATTGAGTTAAAGCCCAAGCTGGTCAGCCAACCTGTTGAGGTTGCTGCCAAAGAGTCTCGCATCAGGGCCAGTATTGGTTCTACTGAAAAGGTCTCGGTACGTTGGCATCCGCGGGTGGGGACAAAGCCGGATATGGAATTACTGGCCAGCGTCACTAACCAGACATTGGTCTCAATCGAAAACGGTCTCATTCATACGGATGCCTGGTTAACCTATGAGATCCTTCGTGGGCAACTCGAAAATGTGAAGCTGGTCGTTCCGGCGGGGTGTCGGATCCTGGATATCGCGTCGGAAGCGAAGGTGAAAGAGTGGAAGGTCGCCAACGAAGACAATCGCCAGGTTGTCAGCGTAGAAATGCTCAGCCGTATTGAAGGCAAGGTGACGCTCGAAGTTCACACGGAGCGGGCCATCCCGGCCGAGGCGTTTGATGTCTCTGGACAAAGCGGTGACACGGCGTTCGGCATCCATGCCTTGGACGTTGTCCGCGAAAGTGGCACCATTTCCGTCAAGTCAGGGTCCGACTTGACGCTGACGGTGGAAGAGCAGCGGGGTTTGCTGCGAGTTGATGAGGATCAAATAGATCCAAAACTGCAACGAGCCGGAGGTCTGTACTACAAATACTACGCACCGTCGTTCCGCTTAAAGTTGCAAGCCAGTCCCGTTCAACCCCGATTGATCGTCGACCAACAGTCGCAACTCGTGTTTCGAGATGACCAGTTACAATTGAAGTCCATTGCCAACTACGCGATTGATCGGGCGGGCGTGTTTGAGTTGACGTTCAAGCTTCCGAACAATCTCTCCGTTGAAAATGTTGTTTGTGATCGCATGAAACAGTTTGATGTTTCTGCGGACAAATCGTTGTTGACGGTGGGACTGCGGGAAAAAAACCAAGGAGCCGTTTCATTAACGATTACGGCCACGCGACGACTTGATCCGGCCGCTGAAAAGTCCGATCAAATCTTACCATTGCTGGAACCACTGGGTGTGGAACTCGAAAATGGCAAAGTGCGTGTGTTTGCCCCCGACACGATGGAAGTGATTACCGACTCCGAAAAACTCGTTGCGGCTCAGCCAGACTCGGCACCGCAAGTCGAAACGGTTGCAAATGCCCGATTGGTCTCCTCGTGGCTCTACAATCGACGCCCCGTCGAGATTCCTGTGCGGACGGTCCGTAAGCCAACTCGCTTGTCCGCCGTCGTTGGGACGAAAGCTGACGTCAAGCAGGGGCAGGTACTTGTCACGACCAGCGTCGACTATCTGATCGAATATGCGGGGATCGATACCTTTCGCTTTGCCGTACCTGAATCCATCGCAGACAAAGTGCAGATTTCGTCCAAGGTCTCCGGGACAGCGCCTGCGATCAAGCAGAAAAGTCGGGCGGCGACTGCTGTTGATGGATGGGTGGCATGGACAGTTGTCATGCAACGCGAAGTTCTGGGAGCGCAACCGTTCGAGATCACTTACGATCTTGCACCGGGCAAAGGTTCGGAAGCCAACAGCGAAATCGCCACGATCGAAGCGATTCGAGTATTGGACCCTTATGAAAAATCTGATGGACCTACAGGTCAACGTGATGTCACCGTTTCCCGGACGATTGGCGAACTGACCGTTGTCAAAGACCGTGCTCTGTCCGTGTCGGCAATCGCCAGCGGAGGTGATGTCGAACCGGTCGATGTCCGTGAACTTCAGCATCTTTCGCAAGAAGGTTTCGTCGCGTTTCGCTATTTCAAACAACCGGTCAAACTGGAACTGAAGTCGACGAAGTACGACGTTCAACCGGTCGTTGAGACGGTTGTGAGCAAGTCATTGGTTGAAATGGTTCTCGATCGTACGGGAGTGGCGACCAATCGCTGTCGCTATGTGCTCAAATCGAGTGAACGGCAACGAATCCGAATCGATTTGCCGGCCAACGTCGAAGTGCTAGGTGTGCTGGTCGATCGTAAGTTGGTTGCGCTCGAAAAAGCGGGAGTGGCCGGCGAAAAAGCCTGGGATCCGTACTTCGTGAATGTGGCCCGAACGAAATCGTCGGACGAGCCGTTTACGCTGGCGGTCATCTTCCGGCATGTTTTGAATCCACTCCCATTCCAAAATGCGGGAGGAACTCTTGCGCCACGATTGCCCATCATTGGTGGAGCGGGCGGTACGGGTGTTGCCGTGCAGCAATTGCAGGTGAAAATCTGGGTGCCACCGGAATATTCGCTGGTGGGAACACCCAAAAATTTCACAGTCCAGACAAGAACGCGATTTCGTGAGAGGTTGTTCGGTGCGTCGAATCCCTCATTTGGCGAACACGATCTCGATCAATGGATCGGCCACGATACCGGCGGAATCGTCGATTTTCCCACTGAAGGAAAATGGTTCCAATACATGAATCTGGGGGGCAGTCGGCAAATCGAGGTCGCGTGGTGGCGCATGCCATTCTATACGTTGATCATTAGCGGGGCCCTGGTGCTGATTGCCTTGATTTTGCGAAAGACGTCGTGGGAGAACAAACTCACGGCCGTGATCGTCGGTCTATTTGCCGCTTGCACCTATGCTCTTAAAGACTACGACCTCGTGTTTCATGGCTTGCAGGCCGCTTCATTTGGTTTGGGGACAATGATTGTCATCTGGCTGATTCATAGTTTGTTAAGCCCGAGATCGACGGTTGTCCGAACCGAAACTCTGGTTCCACCACCAACAATGCCAACGCCCGAATCGCCACCCGTTACGGGTGGCTAGTTCTTCCGAGTCGGAAACGGAAGGAGCCACTAGTGATCAGTTTTTGGTGTTTCAGGAAGAATCGACGCAAGATGCGGTTGGACGCGAATCAATTCGGCGGACGGTTTCCCCAATCAGACGATTGCCGCGCGCGAAAAGCTTCTTCCCCGTTGACGAGGGGTCTCATGATGAATCGATTTCCTCTCATGTTCGCGATGATTCTGTTCATCGGAGTCATCCCATCACGTTTTGCCGTCGCCCAGCCCCGCGATCCAATTGCGGAATTGACAGAGGCCCGTCGAATTTATGTTCCGATCCAAGATCTGGACGTCGTGATCGAACGTGATAAGGAAGGGGTCCTGATCTCGCGAGCCAAGTTCGATTCGTTGTTAAGTCAGGCAAAGGCAAATATTGAGAAGAACCCGACCCTGGCTGGAGTGCCGGTCGCTCTCACAGCAGCCGATTACGCGGCACAAATCGTGGGCGATCAATTGTTAATTTCGGTCAAAGCAGAGATCAACCAATTTGACGAAGGGTGGTGTGAGACGTCACTGCCGCTCCAGCGACTTGCTCTTGAGCGTGCGACGCTTGATGACGCACCGGCATTCGTGGGGCGGAATCTAGACGGGTCCGTTTCGTTGTTCACCTATTCGCGAGGGAAGCACGCTCTCAGCCTGCAGCTCTCTACGGAACTGATCACTTCCGGAAGCGATCAAGCGGCTGTTTTCTCATTATTACGAGCCCCCAGCGGTTCGCTCACTTTGTCGCTGCCGGCCGGAAAGCGATTGGTCGTGGATCAGCTTCAACTCGAACGACCGGCTGCGCTCGAGCAGGTCGCTGATTATCAAATCGCCGTGGGAGGATCAGCGGTGATGAACTTGCGCATCACTGATCGAGCTGCCGAAAACGCTGCCGATTCGCTGATGTTCGCGACGACCGGATACGGATTGCATGTCGCGCCCGGTGAAGTGACCTGGCACGCACGCTCGACTCTTCAGTTGTTCGGGAAGCCCGTTGATCGGTTGACGTTTTCGGTACCCAGTACACTCGAAATTGCTGACGTCGAAGCCGTCGGATTGGAATCGTGGAACCTTACGGACGATCCCAACGAACCACAACGGACGAACATCTCGTTGACTTTCGGTCAGGCGTTCGAAGGGACGCGTCAGATTTCACTCAAAGGGGTGATGTCAGTGGCAACGGGAAAGCCCTGGGATGTTCCACCACTTCGAATCACTGGCGTTACCTCGCATATTGGACAGATCGTCGTTGAACATCAGCCGGGCATTCGGCTGCGAATTGATGAAACATCGGGAATGCGGCGAGCCACACAGGATCAAAAGCCGGCCGCCGATATGCCAGATGGATTGTCGAAGCGCGGCTCAAACGAATTTCTGCGGTTCGATGTTTGGAGGCCTGATTTCACTTTGCGATTGACGACACAGCCAAAGCAAAGCGAGGTTCATGCGGCGGTGGCCAGCGTGTTGGATGTGAATGTGACCGGGCTTGATTTGCATGCCGCGATCACGGTGGAAGCCCATTTCGCACCTCTATTTGAAATCGACGTTCGGTTGCCGTCTGAATGGCAAGTCTTAAGCATCCATAAGGACGACCATCCGCTTGCGTGGCAGATGATCAGACTGGATGAGGTGGGAATTAATCAACTACGGATTTTGCTGGAAAAACCACTCGCTGCAGAGACGAACGGTCAATTTCGGTTGGCGCTACGACGCGATGTCGAAGGGTGGCCGGTGGAAGCCGAGCCCATCGTCGTAAATCTGCCAGAATTGTTTTTGCCACAATCCAGTCTGACAGAAGTGGCGATCGTCGTCCGCGGCGACGCGGACCTGGATCTTTTGGCATTCGACTTGAAGGGGTTGGACCCGCAGCCGATGAAGGCTGATTTTGAACGGTTGAGGTTTCAGTCACAGGACACACGCTTTGCCGGCAAACTCAAAGTGACGCGCAAGCCATCCCGGATTTCGGCTCAGACAGTGACCTTTGGAAGAATCGACCCGCAGACGATTCACACGTTTTTGCAAGCGACAGTCGACGTTCAGGGCGGGGGTGTCCGGTCGATCAAAGTCGCATTGCCAGAAACGACGGGAACGGCCATTCGTTTTGAATCGACGGGCGCAAGGATCGTCGAACAAAAATCGGCATCACCTCAAAACGGCGAACGTGTCTGGACGTTGCAGTTTGATCGGCGGCTTCGAGGTCCGGCTCTGTTGACGTGTGATCTGGATGCACCCCGAGGCGAAATGACTGAGTTTGTCTTGCCGCAGTGGCGATTCGCGGATGCTGAGAGACAAAGTGGATATGTCTGCCTCGAAGCTGGAGGTGAACAGCGGTTGACGATGACCGCTAACGAAGCTGACGGATCCCCTTTAGTTGAAGTCGACACACTCGAACTTCCGCAGGTTGTTTATCGTCCGAAAGAGCGGATCGTCGCCGTGTATCGCTCTGTCGCCCCCAGAGCAGTGGTATCATTGAAAGAGCAGAAATTTGACAAACTTGCGGTGCCAACCGCCATCTGTCCGTCGTTAGATATTTCGACCATTGTGGGTCGCACGGGCGAGCTTCAGCATCAAGCGAGATTCCTGTTGAATACGGTTGGCGTGCAGGGGCTGCATGTGACCTTTCCGTCTGGTTCCACATTATGGGCCACGACTATTGACGGGCGTCCGGTGGAAGTGCGTCGTCATGGCGACGTCTATCTGGTTCCCATTCCGGCCAATATTCCCGTGGTGTCGTCCGCCACACCGTCCTCGGGAAGACCGGATGTTTCACACCTCTTGCAACTCACTTACCGTTCGGATGTCGTCGCCATTTCGCAATTTGGGACACTGAATCAGACTCCTCCCATTCTGACGGTGGAATCGGCACAACGAACGGCAATGCCGGTGGAAGTCCTTGAGCAACGGTGGAACTTGTACTATCCGGAAGAGATGCGGTTGGTCGGCAGTCACAGCCCCTTGGCACCGTTACAACCTCTCGACACCATGAGCATTTTGGGAGCCTGGAACGCGAACTTTCGCGCCCCCACTTTCGCGGCGCTAATGCGCCAAGTGATTGTGGTTTGTGGTTCCCTTGGAATCATTTGTGTTTTCGTTTTCTCTTTTCGCCGGAAGCGATTTCTGTTTGCACAAATCGTTGTCATTTGCGCTTTGGCCGCCTTGTTTTTCGCCACAATCCCGCCCTCCCTGCAACAAGCACGAGATGCCTCTCGCAAGTCTTCTGCTCCTGCTGAAAAGTTGTTGAAGGGTCTGGATGATTCCCGTGTTCCGGTACCAGCCTCTGCACCGAAAAGTCGAACACCATCAAGCGATGAACTGAAGGGGGGAACTCATCTCGGTCTCGCGACTTCTCCAGATCATTCCGAGGATTCGGCGGCAACCGATCCGTTCGGGACCACTCGCGAATCGGTGGGATTTGAAATTGCGGGTGCCGGTGCGAAGCCGAAGAATGTGGTCGCCAACGAACCTGCTGGTGCCGAACAGGCTGTCGAACGAGAAAAAGGCAAACTGGGCTCGAAAGATGCCGCGAACCGTGCCTTGGGATTGCTGTCCCTGGCGATTGATTTCGTTGCCCCTGCCGGCAGTCGCGAAAAGAGATTTCATTACATTGGGGCTGATGTTTCCTCCTCGGGAATCCCTCTGCAAGTGGACTATGTCGATCGTCATTCGGGAATGGCAATGCGTGTCTTCCTGATCGCTTTCGCGGTTTTGATTGCTTGGATTTTGCGCCGATCGACTCTGGCAATGAAACTGAGAGTGATCACTTTGGGGGTCGTGATACCGATGTCATTTATGTCGCTGGCTCCGATCGGTTATCAGGTCGTCTTGGATGGAGTTCTGCTGGGGACGCTGGCGGCCGTGGGGGTCTGGTTGGCGCGGGGAGCGGTACTTTGCTGTCCATGCAATCGCTGCCGGTTGCTGAGCACGCAATGCGCTACAACGGCCGCAGTTCTCACCGCGCTATTCGCCATTTCAGACGTTTCCTTTGCGGCCGAAAAGGCCGACGTATCGAGCGCAAAGCCGGCGGTTGGAACCAAACCGATGGGGACGTTGATTGTTCCGTATGATGCGGGAACCGATCCGCTGGCATCCGACCGAATTTTCTTGTCGCACGAACAATTCCTGGAACTTTATCGTCTTGCCAATCCGACCCAGTTGCTAAAACCGCAAATACCACAGGCAGGAGGGATTCTCGAAGCTCTTTATTCGGCAACGCTCGTCCCGAACACACAGCGGCCAGACGATTCGGTGGTGCAGGTCACGGCGCGATATGCGGCTCGCAGTTTCGTGGACGGTCAAATGCTGATCGAACTACCGGTAAAATCAGTTTCCGCGCGTGATGTCAAACTTGATGGTCAGGCGGCGGCATTGATGGCCGGCCCAGACGGCTTCAAGATTGCAATTTCGAAGCCCGGTTTGCACGTCATCGATTTTGCGTTTGATATTCCTGCACGGCTATCCGGCATGACCGGGGCATTCACATTACCGCTGCTGGCGGTGCCGTCCGGGAAACTCACGTTCGGGCTTCCTGCCAAGGAATTGTCGATTCGTGTCAATGGATCGTCGACCGTTTTTCGGCGTGTGACGCAAGGTGATTTGCAATCGATTGACTTGCCGATCGACAAAGGCGGGGAAATCACGATTGTCTGGCAACCACCGCAGGCGCGCGACGTGATGGAGTCTGTCGTGCAGGCCGATTCGGCGCTTGCGATGACGGTGAATGATGCGGGTGGCCTTATCAGCCAGGGGTTTGTCTTTCGAGTCCGACAAGGCGGATTGGTAGAAGCTTCATTCGAACTTCCAGAAACATTGCGATTGCAATCTGTCGGCGGTGCCGATGTCGGTGGTTGGGAAATCCAAGGAGCAGGAACCGGCCGGAGACTACGGGTCATCTTCCGTCGCAAGATCGCCGACGAGACGCGATTGACGATCAATATGTTTCTCGAATTGAATGTCGGGGCATCGTCCTTAACGATTGCCGTTCCGCAAATCAAACCGCTCGATGTTGCCAACGAAATCGGTCAAGTGGCCGTGTTTGCTGGCGACCAGATCTCGATCCGGGCTGAACAAGTCGAGTCGCTGGCTCAGGCCGATAGCGAGAAGTTTTCCATCCAAGTGCCGACCGATCACCCCAACATCATTCCGCAGTTGGTTTATCGATTCTCGAAGCGGCCTTACACGTTGGCGCTCCGAGTGACACGACAAGCATCACAATTGCACGTGACGGCACAGCATGCGGCCTTGATTACGCCCCGAAAACAGAACCTGACGACCCGTTTGCGCCTTGAAGTGACCGGTGCACCTCGTTCGTCGCTCTCAGTTGCGTTGCCGGCTGGCTTCGTCTTGTTGGACGTTCAGGCGACGGGAATGCGGGATTGGTACGTTGCCTCGCAAGGTGATGGACTGACAATGACAATCGAGTTAGCTGCTCCACGTATGGGGCTGGTGGAAGTCGTTATCGCGGGTTTTACCCTTGGCGATAATATTGCCGCGTCGGTTCGATTTCCCCAGCCGAATGATGCAACGCGAATCGACTCCACGGCCGCGATCTGGCTGGATGAAGGATTGACCGGTTCACTCGACACATTTGATGGTTGGCGTTCAATCGATATCTCGCACGTTAGTGGGGAATTGTTGGCCGTGCGTTCGCAACAACCTGTCCGATTTGCGTTCTCGTCGACAACTTTGAATCCTTCGCCGATCGGTCTGAAATTGACACAAGCGGTGCCGAAATTGTCGGTCGACGGCTTGTCGATGGTCACCGTCACTGACGTTGCCGTAATCTACACTTTCGCTTTTCAATGGCAAATTGATTCGGCCACTACGGAAACGTTGTCGCTCACCACACCCAGTTGGCTGGCAGGGAAGCTCGAGTTTCAGGGGCCAGGATTACATGAAGCAACATCCGTTGATGCGGGCGGCAATCGCTCGCGATGGACGATTCATCTTCGGACGCCTGTCAGAGGCAAGTATTTTGCCACCGCAACGGCAACCCTGTCTCCGGCTGCTGCGGAAGTACTGGCTCCTGCAATTGTGTTTGAGGCTGACCAGAGGCCACTCGATGCTCAACGACAATACGTGCTGTTGATCAACTCGTCCATGAGTCAGTTGATTTCGATGGACCCCGCATTAATTGAGGCTGTTCAGCGTGAAGATCTTCCGGTTGTGGTCCAGCAAGTGTTTATTGATCAGGCGGCGGAACTGGTTCGAGTGAAGTCATTGCTCACCGCGCCGAAATGGTCGCAGCACAAGTTCACGCAACAACCCGGTGCGCCCGCCTCGGTCAATGCCGCCGATTTGACGTCAATTCTTTGCCGTGACGGAACTTATCGGGCTCAAGCGATCTACACGATCAAGAATCGGTCCCGTCAATTTCTGGCCCTGAGAATGCCGGAAGGAACCGAGTTGCTTTCGGTCTTTGTGGCTGACCAGCCATCCCGAGCAGTGGAAGCGAAGCTTCCGTCACAAAAAGGGGGCGTCGTCCAATTGATTGCCTTGCCGAAGACCAGTACGGCAAGTCTGTCTTTTCCTGTGAAGCTCGTCTGGCGAGGGAGACTAGCCGATCAATTGCCTCTTCCAGAAAAGTTTGCGACGCAAGAGGTCTCTTTCCCGGCTCCTCAGATTCTCAGTCAAAAAGACGACGAAGACTACGGGATCCCCGTGGCGCGGACTCGATGGACGGTCTACGTACCTTCGTATCTTGATGCCACGGCGGCTCGGTCGACGGCCAAGCACAACCTTTCATTGTCGGACGATTCGAACAAACTGTACGGCAACGCCATGTTGCAAGAGACGGGTGAACTGCTCGGATTTCTTGAGCAGATTCTGGCCAGCAGCGACCGCAGTCGGTCGGTCAGTAGCGTGAAGCAGATCAGTGTTGCGACCGAGAATTTGAAACGGCTGGGCATGGAACTGGATCGCTATTCTGGCGCAAACGATGCGGAATTTGAGAAGAACAAAACAGAAATCAAGAAACGATTGTCGGCAGCGCAGCAGATGGCGGCAGACCAGAATCAAAAGACGCAAGATTTCTTATTGAGGTCACGCGATCAAACCGGGCAACAACGATCAGTTGAGTTCCTCTCTGGAGATCAAGAGGAAGAAGAGATCATTGCCGGTGAACAACAACGCGCGTTGATCGAGTCCAACTCGACAACACTCGTTTCGACGCAAACCCAACAGGATGACCAGGAGTTCAATTTCCATCTCGAAGTCCATGAGCCTGCCGTGGGACTCAAGTCGAATGTGATTGGTGAAAAGTCGCCCGCTAAAAAAATCATGGGACGACAATCGAGCCCTGCCAATGAAACTCGTCAGCAACTTCGTGACACCAACTCGCTTAACATTGATGCCCTTAATTCGGTTGTGACGAATAACAGTGTGATCCGCGGACGGCAATCAGGTCAGCAGGTTCGGACCAATCAGGTCGGGGTTCAGGTTGACTCCAACAGAAATGCCGAGGGCGTGCCGAATGTTGGAGCCGCTACGGATGGGGGACATGAACAATTTTTTGGACTCAATCTCGTCGTGGCCCAACAACCAGGCGCAGGACAGCAACCGCCTCAGGCGGGGGGAGGCGTTCCACTGGCCGCTGCGGGCCAGTCTCCGCTCGGAAATCCCGCAGGCGGACTTTCCTTGGGAATTGATTTACCCACATCGGGTCGCAAACTGGTGTTCACGAAGGTGGGTGGTGATCCGAAATTGGCGCTGGTAGTGCGTTCGCAAGAATCGTTGCGCCGAGGCATCAGCTTGATTTGGTCCGCGGTGTGGCTGCTGATGGGAGTGACCATCTTGCTGACGCTGCGGAAAGAATCATGGCGAAATCGACTGCCCAATCTGCTGCCATGGGGAGCGGTCGTCTTGGGAATTCTCGGATTTTTCGCGCTGCCGGCCCCTTTCAACTTGGGAAGTTTTCTCTTGTCTCTGTTGGGCACATTTCCTGTGGCTTGGCGATGTTTTGCACCTGCTGGAGTGGAAGAATCCGCTCGATAGGCTCGCCGCGTTGAAAGCGGCCTGATCACGAAAAGTGATGCCGACGTGGGACCAGCGCCGATGAAACGCCAATTCTTGCCCGTTTTTCCCAAGTCGACATTGGGCGAAAAACGACCTGCGGCTAAGATGAATGCCAACGACAGTAGACATTTCCTCGTAGTGTCTCTGGCGTAGACGTACCCCCCAGGAGTTGGCGACGAGGTCTGGCAGGATGCAAATAATGGTCTGTTCGCTGAAGGTTGTCGGACACCGGGTCGAAATGCTCGGTTGGCTGCGAGCCGTATTGATTTTGACGCTCGCGATGGCCAGTTCCGCGCAGGCCCAGATTCAAGGTTTCGATGATCTCTTCTCAGGACGGTTGGCGCCGCAGAGCTCTTCGAAAGCCGAATTTATCGCGACGCTTACCCCATCGTCAGCCAAACCGGGCGATGAAGTCACTTTGACCGTAGCCGTCAAGCTTCCCCCGCAGAGTTATATCTATGCGACCACAGGGGATTTCGAACAGCGAACTCGAATCACGACGACGACGATTGCGGGGCTTGAAGCGATTGATGCGGAGTATCAATCGGACCGTGAGCCGGAAACGAAAGAGGATCCCGTCTTTAAACGGCTGCTTTCTAAGTTTCATGGAGATGTTTCATGGTCAAAAAAATTCCGCATTGAGCCGACGGCCGACTTGGACAAAGTGGCTGTCAATTTGCAACTGGAAGGGCAGTATTGCTCTGAAGGGCCCGGCGGCCAATGCACGCTGATTAAACCGCCGGTTTCTCTCGAGGCGACTCTTCACCACAAGGCTGCCGTTGTAGAAGACATAGGCAAGCCTGTGGCTCAATTCAAGTTCTCGAAGCGTCCGGTCCGAGGAAAACAAAACCCCGCCGAGTTGCACTTTCAATTGGCCCCGACCACTTCATCTGGCGGTAAGAAGGTGAAACTTGCGATCACAATGAAGCTCGATCCCGAGTGGCACACTTTCTCGACGACATTCAACGGCGAAGGAGGGACGCCAACAGAAATCTCCTTCGACAAACTCTATGGTCTTAAACCGGTCGGTGGGATCGTTCCCAATCGTCCTCCTGAAATCAAAGAAGAATCAGAGCTCAAGCTCAGCCAGGAAGTTTACCACAACGAAGTGACGTGGGTTCAGGAATTCGAAGTCTTGCCCGAATCCAGGCCCCGCGCATTCGGTGTCGAAGGCACGATTACTTATCAAACCTGCAAATCGGCATGTATTCCACCCCGCGGAGTGCCGTTTGTCGTGGGGGTGACGAGTGACGACATCGAACCGCCTGCGAGTATCGAACCGTTCCAAGAGCCGGCGGTCAGTGCCGATCTTCCCGTGACCAATCAGCGTCCGCAGGATAAGGGACTCATGGTCTTTCTGCTGACGGCGATCGGGGCGGGGCTGGTTGCATTGCTGACCCCGTGTGTTTTCCCCATGGTGCCCATTACGGTCAGCTTTTTCCTGAAGCAGAATGAAAACAAAGGTGGCCGGCCATTTGTCCTGGCCTTGGTGTTTTCTCTATCGATCATTGCCGCATTTGTCGTGATCGGCGTCGGGATCGCCGCGATTTTTGGAGCAACCAAACCAAACGAACTCGCCAATAATTGGATTTTGAATCTGTTTCTCGCCTCGGTTTTTTTTGCGTTCGCGCTCAATATGCTGGGGCTGTTCGAGATTCAGGTGCCGTCCTGGTTGTTGACCATGACGTCGACGGGAGAACAAACGGGCGGTTATGTCGGCGTGATTTTTATGGCACTGACCTTCGTGCTGACGTCGTTCAGTTGTACGTTCGCGTTTGTCGGCTCGTTGCTCGCTGCGGCTGCCCAAGGCGAATACTACTGGCCGGTGTTGGGGATGTTGGCCTTCGGGACCACGTTTTCCGCCCCGTTTTTCCTGCTGGCTTTGGCACCCGGACGCTTGAAGTCGCTGCCGAAGAGTGGCGGTTGGTTGAATGCCGTCAAGGTGGTCATGGGCTTCGTGGAATTGGGGGTCGCAGTCAAGTACATCAGCATCGTCGACCAGCAATGGAACGCGGTTCCATGGCTGTTCGATTTTACGAACGTCATGACCTTGTGGTCGGTCTTGGCTGCTTGCACGGGATTGTATTTGCTGGGGTTGTTTCGGCTGTCTCACGATACTCCCGGGCATGGTTTGTCCCCCATCCGAGTGTTGTTGGCGATCGGATTTCTGATGTTGGGCGGTCTATTTGTGGTGGGGCTGTCCCAGCCCGATCGCGAGGCGTGGTTTATCAATCAATTGGTTTCCTTCGCTCCGGCTCGTCTGGACAATGAAGAGTTCGAATTGGATTTTGATGCCGCAGTGCTCGATGCGACAGCGAATAATGTCCCGCTGTTCGTCGATTTCACGGGAGTCTTCTGCACGAATTGCCGCCTGATGGAAAAACGAATGGCCAAGCCCAGCAACCACAAACGGTTGAAGCATTTCGTTCAGGCTCAGCTGTATACCGACAAAGTTCCCAAGGTCACGGACGAGACTGAAGCCAAACGAATTCTCGCCCGAAACGTGTCCTTACAAGTCGATTGGTTTGGCGACGTCACGCTGCCCTCTTATGCGATTGTGACGCCCGATGGGAAAACGATTCTGTCCAAGTTTTTTGGGCTTGAGCAACGAGACGGAGACTTTGCGCGATTCCTTGACGAGGGCGCGACAAAATGGCGGTCGCTGAGTGCCGCGAAGTGATCGCCAGTGGCGGAGGACGAAAAGGATTCGTCTTCAATTGAACAGTGTTGGGTCGGTGAATCGTCGGGAACAGCCACCGTGACAGATCCAACTGATGTGACGAATGTTCCCAGAACCGTTTTGATCTGTCATGCCGATGATGCATTGAACCGGGAAGGCCTGGCCCGCTGGCTTGCCTCGACAACACGGCTCGTCGGAGTCGTCGTCTTGGGCGAACCGGCAAAGCGTATGCGGCGAAGAATTCGGCGGGAAATCGGACGCGTTGGTCTATTGCGATTCGCAGATGTGTTCGCCTTTCGCTTGTACTACAAGTTCTTTCTGGCGCGGAGAGATCACGCTTGGGAACAGGCCACATTGGAACAGCTCACTCAACGATTTCCTCCGTTGACAGGCCAGACGCGCATCATCAAAGCGGCATCGCCAAATTCTTCCGAAGTCGAGACGTTCTTGCGGGAAGTTAATCCCGACATCGTGATTGCCCGGTGCAAATCGCTGTTGAAGGAGAGCGTTTTCACGATTCCCATCCGAGGCACCTTTGTAATGCACCCGGGGATTTGTCCCCAGTACAGGAATGCTCACGGTTGCTTTTGGGCCTTGGCCAAACAGGATCGTGAAAATGTTGGTATGACGCTGTTAAAGATCGACAAGGGAATTGATACGGGCCCCGTGTACGGCTATTACCGCTGCAAATTCGACGAGACGAAGGAATCGCACCACGTCATTCAGCACAAAGTCGTCTTTGACAATCTGGACGTGCTGCAGGAAAAGCTGAAGGAGATTTACGCGGGGTTGGCCAAACCAATCGACACTCGCGGCTTACCTTCCGGCGAATGGGGGCAACCCTGGTTGACGGCTTACTTCGGGTACCTTCGCCGGACGAAGAAGTAATACCTTAAGAAATCTCATCTCAAATCTTGTCGGCGTCTCGCGCCAGCAAAGTGGTTCCGAATCCGCAGATCGAGCGTTCGTGAGCGAGGCTCACAATATCACGCTGATTCACCGACCTGACTCAATGAGTTTCGGTCTCGGTTCCCTGACCACTCGACATTTGAATTTCCAGACGTGGTATTGATCAACTTACCGGTCGAGCAAGAATTATTTCAGCAGTTGAAGAGCCGGCTGGGCGGGAATCGTCAACCGTTCGTAAAAACTCGCTGATCTGGTTGACGTCGCCTTGCCGGAATCGTGAAGGAATTGCAAGACAACTCAGGAGTACTTGTCCAAGGCCGAAAATCGATATGGAGGTCAATTTGGCAAAATCAAACGAAAGGGTTTACGCGTGGCGTTTGTGTACATTGCTATTGAATTGTCCGAAAGTTGCTCGTCTGTGATCGCTGATCTGCTGTGCAGTCGCGGACAAGACAGTCACTGTCTGGTTGCGTTAAACGAAGTGATGCGGCCATCACCGGGTCTCACAGAGGCCGCGAAGTTTAATTTCAGTTCCGACCGTACTATGATTCTCTAACGACTATCTCGATCCCACCGCATTTATGAGGTCCCGCCGTGAGCCAACTCGCCGATCTTGTTTCCTCCGCCAAATCCCAACTCGATGCTCACACGGTCGAGACCGTGCAGTGGCACTTTCACGAATCGACTGGCAGCCCTTTCTGGTTAGAGAAGGCCAAATCTTACAATTTCGATCCGCTGAAAGAGGTCAAGTGTTTCGACGACCTCAAGAAGTTCCCTCATTTCGAAGATGAATGGTTGCGTGGTGGTCCAATTAGCCGCTGGATCCCCAAAGGATTGGCTGGCAAACCCGCCTATGTGTTTGAAACAGGTGGAACGACGGGAGTTCCGAAGAGTCGTATGGTGATCGAAGATCATTGGATCGACTACGAAAATTTCAGCGACACTTTGCCAGACGAGTACTTCCCTCGCGGTTCGAACTGGCTGATGCTTGGTCCCTCAGGACCGCGTCGTTTGCGTTTGGCCGTTGAGCATCTGGCCCAATATCGTGGCGGAATTTGCTTCTGTGTCGATCTTGATCCGCGTTGGGTCGTCAAGCTGTTGAAGAAGGGGAAGATCAAGGAAGCCGAAGACTACAAAGATCACGTGATCGATCAGGCAATTACGATTCTGTCTGCCAATCATGACATCAAATGCGCCTTCATGACCCCGAAATTACTCGAGGCATTAGCCATGCGCTTGTTGGATGACGGCTCCAGCATCGCCGAAACGGGCATTAAAGGCATCTTCGCAGGCGGAACCGAATTCACGCCGCAATGGTATCGTACGTGTCGCGAAGAACTTCTGGGACCCGATGTCTATATCACCCCGACGTACGGAAATACGTTGATGGGACTGGCCTGCGGCAAACCGTTTGATCCGGCCGACAACTACAAGATTACGTATTACGCACCGCAGCCTCGGGCCGTGATCGAGACTGTCGAATTCAGCGACTACAATCAGGTCGTCGGATATGGAAAGACCGGTCGCGTCAAGCTTTACACGATGACCAAAGAACTGTTCATTCCCGGCTTCATGGAGCGTGACGAAGGCGAACGCGAAATGCCCCATGGCAAATATCCTTGGGACGGAATCAGTGGAACAAGGCCGTTCCACGAATATGCCAAAACGACGACGGTGGGCGTGTATTGATTCTTTAGGCGTCAATGCGGAGTTCGTTGGTGGGCGGGTGAGGATCCGTCAGACATTGCGTTGGAGACGATCAGACGGATTCCGCTGCCTCTCCAGTTTGCATCGCACATTATTTGAGAAGCCATTATGTTCGACATTCCGATCCTTCGCTTCGGTCAAACGTACGAGTCCATGGAAAAGCAGCCGGTGGTCCATTTTGACACCGGCGAAACGATTGCTCAGTTGCATCAGGCAACGGGAGCCATGGTCAAACTGGACCTGAAAAAATCACAGAAATCGCGAGATGCGCTGCGTTCGATTCCGATCCGGAAGCTGATCGAGATCTGTAAATCGGCAGCTCGGATGTATCTCGAAGACGCGTTACCGTGCGGAAATGGCTCGTTGACGCCTGAAGAGTTTTGTCGTGTGCAATCGGCGACGACGGGTCTGCCGGAACACATGTGTGCGACGAACATGCGGAAGAACGCGTTCGTTCTCGGGCATATGGATGACGTTCTGGATGCTCTCACTCGCGGCTTGCCGTTCGATATCCTTTCCAAAGGGTATGGCAAAGAAGCCCGTGGCGTGATGGTGTCATATCAGGCCACGACGCCGGTCTTCGGGATGGTCCTGCCGAACAACTCGCCCGGAGTGCACACGCTGTGGCTGCCTGCCATCCCGATGCAGATCGGGCTTTGCATCAAGCCTGGTTCACAAGAATTCTGGACTCCCTATCGCATTACCGAAGCGTTCTTCAAAGCCGGTTTGCCGCGCGAGGCGATCTCGGTCTATCCCGGTGGTCACGACGTTGGTGGCGCCGTGATGACGGATTGTCAGCGTGCGATGATCTTCGGTGGACAGACGACCGTCGACCAGCACGCGGGAAATCCACGAATTTCCGTGCATGGCCCCGGTTTCTCTAAGATCATTCTCGGCGATGACGTGGTGGATCGCTGGGAAGACTATCTCGATCTAATGGTTGATAGCGTGTTCGCCAATAGCGGTCGAAGTTGCATCAACGCCAGCGGGGTCTGGGCTTCGCGGCACACTCGTGAGATTGCTGACGCGCTGGCGCAGCGTCTTGGCCCGATTGCACCACTTCCGCCTTCGGACCCCAAATCGCCGTTGGCTGCATTTACCACTCCCGGGGTGGCGGAAGCGATGAATGCTCAGATCGATGAAGGTTGCCAGGCCGATGGCGTGACCGAAGTCACGGCGAAGTATCGTAATGGAGATCGTCTCGAAAAACGCGAACGCTGTGATTATCTTCGTCCGACGGTCATCCACTGCACGGGGCCCGATGTCCCCCTGGCAAATACGGAATACATGTTCCCGTTTGTTTCTGTGGTCGAATGCCCGCAAAATAAAATGCTTTCGCAGATCAAACAAACGTTGGTCTGTACGGCATTAACCGACGATTCCAAGTTCAAACAACAGTTGCTCGACGCGACCCAGATCGACCGTTTGAACATCGGTCCGGTGAGAACAATGCAATTGAACTGGTTGCAGCCGCACGAAGGAAACATCGTCGACTTTTTGTTTCGTGCGAGGGCATTTCAAGATACTCCGCCTGAGGCTCATTGATCGAAGGGCGTCGACCAGTCTCTTCCACTTGAAAGTTCGTTCCTTCCATGAACCTCCTTAACGTTGTTTCGCCCGAAGACACCTCAGCCGAACCTGAAGTGATAGTGGTTGATACGAAGCAGTCGGCAGGATGGATCGATCTTAGGGAACTTTGGCGGTATCGCGGTCTGGTTTGGGTATTTGCTTTCCGTGACATCACGGTTCGTTATCGCCAAACGGTCGTGGGCATTGCCTGGACTGTGCTGCAACCGTTGTCGCTGATGCTGGCCCTGAGTCTGTTCAAAAAGATGATCGTGACGACACCGGAAAAGGGCACAATTCCCGAGCCGGTTAAATTGTTGTGCGGATTGGTACTGTACCAATTGTTCGCCGCAATCATTAACGCCTCGACACTGTGCCTGGTGGATAATCGCCAGATGCTGACGAAAGTGTATTTCCCCCGGCTCGTTCTTCCACTGGCAGCCTCTTTGCGGCCGCTCATCGATTTTGGAATCGGCTTGGGGGTTTTGATCTTAATGATGTTGTGGTTTCAGATCTGGTCGAGCGTCGCCATGATCTTGGCGCCTCTCGTCGTCGTGACGACCGGATTGGTTGCCTTGGGGTTCGGGCTTTGGCTGTCTGCTTTGAACGCCCATTACCGTGACTTTGGCCACGTCGTGCCGTTCGCTCTTCAGCTCGGTTTGATCGTCAGTCCAGTCGCTGTTGATTCCAGTCACGTCACCGGCGGCTGGAGGTGGCTCTATTTCATGAACCCTATGGCGACGCTGTTGGATTTGTTCCGCTGGACGATGCTCGGAATCACTCCGTCGTTAGGCTGGAGCGAAATATTGGTTTCTTTGATTTCCGCGACATTTCTGCTGTTGTCGGGGGCCTGGTACTTCCGTCGCGTCGATCGCTTCCTGGCGGACAGCATCTGAGCCCGGGGCCAAATCAATTTCGCATGTTGATTGATTGCCGATCAAAGAATGAACAGCCGCCGATGACCCAGGGCGAGCCACCGGCGGCATAAATCGTCTGGGGGGGAGACGATTGGGGGGGGATTCATGATCCTCGGTCGAAACCGAAAATCGATTTATCAGGGCGAGGCATTGATATTATTGACTTGATCGCTGACCTGATTGATCTTGCTGAGCGCGAGCGCACCGACGGTCACGCCAGCGATAACGCCTGCGGTCAACAGGATCAGAGTTGGGTCGACGGAGCCGAATTGTCCGCGAGCACCATTTTCGCCCATGACCAGCAGTGCATGTCCCTTGGCGGAAGGTGGTGCTGTCTTTTCTGACCAGGCACGGAAGACGCCTTCCGTGTTACCTGCACTGGGTGAGTAAATGCCGCCCTTCAAATTTTTGAAGGAATAAACACCGTCTTTGTTCGTCATCGTCGTTCCGATGACTTTGTTGTCCTGCTTCAGAACAACTTTGGTTCCTTCGATCACTTTTCCCGATTTATCACAGACCCGACCCGTCATCGTTCCACCTTCGGTGAGAATCAGGTCAGGAATGTGATTGATCTGCGGTGTTTTTCCGGCTTCAGGTTTTGGCGGCGGTGCATCCGCCAGGATGCGTGCCTGAGGCACCATCATTCCGATCGTGGCCAGGCAGGCCGCTGCACCCTTTACAAAGCGAAATCCCATCATGCGTTCCTCCTTGAATTTCTGTAGCAAAGTTCCATCCACTCTTCCCGCTCGCGGTGAATACCACGTGGGAAACAGCTACGTTTTTGGGAGATTGCTGTGAAGTGCCGCCAGGCTTGCTGGCAGTAAGGTCGGCGCGGAGTATAGTCGTGGTCTAAAGTCGGTCAATTGGAAATGGCCGTGCGACGAGGCCGTCCCGTTTTTTTCCGGAAACTTGTTCGTTTTCAGGGTCGAAACCGGCAAAAGTCGCCAATTGCATTGAAAAACAATGATATTTGGGATTGCGTGCGGGCTGCTTCCCGGCAGATCGGGTCGAACCTATAATCGCTGTTTCGCGTCAGGATGCGGATCTCGCAGCGGCGGGCTTCTTTCGCGAAGCGGGTCTGGCACTGACCGACTCGGTAGCCTCGACGACACTTGCAAGGATCGATTTCGTGCTTCGGACTCATACCTGCGGCGAATTGCGAATAACGAACGTTGGACAAACGGTCACTTTGTGTGGTTGGGTCGACACCTACCGTGACTTTGGTGGGCTGGTCTTCATCGACTTGCGTGATCGCTATGGAATGACGCAGGTGGTATTTAGTCCGTCGCATGCCGAAATGCACGCAGTGGCTCGCACTCTGCGAAATGAAGATGTCATTCAGGTCACTGGCGAGGTGGTGGCTCGTCCTGCCGATATGCAGAATCTCAAATTGGCCACAGGTGAAATTGACGTCAAGGGACGACGTCTGGAAGTGCTCAACAAAAGCAAAACCCCACCCTTTTTCCCTACGCAGGCGGAATTGCCCAACGAAGAATTGCGTTTGAAGTACCGGTTTGTCGACTTGAGACGTCCTGCCGTGCAGCAAGCTTTGATGCTGCGTCACCGGCTGTCGAAGGCAACTCGCGATTATTTCGACGAACGGCAATTCCTCGAAATCGAAACCCCGATGCTCGGACGCAGCACGCCGGAAGGGGCTCGCGACTATCTCGTGCCCAGCCGTGTTCACGAAGGCTGTTTTTATGCCTTACCGCAGTCGCCGCAGATCTACAAACAGATTTTGATGGTAGCGGGGTATGATCGCTATTTCCAACTCGCGAAATGCTTTCGGGATGAGGATTTGCGTGCCGACCGACAACCCGAATTCACCCAAATCGACGTCGAGATGGCGTTTGTCCAGCAAGAGGACATTCTGGCCACGATTGATGGATTAATGGCCAGGCTGGTCAAAGACCTGCGGGGAGCAGAGCTGAAACTTCCTTTGCCAAGATTGACGCATCGCGAGGTTATGGAACGATTTGGAAGTGACAAACCCGATTTGCGATTTGGGTTGGAACTAACCGATCTTGGTGAGATTGCCGCCGCTTGTGATTTTGGTGTGTTCAAGTCGACCATCGAAAACGGCGGACGCGTTCGCGGAATTCGTATTCCTCAGGCTGCCGAAAAATACAGCCGTAAGCAAATTGATGAATTGACGGAATTTGTGAAACAATATGGCGCGAAAGGACTCGCATTCTTCCGCGTGAAAGACAACGAACTCGATTCGCCAATTGCGAAATTCTTCAGCCCTGAACATCAGCAGGCGATTATCGCGAAACTGGGGGCTCAACCAGGCGACTTGCTTTTCTGTGTTGCTGACACGTTCAAGGTGTCTTGCGCGGCCTTGTCGGCTTTGCGACTTCGGTTGGCTCGCGAACTGAACCTCTATGATCCACAGGAATTAAAAGTCGCCTGGGTTCTTGATTTTCCCATGTTTCAATGGAATGACGAAGAGAAGCGATGGGATGCAGAGCATCATCCATTTTGCCAACCGGTGGATGAAGATATTCCGTTGCTTGAAACCGATCCGGGTCGCGTGCGAGCTCAATCTTACGATCTCGTCTGCAATGGATATGAAGCGGCGAGCGGTAGTGTTCGAATCCACGATCCTGCTGTGCAACAGAAGATCTTTAATCTGCTAGGCATTACCAACGACGAGGCCGAAGCAAGGTTTGGGTTTCTTTTGGAAGCCCTTCGATATGGGGCGCCGCCGCACGCGGGTGTCGCTCTGGGGCTTGATCGATGGGTCATGCTGTTTCTTGCCTCGGACAACATTCGCGACGTTATTGCATTTCCGAAAACGCAGAAAGCCAGTGACATGTTGACCGGAGCTCCGGCGACGGTCGATTTGCGGCAACTGCGTGACTTGCATATCAAAGTCGACGTTCCCCCCGCAAAATGAGCGAACCCGGGTGGGGGTGGGTGATCCAACTGTTCGGTTCAAACCGACAGTACCGATTGTACCGGTCGTGACATCCGGTTCTGGTTCCGTACTCACCGAAATGACGTCAATTGCCTCATTGAAGGTGCTGGTTGGGAACTACACCTCAAGGGTAATCGGACGGCCTCATTCCCGCGTTCGGCGTCGCAAGAATCCTCATATTCCGCCAGGCTCAATTTTCCTCATGAACGATGCGGGGTCGTGACTCGTCGTATTTGAGACACGGACGTTGCGACCGTTACAGTAGGCATCGCTAGAACGCGCAAAGTTCACGGACTATTCGCTACCAGTCGCGGAGTCAGCGAACAATTCTCGCAACCTGAAAATTTCGCAGTGTCGAGTTCTTCCCAAGTAAGGCAAGATGACGATTAGGATTGCTGTCGAAAATAGTCAAATGGCAATTATCGAATACGGAATCGTCTGCAAGCCCGAATCGGTGGCCCGTTTTCGTCAAATCACCATTCAGGACATTCTGACAGAAATTGCGAAGCGTCAGGAACCCGGAGAGACCACAACTTGGAGAATCGTTCGCGGTGTATGAACGACCCCGCGAACGCACGCTAAGGAGACACGCAAATGCTCGTTCTTTCACGACAACGCGATGAGAGTATTTTCATCGGCGACAATATCAAGATCACCGTCGTTGATATCCGCGGCGATAAAGTCCGGCTGGGTATTGAAGCGCCCACCGAGATTCCCGTCCATCGACAGGAAGTCTACGAAGCGATTCAGCGCGAGAACCAGAGAAAGACCGAAGAAGCGACAAAATAGTCGAGCGGCGACTTGTGGGTTCTCTCCGCTGCCAGACCTGACATTGCCAATTCCTTCGCTTCGATCGAATCGTTCACGGCAATCCGTTCGCGACATTTCTCCAGACACAACCGTGACTCATGGGAAAGCGAACTGATTCATCGGTTGAAATTCCGTGGGCGACGCGTTTCTGACACGAACATGACATTGAAAACGAAAAAGCCGGACACACAAGGTCCGGCTTTCTTTTTTAAACGTCAACCGTTGTTTCGGCCTGTTTGGTGATCACGCAGACAACGACTCACAGGGGCAATCGCAACCAATGAAAAAGGGAGCTGCCTGTGTTCAGATCGGCAACTCCCCAGAGTTATAGGCAATCAATCTTTTGGTGTTTCGTCCGTCTTAGGAGCTTCGTCCGCTTTCGGAGCGGCGTCGGTCTTGGGGGCTTCATCTGCTTTCGGAGCAGGCTCGGCGGGCTTCTCATCGGCCTTAGGCGTTTCTGCGGCACCCTTGGATGGTGCAGCTGGAACTTCAGCGCCTCCACCGGTGGTTGAACCAGGTGCGGCCGGTTTTGCGGCTGGCTTCGTGGCATTTTTGGGGGGCTCACAACCCACCATTGCTGCGGAAATCCCGAAAGCCATCAACAGCGAACAAATCATCGAAGTCTTGTACATTGAACTTTTTTCCAACCCTGAATTCCAACGTCTGCTCACGATTCATTCGAAGCAGGTGGACGGTAACGTCTCGTGACGTCGAAAGATCACCGCTGACCATAGCGGCTGTTCGGCCCCCAGTGGCCGAGATCGTGCCTGTTATTACACAGTTGACTGGCTTGCATTGCAACCGTTGCGCCGTTGTTTCCGTCTATTTTCCAGAACCAATTGCTTTGCAGAATCCAGACTTGCCGAGCGTAGTGAATACGTAGAATATCCTCGAATTGACAACTTGAAGCTGGAGTCGCCGATGCCCTTGTTTGGTTCTCATCTTTCTGTGGCGGGAGGTCTATACAAAGCCGTAGACGCTGCGGCGCAATTGGGGATGAGCACCGTCCAGATTTTCACCCACAGTCCGTCCCAGTGGGCAGTCAAATCTGCATCTCCCGAGGAGGCACCACGTTCCTCATCCCAAGCAAGTTCCAATTCGTGCAATCATCAATGGCACGCAAAACTGTTAGCCGACGATGACATCCGGCGATTTCGTGAGGCCATTCTTCGCACGGGAATCCAGATCCCCTGCGCCCACGATAGTTATTTGATCAATTTGGCGAGTCCCGATGATGCGTTGTGGCAGAAGTCGATTGAAGCGATTGTGGCCGAATTACAGCGAGCCGAATCGCTGGGGCTCGAGGGCGTCGTCATGCATCCTGGCAGCTTCGTCACATCGTCCATAGACGAGGGGCAGCGACGAATCGTTGCCGGCCTCAATGAGGCCCACCGCCGAACCAAGGGGCTGCGGTGCCAGTACTGGCTTGAAACGACGGCCGGGCAAGGATCCAACCTGGGGCACCGATTCGAACAAATTGCCTTCGTCTTGAACGAAGTTAGCGAACCAGAGCGTTTGGGGGTTTGCGTCGATTCTTGCCATATTTTCGCAGCCGGTTATCCACTGCAAACGAAATTCGAATATGACGCCACGATGAATGAGTTCGACGAGACGATCGGAGTAAACCGCATTCGCGCATGGCATCTTAACGACAGCAAAAAGCCGCTGGGCAGTCGTGTCGACCGCCACGAGCACATCGGCGAAGGATGTCTGGGTGTCGAGCCGTTCCGGCACATTGTCAATGACGCTCGATTTGCAGAGACCCCGATGTATCTGGAAACCGAGAAGGGCGAGCGTGACGGCCAGAATCTCGACGCCATGAATCTCGCCACATTACGCAGTCTGATTGCTAAGCCATCCAAGTCCAGGAAATGACATACCGGTGATTTCTTGGCCCTCTGGGACTCCAGCAACTTCGCGTTTGACGCAGCTGGCTTTCTAATCAACTTGTTTTGGTTTCGTTGGAAGTCCCCGCACGGCGTCTGATTTCGGGTTGATTGACCGATTCAACTTTTCATCGTTGACGATGTCGAATCCGTATCCATTAAGCGACTTCATCGTAGGTCTGTAGCCGCAGGGAACAGTCCGTTTGGGATCGGGGTTATACGGATTGAATGCCGAGTTTTTGAACCGAAGGTCTGAGATCGTGGGCACGCGGTCTGCCGCACGGGCATTGAATGTCATGCTCAAGAACGCGAAGCCGAGAAACCGACGTAGCATATCGGTCGCCTTTTGAAACGGGCTGCCATTGTCCGTTTTCGCGACAGGTAATCGTCGCCCACTGCTAGGTGTTCTGCTCCAATGGTTAGCAGCAATCCGGTTGACTGCAGCTTCCCCCTTCAGGAACTAGAGACAACATGGGCAATGCGGTCGTTACGCCCGTCCATTTGATCAACATTTCTCGCGAGGGATAATCGGATTCTTCGACAAGCGTGCCATCGACAAATGTCAGCGGCAGGCAGTCGACACCTTTGGCATTTAACAATCGGTGGACTTCAGCGTTCTGTACGAACGCTTCCGGTTGTTGAGCCAAATTGAACCGCTCGACGGAAAGTCCCTGTGCTCGCAGCCAGTCGAGATCGGCCGCAAATCGGGGCAGAACTGGATCCACCTGAGGTCCGCAAACACCGGTCGAACAGCACATCGGTTTGTCGAAAACCTGGATCAATTTCACCGAGATGTCCTTCGTGTTAGTGCGATTTCACGCGTTCTTTTTTTCATTCGCAGTCGGCTGATTGTAGACGAGTCGTATGATCCGACCAGATTCTATGCCGCTAGTGACTGACCAACGCTCAACAACGGCTGTGAATCTTCTCCAATCGGTCTCGATCGCCGTTTTGAAGAATGCGCAGACGCAATCATACAAGCGAGCACGGGGAATGTCAGGCATCGAGCGGTACTTGCCGTACTGTGAAAAAAGCGATGTTTGCAGAAAAAAGCGATGTTCGCAGTCTGTCAAAATGAATTGACGAGATGGCGAATCGACTCCTGTCGAAGTCTTCCTCATTTCGTGGAAGAGTTGTCGCAAAAGCGGCCTCGCTATTCCTCCGTACCGGAAGCTTGCTAAGTCGTGATTGGGAGAACAACGGCGCGCTGACAAAAGTCATCATTCACGTGGCAAAACCACCTCGTGCACTTAGGTGAAGTCTTAACGTACGTACCAATCGCTTCATGCAACAGCTTCAAAAACACTGGCTTCTCAATTAGTTGCGGACGTGAGGTTCAGGCCGAAAGAACGTGGACGTTGAGAAATGTCCACGTTCTTGCACTTTAATGCTCGTCGTAATCCCTACAACGATTCGTTCGTTCTGAGGCTGTCACTATTGAGATTGGCGCGTCGCACATGTGACAAGGCTTCTTTATTCAGCAGGCGATCGACTCAAGAACGGTCACGAATGGAAGGGGAAAGAACGGGAACGTCGATTGCATTCACATTGGAATGCGTGTTTTGTTGTATGTTGTTGCGGGCAGATGATGGCACTTTGGTCTCGTCGATTATTGATGCTGTTGCTCGTCACCAGAGTGATGGTCGATGGCGGGGCATTGCTCGCTGGGAACAGTGAGACGCTGCTCAACGAAATTGGGCTGGCAGAGCTTCAAGCGAAAGCAGAAGAGGCCGTTGCCAGTGAGCTCGCCGAACGAAGTGCGGCAGATCTCAATGGAGTCGAATCGCTTTACGCGAGCGGCTACGCCAGCTGGCGAGAAGCAATCGAAGCACGTCACGATTCCTTCCGCGCCGCCGAACGTCTGGGGGCGATCAAGCGATTTCGCGAATGGTTGCAAAGGGTGCGGAGAGCATCCAGCGAATTCGGGGGAACCACGAATAGTTCGCGACCAATGATCATACATCTGGATCTTTCATTTCCAGGTTCACGCGGCGTATTGGGGTGGGTTCGTCCCGAACGACTCAATGAACTCGATCGCGACCTGTTGATTCAGCTGTTGGTTCAGCGAAGTGAGCTTGCTGTAGGGCTTGTTGATGAGATTGACTCGGTACGTTACCAGGCTGAGTATGTTGCCTGGCGACTGGAGAGATTGAGATCGCAAACACCCGTTTCCGGCGCGGAGCTCAAGGCGACTCAATCTCATCAAAACCTATTGCAAACTCGTCTCGCATTGGCTCAAGCCATTCATGACCGACGAAAAAGCGAGCATGGAATTCTCGTTGCTTCGATTGGCGATATTCACAACATTGCCATGGATCCAGAGCATCTGGACCAGCGTTCTCGCCTCCACAACAACGTCCTTCCCGGAATCACAACTCAGTACATGCAGCGGCACCGTGAACGTCTCGTCACGATTCTGACTTATGAAGCCAATGCACGCGGGGTTCTCGAGCAGGTTCAGTCGGCACGAAACCTCTCCGATCTTGTGGACCGCAGTCGCACAATAAATCGAGGCCAATTTGTCGGGGAAGCTCAATCTCAATTAACCGAGCAAGGGCTTGCTGTCCGTCCGATCGCAGGGCTGAAGCCACGGGATCCGAATCACGACGATCCGAGTCATCAACAACACGCCGGAGGGGATCGGAACGTCGGGGTGGTCGCCCACCAAGTTCCATTTCGTGAAGAGTCGACCAGCGAGCCGTCAATTGATCGGTTGTTTGCCTATCGGAGTGACCGACCTTTGCTGCGGAAGGCGATCGAAATTGCTCGCGAATGGTTCGAAGCGATCTCTGAACGAGATGTGGCCGAACACGAACGAAGCTGGCGATCCGAGTTCGTACAGCGGTTGCAACGACAGTCGCAACCGAGTCCGAACGAAATCCTCGCCGCCAAGTATGCTAGCGACGTCTGCATTGGACGAGTTCGAGCAGCCTCGGAGCGTGCATTCCTTGTTTGTATGCTGTTTGATCAAATTCCTGACGTCGCGGAAGACGAATCGGCGATCCAACTCAGTTTGATCGGTGACGAAGAAGCAGAAACGTTGCTAAGCGTCGCCGAACAACATGTCGCATCATTTTCCCATTCGCGGGGGCAACAGCGACTTGCGGTACAAGCAGCCAAAGTGGATGGTCTCAGGATTCTACAGTCCGCTGGGCATGCATCGGCCGACGAAATGGCTCGTGCAGAGCTAACGCTGAATTTGGTGAAGTGTGAGCAAGAATCGGCTCGACGTCGTTTACGTCTGGCTGAACTCGACCTGGAAATAATGAAGTCGATTCTTGCATTGAGGAATGCCCATGATCTCGCTCATGAGGGACTCCATGGGGTGGGAAAAGCGACAGGGAAAGAAGATTAATGTAGACAGCGGTTCTGTGTCGCGAACAATAGGATTGGTGATCATTCAACAGGGCCGAGTGTTCTTCTGTGGATCAAAGCGAGGCAATCGATGACTTACTGGAAATACTTCTTATTTCTGACGTTGTGCTTGCCGTCGTCGCGGATCGCATCTGCGCAAGGTGATCCGTACTACTATTCGACATGGCACGCTCGGCCGGGGGCAGAGATGTCGTGGACGAGTTTGTCTGTGATGCCCGAAAATGCTTATCAATCGAGCTACGTGTTGTCTGGATCGATGTATCCGCACTCGCCGAAGTACTTTCAACCCGGGTTTGGGTATGCCGTACCAAGACAACCATTCCGATCGCCGCTCCGCTATTACAACCAGCAATACTCGTTTGGCCGGCTGACCAC
The DNA here is from genome assembly GCA_903871875.1 of uncultured Schlesneria sp. GTDB lineage: Bacteria > Planctomycetota > Planctomycetia > Planctomycetales > Planctomycetaceae > Schlesneria. The sequence goes on from CAIQIR010000176.1 coordinate 58,022, forward strand.
GGGCTCACCCATTGAATATTCTGTCGGTCAATCGACGACCGGGGATGGAAGCGTGTTCGGTACTACCGGACTTGGACAGATCGGTGGATTGGCTCCCGTGAGTACCTTGAATCGGCCATGGTATTTTCCGGGGTCACCCGGGAACGATACCGAGTTCCAATATGGGTGGTAGTCGTCCATACGATTCAAGTCAATTGTGCGACAACTTCGTTGAGAAAATGACGGCGATCCCCCATTGAGAATGAGTGAAGTCTCTGTCGGGCTGCTTGTCCTGACCGTTCAAAAATCGATTGTTCCGACGGCCAGGAGGATTGGGATTGATTTCACAGGTTCAAGAGAGAACGCGGTCGATAGTCGCCCGTCAGCGGCTTTTGAAATTTGATTGTGAAACTGCCTGACCATGTGTCAGTGTCCATTGCCGATCGCGTAGCGTGTGATTAAGTGGTCCGATGCAATCGCATTTGAAGGTGAACGTCGCGCTCGCTACGAAAATGGTCTGGTTGATTACAACCGATCAGTTGTCAGTGATCAGCAGAACCTGCCGATTTGATGGCGGGCCGATTAGAAGCTTTGATGGTGTTAAGTTTCTTGCGGGTGGAAATACGGATTTGAGATGTGAACAATTGGTCTCCACGCCAATCGGTACCCGGATAACCCTTCCAATCGTTGTACTTACACAGCAATGGGGGGGCGCTGGCGAGCGATCCAAGCAAATGGCGAATAGCTTGTGCAAAATATGTACATTGAAGCGACTGTACGACAGGTATTGCATTTTCCGACGTTTCTGTTCGAGGTGCTGGAATCCGGCCGCCGTCATTGACGTCCCAATTCAGTCGTTTTTTTTTAGAGTCGATACCAAATTGGGATCACACTTGTCAGGCCGTCGGTTGGCGTTTGGGTGAGTCCCGAATTTGCCCAAAGCACGTCGCAAAAAAACTCGCGTCACGACGTAAACGTCGCTCGACTCATCGAGAACCGCTCGTGAGTTTTTTGCGCCTGCGCGAATGGAGTCGTCGCAACGAGGTCAGATCGTGATGCGAGAACGGAATCGGGATCGGATCCATGTTTTCAATTTTTCACGGGATCCGCTGCTCAAACTCAAGTCCCCCGATCAAGATTATCAAGAGTGAAGTATCGATCACTTTCGGTTTGATCTTAGTGGCGATGCTGTCGGTTTGTGTGTCTTCGCAAGGTGAAGAGCAGGATCGCAGGACGAAGAACCGCAATCAGGTTCGTTCGACGATATCATCACGGCCAGCAACTTCAGGATCGCCGCTGATTTCTCCCGTTTCGTTGAAGCTGGAAAAAGTTTTTCGGACTGCAGGCGAGGCGGCAGACGGACAGCTGCCGGAGCTATTATCCGATCATCTGATAGAACCGGTGATCTTGCCTGCGCCTGCGGGGAAAGATTCGGTGGCGGACGGTTGGTGGCTTGAGCGTGTCCAAACTCCGGTTCGGCCCGGCCGGGCGTCGATCAATATTACGATGGAATCGCTGCTACTAAGTGCAGTTTGCCACTCGACTCAAATTCGGGTTTACAGCGAACTCCCATTGATTCGCGAGACTTCGGTGACAGAAGTCGAAGCGGCATTTGATCCCCTGGCTTTTGTAGAATCGCGCTGGGACGACACTAGTGATCCGGTGGGAAATGCGCTGACAACGGGCAGCGGCGGCCGGTACAAGAACCGTCAGTTCTCGTCGGCGGCAGGATTGCGACAGAAGACGATTGTGGGTGGAAATGTGGAAGTCTCACAACGGCTGGGGCTTCAAGATACGAATTCCAAGTTCTTTGTTCCCGGCCAACAGGGCACGACGAAGCTGGCGATCAGCTATACCCAGCCTTTGTTGCGCGGTCGAGGCCGAGCCTACAACGAAAGCTTGATCGTGTTGGCGCAAATTGATCGTGGTGTTTCGGAGGGAGAGTTTTCCAGCCAACTTCAGTCGCACCTGCTGGATGTGGCACGGGCCTATTGGGGGCTGTATCTCGAGCGGGTGACGTTTGCCCAAAAGCGAAAGTCGCTCACTCGCGCCGAGGACGTGTTGCAGAAACTCAAAAATCGCATCGAGATCGATGCCGTCGCATCGCAGATCCAGCGGGCGGAAGCGGAGGTGGCGACCCGACTTTCCGAGCTGGTTCGCGCCGAACTGGGAGTCGAGAATGCGGAGGCCCGCATTCGGTCTCTAGTGAACGATCCAGCTCTGGGTGATGACGATTCAGGGGTCGAATTGATTCCAATGGACTTGCCGTCGGAAGACCCCTGTCCATCGGACCTTCACGCCTCTCTGATCACTGCCATGGAAAATCGTCCGGAAATTGGTCAGGCCATTCAGCAGATTAAAGCGGGGTGTGTTCGTGCGGAAATGTCCAAGCACGAGCTTCTGCCGGTATTGAATTTGATCACCGAAGCGTATGCCTCGGGACTCCAAGGGGACTACAGCCTTGGCGATGCGTTCACCGACCAGTTTCACCGAGGTCGTCCGAGCTATACGGTCGGACTGCAATATGAAGTGCCGCTTTATAATCGCGAAGCAAAATCACGGAATGAACGCCGAAATCTGGAACTCAGACAACTGCGCAACCAATACGAAACTACCGTCAAGGCTCTGGCTCTCGAAGTCGAAGTCGCGGTTTCTGAACTTGAAACATCGTTTAGTGAAACTCGGTCCCAGCGACGTGCATTGAAGGCAGGCAGTTCACAACTCGAATATCTCGAGAGGAGGTGGGAGTTTCTGCCCCATGAGGGGGGAAACGCCTCATTGATGTTGGAAAATCTGTTGACCGCCCAAGAACGGCTAGTGCGTTCGGAAGAGGCCTTTGCCCAAGCGTGGGTGACTTACAACGTCGCTCTGGTGAACCATCGCCGCGTGACCGGCGAATTGCTTCAACACCATGAAATCACCTGGAACGACTACGTCGATGAGTGCGATTCGATCAAAACACGGCAAGTGTTGATGTCTCCAGGGCTGGACGGGTCAGGCGCGTCGCCAGAGACGTCAGATACTAAGCCGCTTGATACGGAAATGCCGTCGAGTCGCAGCCGCGATTTACTGAAGCAAAAACAGAATTCACAAAAAGAGAATGAAGAAGGAAGTGACAGAGGCTCAAATCGAGCCGCCTCCGCTGAAATCATTGTGAATGCTGATGAATTTGGTACGGAACAAAAGGCTACTGAAAATTCTGAGTTGCTCGCAGAACCTGCACGAGTGGAGACGACACCTTCCGCGCGTCGCTCGCTCTTCAAGTCGTTCTCAAAAAAGAAGCAATAGCTGTTATTCAGGGCGATTCGACAGGGATGTGAATCATGATTAGACCGGCGAGGACCGTGAATGCTGCCAATTATTTGTACAAGGGATTTGTGCTCATCGTCATTTTCAGCGGGGTGTGTCCGGCAATCATCGCTCAAGTTGACGCCGAGACACGCAAACAGGATTGCTGGTCAACCGATTCACAGGCTCCCAAAATCAAACTGCGAGACCGGAGGTCCGCGACTGTCTCAATTGCGACGCTAGATGAAAATGCCGGCGCCATGGCTGACACGTCGCTCTCGGTCGAGCGACTCAGTCCAGAGCGGAGTAAAGCCGAAGTGCCGCTGACACCCTGGTGGCTCGACAAAGTTCGGGAGACCATGCGCCCGAAAGCTGATCCGCTGTTTCTTTCACTCGACTCATTGCTGGTACGAACGGTTGCTCATTCGTCACAAGTTAAAGTTTACAGCGATCTTCCATTGATTCGCGAGACGGCAATTACAGGGGCCAGCGCGGCGTTCGACTGGCATGCGTTTCTGGATTCACGCTGGAACGATACGAACGACCCCGTGGGAAACACGTTGACGGGAGCTTTTCCCCGGTACAAGAATCAACAACTTTCCAACGCGACAGGATTGCGACGCCGTACATTGACCGGAGGAAGACTGGAAGCGTCACAGCAGTTTGGATTTCAAAACTCGAATTCCATCTACCTCAATCCGAATCCACAGGCGACCACGCGGCTGGCGATCAGCTATACCCAACCGCTGATGCGTGGAAGTGGCGAGATCTATAACAAGAGTTTGATCTGCCTGGCCGAGATCGAGACAAAAATGGCCGAAAGCGAGTTTTGTCGGAAACTGCAGTCACACCTGCTGGATGTGACCCACGCATTCTGGACCTTGTACATCGAACGCACGAATGTTGTTTTGAAAAGGCGGTCTTTACATCAGGCCGAAGACATTGCCGAGATCCTGAGGAATCGAGAGGGGATTGATTCCGTCCCGTCGCAAACCCAGAGGGCCGAAGCGGAAATCGCGATGCGACAGTCGGAGTTGATACGAGCTCGCGCCTCGGTGCGTACTTCGGAAGCGAGATTACGATCGTTGGTCAACGATCCGCAAATGGGGACGTTTGAAACGGTCGAACTCATCCCGCTCGATCAACCGATCCAGGAGGAAATCCTAATCAACCGAACGGAGGCACTTTCGCTGGCAATCATGAATCGGCCCGAGATTGATCGATCTCTGGCGCAAATCAAAGCGGGAGCAGTTCGGATGGATATGGCAAAGAACGAATGGCTCCCATTGTTAAATGTGATTACTCAAACATACGTCGCGGCCCTTTCTAGCGGTGATGACGTGGCGGAATCCTGGTCCAGCCAGTTCACGACGGGCGACCCGAGTTACTCCTCCGGTTTGCAACTCGAAGTACCGGTCGGAAATCGCGTAGCACGAGCTCGTTTGGAACGCCGAACGCTCGAATGTCGTCAGCTGCGCCATGAATACGAAACAGCAGTGAAAGCACTGGCGCTGGAAGTCGGCATGTCGGTCCGTGAAGTTCGTGCCACATTTGCTCAAATGAACGCTCAATCGAAAGCGGTTCGTGCCAGTGGTGCACAGTTAGAGCTTCTCGAACGGCGTTGGAAACTTGTGCCGGGCGAAGGCGATAAGGGGTCACTCATATTGGAAAATATACTGCAAGCGCAATCACGAAGTTCCAAATCGGCTGTGGCCTACGTCAACGCCTGGGTGAAATACAATTTGGCATTGGTCGACTTGAAGCGGGCCACCGGCGAATTGCTAAGGCAAGAACAGATCACGTGGTCAGACTATCGCGATGAATGCGACGGACTCAAATCCCGTATTATTGCAAAAGCCGATCGGGAACATCTGTCGACGGAATCGAGTAATGTCCCTGCAAATGAAGGCCATTCGTCGGAGAAAAAACGTGCTTCGGAATTGTCCCCGCCGCGCTGATCGACGTGCCGGCTGGCCGACGATTTGAATAGTCCTCATCACAAACGTACTCGCAGGTGGCGGACGGGATCGATCATCATTTGACTTCCGCATCGCGAAGCCGAACTCGGGATTGAGATTGGGTACCGGGGTGTGATGGCCGCAGTGGCGTCTCGTTCGATTGACGATCATCTTGAGACGGCAGAGTCGTCGAGTTGGATATCTTGCGAGCCAGCGACATCAACCAGGAAATGACCTGATTTCGTCCGCTCTCTTTGGCGACATACAGGCATTGATCCGCCTGATCTAAAAGTTGGCTCGGTTCAAGGGCACCCAGCGACCGTTCGGATACTCCGAAGCTGGCCGTGATTGATAGGCCTTCGATCGTTTCTGACGCGATTTTCCTGCGAAATTGTTCGGCAACCTGACTCGCCTGATCCAACGTAGTGTTCGGAAGCAAAATGCAGAATTCCTCACCGCCAAACCGTGACACAACGTCACCTTCGCGCGCCATCGTTCGTAAAATCGATGCAACAGCTTTTAGGACTTCGTCTCCGGTTGCGTGACCGCGGGTGTCATTGACGCTTTTGAAGTGATCGATGTCCACCATAATGCAGGAAATTGGCAATCCCGTTTTCTCTGCTTCCTTCCACGCGGGTTCGAAACGGCTGAAAAATGAGCGGCGATTCATGCATCCGGTCAGCGGGTCGGTCGTTGCCAGCCGCTCCAATTCCACGTTTTGAAGACGGATGGCTTCGTGGGATACATTTAAACGTTCCATCGCGTCGCGCAGCTGCCGTTTAGTCGTTTCCAGCGACGTAATATCCTCCAAGCTGATTAACGCACCGCGACATTGACCTCGATCTGTCAGCACTGGAGCGGCGTTGACCACGAAGATCCGAATTAGATCAGGGCTGACTCGCAGATCCATGACAATTCCGGTCAGCGGTGTATTATTTCGAAGTGCCACACTCCATGGAGTGTGGGAACTTTCGATTAAAGGTTCCCCGTTGGTCGATTGCCATGGCAGTCGATCGAGATCTTTTCCAAGCAGACTCTCCGGTGTCTTGCCGAGCAATTGGCAAAACGGTCGATTCGCCAGCACGATCCGGTGACGCAGATCTAGGATCACCAATCCCTGCGTCAGCGTGTCGAGTGCCGAACGAACTCGCGACGGCACGGCGGCAGACGGGTTCAATTGCACGAATAATCGGTGGAGAAAGGCGTAATAGAAAAGTGCACACATCGATACCACGAAGATGACAACGCGCACCAGAGGTTCTTCCAATATTCCATACCAGCCGGAGCTGTGAGTGGGGTGAAAACAGATTTCGACGGTACCCCAAGGCTCGTCGTGGGAAGCGATGGAAACAAACATTTGCCCATCATGGCTCAGGCCTGTTTCGGGTTCGATCCACAGTTCCTTATGGTTTCCGATTTCCAGCAGCAATTCACCTGATGTATATCGGATGGCCATTGATTCGATCTCTGGATTTCGATTGGCTACCGCACGCAGGCAGGCCTCCATGGTAGTCAGATCGCCTTTCGTGGCGAGCAACGAGAACTGGATCGCCAACGATTCGCATAGTTGCGCACGCCCCTGCGTGATCAGATTGCGGGAATCGGGGAACAGGCCGATCGGATGCGAAAAAAATAGAATGCTCGCAGTGATTGAGACAAGTCCCAGGACGATTCGGAAGGTTGTTGGCAGACGGTTCATAGGTCACGATTCAAAAGGAGCGAGCGTTGCGAGTCGAGGTGTTGCAATCGTCTGCCGTCAGGTGGAAAACGATTTTGTGATCAACGAGTTCAGCGATTCTTCGTCTTCTTCGTCTCGATCGGCGATTGCCGCCGCGCTTTCCAAGATGGGCAATGGGTCGAATCTGGCCCACGCCGGCACCAGCGAGACCAATCCGCCCACCAAGGTGCCGCCTCTCAGAATCCACAGAACGTAGCCGACGGTCAATGTTGAGCTGACCGTTGCCGACGTACCCAGGACCAGTGAAGAGAACTGGCCATTCAACCGAGTTTGCCGTTTCAGGCGAGCCGAGAATTGGTCAAGCTGATTCCATAACACGCCTTCGTCAGCCACGACGGCATTCAGTGCGTTAGACGAAACGTCGTTGACGCGTTCGCTGGACTCGCGCCATTTCGCGAGGTCCGATTGTCGTTGAGCAATTGACTGTTGCAGCGAGGCCAGCCTTCGAGCGTCCTGTGACGTTCGCAAGCCTTCAGTAGATGATTCTGCCGGCAAGAGGATCTGTGACACTGCGTCAATCGGCGACTCTTGATTCGCCGCGATCTGTTGACCGGTGGGAAGTGGCGTGACGCCGGAAGGGCCTGAGGCTAAGTTTGGTACTGGAGGGGACGGAGTCGGGGTGCTGGATGTGGTGACAGTAACTTTCGTCGTCGTTGGATCGGGCGTCGAAATGGGGGTTGGATTCGAAGTGGGAACGGGGCTGGGAATCAGCCCGACACCGCTTTTCGACAGGACAGTGATCGCGGCCGTGGCACTATCGTTTTGCGGAGAGAAGGCCGTCGTTCCGCCCCCAACTCCGGGGTCGGCATAGCTGGGAATAGAATTTGCCGAAGCAATGCCGCTCGTTTGATTCCAGGCACGAAATAACAAAGTGGCCGTTTCATTCGAATAACCCTGGGGGACATAGCGAATCTGTGTTGTTGACGTCAACAGCAGCGCATTATTGGCCGACGTCGCGCTGAGAGTTGTCCACGTCGTCCCGTCGGTCGAATATTGCCAGCTTCCATTCCCTGTGGTGCCGGTGACGGCGATGCCCTTCAAGGTGGTGGTCCCGATTTCGCTCCAATTGACGTACGTTAATAGCGAAGCGATTGTGGTTCCCGCTGAAGTCGTATTCGTGGTGGTGCTGTCGAGCAATACCGTGGCGCCATTGGTGATGGTGGGAGCATTGTTGATCATGACGACTGGTATTGAGGCATCCGCGGACTGGATGGAATATGCGGTTGTACCGCCGACGGCTGCGGGATTTGTGTAACTGGGGGAGGTACTGGTGGAAGCGACGCCAGACGTTTGATCCCAAGCCATAAAGGCAAAAGTGGCTGTTTCGCCATGTAGATGATCTGGGATGTAGCGGAACTCCGCGGTCGAAGTCAGCAACAAAGCGTTCGTTGTCGAGACAATACCGAAATTGGTCCAGGTTGTTCCGTCGGTCGAGTATTGCCAGGTGCCATTGCCTGTTTTATCAGTGATGGCGATGCCCTTCATCGCGCCGGTATCCACGTCGTTCCAATTGGCGGACGTCAGGATGGCGTTGACGCTGGTACTGACCGATGTCGTGTCTTCATCTGTGCCAGGTATATTAACGGTGGCCCCATTGGAGATGGTTGGAGCATCATTGACGGAAGTGATGGTCATCGAAGCGGTCGCAGATTGGCTCGAATAGGCGCTGGTTCCCCCCCCGGCACCAGGGCTGGCATAGCTGGGCGTCGCATTCGTGGAAGCGATGCCGTTGGTTTGGTCCCAGGCTACGAACGAGAAATTGGCCGATTCTCCATTCTTGCCGTCAGGGACGTAACGAACCTGCGTCGTTGAAGTCAGTAACAAGGCATTCGTCGCTGACACGCTGCCGAAGTTGGCCCAGGTCGTTCCATTTGTCGAATACTGCCAGGTACCGTTACCCGTTTGTCCGGTGATCGCGATTCCACTGATGGCACCA
>CAIQIR010000177.1 GCA_903871875.1 uncultured Schlesneria sp.
CGGCCATGTTTCATGCACAAAAGCTAATCGAGACCGCTGCTGGCTCTGAACGACATCTGAGTTCAGCAAAAGCCCAAGCCGAATTGCTGATCCAACGGATGTATCAGTTCATTGAGTGGACTGTCAGCGTCGAGTGGGAGTGACGGAGTGGTTCGGAAGTCGTCGTGATGGACCATGATCTTGAGCCAGGCGGGGCTGCCCAATCGGGCGGCCCCGCCTGGCATTTGTTTTTAGCTATTCTGGATCAACAACGGTACAAGAGATTTTATGGTTGACAATAAAAAGGCTGCATCCAAGAGGATCGCATTCAACACAGTGCATCATCGTGAGCCAACACCGGCAAACTCCGGTTCTGCGATCGAAGGTTTCGTCGGTCCGGGACACAGGCTTGTAGGTTATGTCGTCGTAACAAATGAAGCAGTCACCGGAGCCGCTGGCAGCGTCTGTAGCGGGTTTTCGAACATTTTTACGATCGTCGAGTCGTCTTGCAGATTTGAAGGCGTCTGAAACGATTATGGTGCGTATGGCAAACGGGACTTTGGCATAAAAATAGGCAGAATCCGCCACTTCGACGTTGAACACAGCCCGCCGAAGACTAGCGTCACTCGTGGTTTCCGGAGCGGGTTCTCGTCGCAACTCAACGGCTGTGTTTTTTGACTACACGAGATGTTAGTTTAGCAAATTACCACCGAATACCGATTCCGGAGAAGCCACTGATATAATGAGAATCGATCATTGCCAGGTTCCGAACCGCAGGCAGGTTTCAGCCGAACTTGGCGGTTTTGAGCGTGAGCATTTCGGCAAGGCAATGACAAGTTGCTGAGTTTAAGGAAGTCGAATTCGGTTACGGCTTGATAAATTGGCGGCGGCAAGGGAGAGATACAAGTTGATGAGGAATCAAAGACCAGCAGGGACGGTACCCATCGTCTTGGTGTTCGTCATTGCCGCGATGACGTGCGGGGGTTACGAGCGCTTGATGAAGACGGCATTCGCCGCCGAAGGAGTGGACCTGTGGTCGTTGAAAAAGCCAGTCAAATCCACGGTCCCGGAACTCGTCGAGGTGGCTCATCGCGAGCGGGTCGGTAACCCGATCGACGCGTTCATTCTGCAGCGAATCGAGCGAGAAGGGTTATCCCCAGCGCCGCAAGCTGAACGCCGCACACTTGTCCGCCGGGCCTATTTCGATCTGATTGGTTTGCCGCCATCGCCGGAACAAGTGGCAACCTTCGTCAACGACAAATCCGCCGATGCGTGGCCGCGATTGATTGATGAACTGCTTGAATCGAAACATTATGGCGAGCGTTGGGGGCGTCACTGGCTCGACGTAGTCCGGTACGCGGATTCCGGCGGCTATGAAACCGACATTTATTACCGAAATGCCTGGCGGTATCGCGACTACGTCGTCAAATCGTTCAACGACGACAAACCGTATAACCGCTTCGTGCAGGAACAGATCGCAGGCGATGAATTGTGGCCCGACAATCTCGATCTCGATCCCAAGCGGGTCTACGTTGTCTCGGACGAGAAGAAACGACACCTGGAAGCTCGGCTCGGCACGGGGATGTATGCGTTTGGGCCGCTCGTTCATGAATCGGGTCTGGATGCCCAAAAACTTTGTTACGAGCGGCTGACCGACTGGGTCGACACGACAGGCTCGGCGTTTCTCGGTTTGACGATGGGTTGTGCCCGTTGCCATGACCATAAGTTTGACCCAATTACCCAGCGCGATTATTTCGGATTGCAGGCGGCGTTTGCAGGTAGCATCGAAGTGCAGTTCCCATTGCTGACAGCGATGGAAATCAACGACACGAATCAGTTCTATCCACGGATTATCGCGGTCGAAGAAGCACGCACAGCCTACAAGCTATTCCAAGCCCGCGTTGCCGGCCGAGAACTGACCGCTGAAGAGAAGGAAGAGAAACGGCAGCGTCTGGAAGCGATCGCGCTTCGCGTCTTGGAATTGCCGCGTAATGCAGGGTCGCAACCCTCGTCCCCCTACGTGGGATTAATGGAAGTGCCGACCGTCTCAGTTCTGGGGCATGAGCGGCCGGAGCTCGTTCCGACGATTCGTCGCCTGGAACGTGGAGAAATGTCGGATCCGCGCGAGACAATTACTGCCGCACTGCCTTCCACACTCGTTCAGGCGACCGGGGGTTCACCTTCGCTTCCGGGCCCGTTCGGTAGCCGCAAGGAACTGGCGCTGTGGTTGACTCAGACCGATCATCCGCTCACGGCCCGCGTCATGGTGAATCGTGTTTGGCACTGGCATTTCGGCAAGGGAATTGTCAGCACGCCCAATGATTTCGGCATGATGGGTCAATCCCCGAGCCATCCCGAACTTCTCGATTGGCTGGCTGTCGAGTTCGCCGAGCACGGGTGGAGCATGAAGCATCTGCATCGACTGATCATGCGATCGAAAACCTATCAACAGGCGAGCGACGATGGCGCGGAGAAGAATCTCACCATCGATCCCGAAAATCGATTCTTATGGAGAATGAATCGTCGGCGGTTGGAAGCGGAAGCACTGTGGGACGCCGTGCATTCAGTCTCGGGGACGATCAATTTGGAAATAGGTGGCCGCCCGGTCGTTCCGCCGCTGGCGGAAGATGAAATCGCCGCACTGCGTGAACGATGGCAATGGCCCGAATCCGCTGACCCGAAGCAGCACACTCGCCGCGGCATGTACATTCTCGTACGGCGAAACTTCAAGTTTCCCATGTTTGATGTCTTCGATGCACCGGTGTCTTCGGTTAGTTGTCCAGCTCGCGATGTCACGACCGTAGCTCCACAGGCGCTCTGGGGTCTGAACAATCGTTCGGTGTTCAAACAAGCCAATCAATTTGCCGAACGCGTGAAGAAAGAAGTCGGCGCGGAACCGCCCGCTTTCGTCGAGCGGTCGTGGGTCATCGCATTGGGTCGCTCGCCAACCGACATCGAGCAAAACGAAGCTCTGAATCTTCTTCAGAAAATGACAGCGGAAGCTGCGTCCACAGACTCTGCCAATTTATTGGCGACGCTCTGTCTGGCATTGTACAACACCAACGAGTTTTTGTTCATCGATTGAAGCCACGAGATCACCAACTGTTACCGCATAAAATAGATCAGATTCCACTTCACTGATTGTCGCCATGCACCAGACACTCCCTCGCCGTGAATTCCTTGAACGGTCCGGTCTCGGCTTCGGTTCGATCGCCTTGGGGCATCTACTAGCGAATGAAAGCGTCGCCGATTCGGCAAGCCGTTCTGATCCCTCGGGACAACAACTGTCGCACAAACTGGCAACCGCGAAGCATGTGATCTTTCTGTTCATGCAAGGAGGTCCCAGCCACCTTGAAACGTTCGATCCGAAGCCGGAACTCGTGAAACGGGACGGACAATTGCTTCCCGACAGTTACAAGAGTTTTGATCTGGCGCAGATCAACACCGCGGACGCGAAATTGATGGCGTGCGGCGTGCCGTTCCGTAAACACGGAGAGTCGGGGCTCGAGATTTCCGATCTTTTCCCGCATCTGGCCGCACATGCCGACGACCTTGCTGTGATCCGGTCGTGTTATCATGATTCATTCATTCACGGCCCGGCATTGACGCTGATGAATTCCGGCACTTCGCTGTTGGGGCATCCCAGCGCCGGATCGTGGGCGGTATACGGTTTGGGTTGCGAAAGCCGGAACCTGCCGGCGTATATTGCCATGACCGATGGCATGTTCCGTAATGGTTCGGCGACATACAGTTCCGGATTTCTCCCTGCGGTTTATCAAGGAACGTACTTACGGACGGAAGGCGACCCCATTCAGAATCTCACCCGATTGTCCCAACTCAACGAAACCGGACAGCGGACTTTGATTGACCAACTGAACGTCTGGAACCGCCGGCACCAGGCATCGCGTCCCGGTGATAGCCGGCTGGATGCCCGCATCGCGAACTATGAACTCGCTTTCCGCATGCAGACGGCCGCGCCAGAACTCATCGACATCTCACGGGAACCGAGCGCGATTCGGGAAATGTACGGCATCGAAAAGGGGGCCACCGCTCGCTTCGGCCGAATGTGTCTCCTGGCCCGACGAATGGTGGAGCAAGGCGTGCGGTACGTCCACTTGGTGAATAACGACTGGGACGGCCACGGAGAATGTTTGAAAAACCATCAATCGCAGGCCGAAAAGGTCGATCGCCCGATCGCCGCTCTGCTTGCCGATCTGAAACAGCGAGGCCTTTTGGAAAGCACGCTTGTGGTATGGACAGGCGAATTCGGTCGCACGCCAATCATGCAGGGGAACCGCGGCCGAGACCATCATCCCTACGGTTTCAGCGCGTGGATGGCGGGCGGCGGTATCTGCGGAGGAAAAGTGATCGGAGCGACCGATGAACTGGGCTTCCACGTGGTCGACGACAAAGTCCACGTCAATGATCTCCATGCGACGATGCTGTCACTGCTCGGTCTAGACCATGAACGATTGACCTACTTATTCGAAGGCCGCAACAAACGTCTCACTGATGTCGGTGGGTTTAACGATTTGGCCGACCGCTTGTGCAAGGGCTGACCAGAGAACGAATGCTCTGAACTCAGTGTGTTCTGGAGAGCTTTCGCCGCACTGGGACCGATGTAACGCAGCACGAGACTTCCCTCGTAAGAAGTTCAATTTGTATTGATTCAATCGAACGCCACGGCACCTGATTTAAGGTTGAGAAATGTTCCGGATTCTGGGCTCTCGCAGGTCATTGTGCGACGGATTGACCCGTCGCGATCTTCTGCACATCGGGGGCCTGGGAGGATTTGGACTGAGCCTGAGCGAATCATTGCGTCTGCGCCAATTGCAGGCAGCGTCTAATCCCACGTCAGCCGGCAATTTTGGTAAGGCGAAGGCCTGCATTCTGCTGTTCCCTTATGGATCTCCGTCACAGCACGAGACTTTCGATCCCAAGCCGGATGCGCCAGTTGAAATTCAAGGGGAAATGAAGGCCATTTCAACCAATGTACCCGGGCTGGAGATTTGCGACCATCTTCCTCGAATGGCGAAAGTGATGAATCGGGTTACAGTCGTGCGTTCCATGACGCACCCGTATCCGCTGCATGGCGTTGCCTACGCGACCACGGGTATGCCAACGTACAAGCCATCGCTCGAAACTCGCCCCCGCGATCCCTCGCATTGGCCTTATATCGGATCGGTTGTCGACTACATTGCAGAACATCGTCCGATGACAACGAAGGTGGACATTCCTCGAAATATGGGACTTCCCTGGATGTTAGGCGCGAAGTCGGATCTGTCACCGCTGGCAGGTCCGTATGCAGCCTTCCTTGGCCAAGCTCACGATCCGTTTTGGGTCGACTTTGAAGGCCAGGGCACGCGCGTCGCTCCAAAACTGAGCGACAATCAAACTAAAGAGGTCAAAGATCCGTTTGGCGGACTGACGAGCGAAGGAAAGTTCGTGTTGCCGGCGACCGGAAAGCTTTCGCCGCAACTGACGCTCGACCGATTGTATCGTCGCAAGTCACTCCTGGAACAATTCGACCAATCTCGGCAGCAACTCAATCGCGATTCGCGAGTTCGAACGTTCGACAAATATCAGGACATGGCGTATTCGTTGCTCGCGTCTACCAAACTGCGCGAGGCGCTGGACATCAGTCGAGAGTCTTCTGCGTTACGTGACCGATATGGCATGACCCTTTTTGGCCAATCATGCTTGGCGGCTCGACGTCTGGTCGAGGCGGGAAGCAAGTTTGTGACCGTCTTCTGGGACTCGTACGAAATCTTTGCCGGTTGTGCCTGGGATACTCATGCCAATCACTATCCTCGAATGAAGGAATTTCTATTGCCAGGTGCAGACCTAGCCTTGAGCGGATTGATTCTGGATCTGGATGAGCGAGGGCTATTGGATGAGACGCTGGTGCTATGGATCAGTGAACACGGCCGCACTCCTCAAATTGACTCAACTCCGATCGGGGCCGGTCGTCACCACTGGTCGCGAGCCTATTCAATCATGATGGCGGGAGGAGGAACACCTCGGGGTTGCGTGATCGGCGGTACTGATGCCATCGGAGGTGAAGTTAAGGACAACCCCGTTTCGCCTAAAGACATCCTGGCAACGGCGTTTCACTTACTGGGCGTCGATCCCAATACGCTGGTGAACGATCAATTAGGGCGTCCAATTCCAATCGCCGGCGATGGAATCGTGCGTGCGGAACTCTGCTCGGGCTAAGCCCATTGAGATTAACTCATCATCAGTAATTTCGCTGGGAACAACGGAACGGTTGATTCAGCAAATCCGAAATTGAGTCTCGGCGAACAGCTTTCGCACGAACGGCCATTAAGATAGGGATGCCGCAGTTTCACATAGGATTTGCGATTAATGGTTCGTTCGTTTCGCCGAATTCTGTGAACGGCCCAGGGACTGTTGTTAAGCCTTCCCGCGAACGGCCCAGAAAATCCTGCTCCAACCCAGGTATCGTGGGGCATGAAGGCAGTGGCGAATCGGACGTCCGGATCAATCCTCGTGACTCCAAATTAAATTGTGTCGATAGCCCGGAGTGACGACTGTGAAGATCCAAAGCCGAGTTCCTCTGCCAGCCTTCCAGGTCGAATTTGAGTTCCGGAGATCCCAGTCGCCATCCCTCTGGCTGCGCGCCGCACTCGAACAGATTGTGGTCACAAATGTTTTTCTGAGTACGCAACGTAATTTGCCACCCATTATCGACGAGGATGTTGTTGACGATTCGGTTGTTTCCGCCCGGATTGCCTTCGGGGCGACCGCCGACATCCAGGATCATAATTCCCGCTCCCGCACATCCGCCAACCAGATTATGAGCCACAGTCAAGTTACTGATAAAGAAGGAATAGATTCCATTTGTCCGCGTGCTGTTCCAGACGATGTTGTGGTCCACCCAGTTGGGACTGTCCGATGCCTCGATGTAGATACCGCCTGTTCCTGGGCCAGGACCGTTGAACGAACCAGTATTGACGACAACGTTGCGAGTGACTCGGCAGTTCACGTTGACGTTATCCAGGTAAATACCGGTTCCGTGCGGCGTATCAGTTACGCGATTACGCATCAAAAGAACGTTGGAGTTCTGATGCGTTTTGATGGCAGCACATTCTGCGAACTCTTCCACGTCGTGCCAGGCATTGCCCTGAAACTCGTTGCCGTCGATCAGCGTGTTGGTCAACTGAGTTCCACAGATGCCGCAGACTCCGCATTCGATGAATCGGTTTCCGCGAACAAGATGATGGCCCATCAATTCGATCGGCTGGGCACGCGTGTAAATACCACCCTGAAGGCCGACATCCAGGCCAACCGCATTTACCTGACGGATGGTGATGTTTTGGATGATCCAGTGATGGCCATGCATCGTGGAAACCGCACCGCGTTGCGGGAATGGAAATCCGTTCCCGGCAAGCTCGAAGTGGAATCCTTTCAGCCTGATGTACCCGAGATTGTATTCCTCGGGCGAGAACAATTGTTCTCGCGTGGTGATCTCCCATTCTGACTGGTTCGGATCTTCGTTGCCAAAAGCAGTCAAATGAACAACAAGCCCGTTTGTCTCGACCCAGAACGCACCTTCGGTTCCAACCAGTTCGGAATATCGCGAGACCTGTTTCAATCGTTTCCCATCCTGAAACATCATTCCACGGTACTGTAGAAAGATTTTCGCCATCGGCTTTTTGAACAGTTCGGACAGGTTCCAATAAGTTAATTCATCCACTTGAGGATAGTTGCAGACGGCGAATGGGTTGTAACCCGGAAACAACGTTCTGGGCAGCCGGATCATCCGTATCTTTGTCGCGGCAATCTGAGCTTCTGTCCCTGGCACCGGATCGGGAATCCATGGGACGGATTGTTCCACTTTTGCTTTCAGAATCTCTGAACCCTTGATAATAACTTCCGCCCCGGGCGCAGCCTCGTAACTGATCATGTGATCGGCATCGGTGCCGCCGCGTGGCGGGCAGACCCACTCGCGATAGACACCGGACCCAACAATGACTCGTTCGCCGGGCTGCAATAATTCGGCGGCGCGGCCTATGGTCTTCAGGGGCTTCGCTTCGGTACCAGGATTCGCGTCCGATGCGTTCTGATGACGCTGACTGACGTACAGCGTTCGGCTGAATCGGAATTCATCCGGCTCCCACGTCCGGAATTCAGATCCGTCAGGTAAAAAAACAGGTGGCTCCAATGATCGAGTTCTGGCCGACGCCGACTGGGAGGGCGCTGCCGCCAGTTTTGCGGGTTGCGTTTGAAAGAGCGATACAGCCACTACTGCTAACAATGCGGCAAAGAACCGACATGGACAATCTTTGAAATGCCTCGCCAAACGTGCGATTCTCGATTTGAACATCATTTCCATACCGATCCGACATTTCCGCTAAGCCTGAGTCTCGAACTGATCCAAGCTCGGATAGGTCACGAACTAACAACATCGTCCCCCCGAGTCACTCGCTTGGTGGATGTTATACCCGTTTCTCACGCCACAGGCAGCAATTCTTCAATCGGCGAACCCGATTGTAAAATAGGCATCGGTCGGCCAGCATAGTCGGGGAAGGCATGATCCTGATCGATACCAAGATGGCGGTAGACCGTCGACCACAAATCATTTGGCGTCAATGGACGGTCTTTCGGATGTTCACCAAGGCGATTCGTCGAACCGATAATCTGTCCCGTCCGCATTCCGCCTCCGAAAGTGATTAGTGACATCGATTGAGGCCAGTGATCACGCCCCGGTTGACGCACGCCGGTGTTCGTGCCGATCTGGTTTTCGATTCGCGGTGTGCGGCCAAACTCTCCCGTGACGATCACGAGCGTTTTTCGTCCCAATCCACGCTGATAGATGTCTTCGATCAGAGCCGTCACGGATTGATCATAAATTGGAAAGCGGACTTTGGCATCTTCATAGATGTGCCCATTGACAGCGTGCGAGTCCCAATTGTAGAGACCTTGTTTGAGCCACGGGACCCCGGATTGATAGGGATTTTCGAGCACAACTGACACAAAGATCGAACCCGCTTCAATTAACCGGCGTGCCATCAGCAGCCGCTGTCCCCAGGCATGTCGACCGTAGCGATCTCTTAAAGCGGGAGATTCCAGCGAAAGATCAAACGCTCTTTTCGCTTTGTCACTGGTGAGCAAACCCATCGCCCGGGCATGAAATTGATCGATCGATCCCATCATGCCGGATTGATCGGCCTCGCGACGGAACGAATCAAACTGTTTCAGCAATCTGGCTCGATCATCCAATCGGCCGACCACATCGAGCTGCGGAGCAATGTTTGGGACTGTAAACTTTTCGGCAGACGGATCGCCCGGAACCATGAACGGCGTATAAGCCGAGCCGAGATAGGCTGCACCCAGGCTGAACGTGTCGACGTGCTCGCGGCCCCCTTCGACCACACAGCAATAGTTGGGAACACCGACTGACCGCCGCTCGATCATCTTCGCGACGATTGAACCGGTCGCGGGTGCGTCATTCTCAAATTCGACGGGCGACTTCGGATTGCGCCCAGTCATGAACCGCTTGTGCCCGCCCCCATGGTCGGAAAACTGATGTGAGATCGACCGAACGATGTTGTACTTGTCTGCGAGTTTAGCGTGCAGAGGCATCAGTTCGCAGATATCGAATCCGGAAACGTTTGTCTGGATCGGTCTCAACGGCCCCCGATATTCCAGCGGGGCATTCGGCTTCATGTCGTACATATCAAGATGCGGCGGACCACCGGGCAACCAGACGAAGATGACCGAGGTATCTGGTTCCAGCCCTCCCGCGGCTGCTTCTTGGCGACGGAACAATTCCGGCATCGTCAAGCCACCTAGTCCTAGAGTCCCCAGCCGGAGAAACTCCCGCCGATCCACCGACCCCGTTTCTTGATTTGCCATCGAAGGCTTCTCCCTGCTGCAACTGACGAATCTTTACCGAGGACGACATGTACTGCATGAACCCGGATTATCGGCGAGGGAATCCAATCAAGTCAACCAATTTTGATGAGTTGTAAAAGCGGTGTACTTTGAGCAGACGTCCTCGTTCTACGATTACCGTTTGGGGCCCGAATCGAGTTGTTCTCGTTGCTGGACTCCGTATTGGCGAAAGTGGCACAATCGATGTCCCGGAATGGGCGGTTGGAACATGTGCGCTGGAGTTATCTGTCTCTCGCACGCATCTCGGGGCCGTATCGATTCGCGTCAAACCGTTTAGCAGGAGACATCTACCGTGCAGAACTTTCGCCTACGACTGATGAACGCATTACTAACTTGCACCTTCATCGGTCATGGCCTTTTATCCGGTGAGGAAATTAAACACTCGTTTTTTATCGCCGGACCGACGTTTACAGGAATCATTCATGAAGACGGACGGGAGATATGGAATGCGGAAAAAGGAGCGGCTCGCGATGGATTTGTACTGCCGAATGGGAATCTCTTGATCGCCTGGAGTACGGAAGTCGTTGAGATGACGCGAGACAGGCAGACCGTCTTTCGATACGAAAAGTCACCCGAAGCGAAAGAGATTTCTACTGCCCAGCGATTGGATAACGGTAATACCCTGATCACCGAATTGGGGCCACGCCCACGATTATTGGAAGTCGCTGCTGATGGAACAATCGCGGTCGAAGTCCCACTCCAGCCGGAAACCGACAACGCACACATGCAAACTCGAATGGCTCGTAAATTACCCAATGGGAATTACCTTGTCCCCCACCTCTTGGCATTCAAGGTCAAAGAGTATTCGCCCGCGGGAAAAGTCGTTCAGGAGTTTCCAACGGACATGATGGATCTCGGTGGACGCAAAGCGGAGAATTGGCCCTTTACGGCAATTCGTCTGGCAAATGGAAATACGCTCGTTAATCTGACACATGGCAACAAGACCGTCGAACTCAACTCGACCGGAACTGTGGTGTGGAAAGTCTCCAACGACGATTTTCCGAATGAGAATCCATTTGACGATCCATGTGGCGGTCAGCGATTACCGAACGGCAACACCGTCATCTGTAGCTATCACTCCAGTCGTCCAATCAAGATTTTTGAAGTCACCCCAGAGAAAAAAATTGTCTGGACTTACAGCGGGATCCACGAGGCACATGAAGTCCAGATCCTCACGACCAATGGAAAGCCGATCGACGGTAAGCCAATGAAATAGGTCGCATTGAAATCTTCGACACTGGTCATCGAACCTCAGTTTTTCAAACAATGAAGAGCTTCGTTGTCGCCCATCAAGGAGATTACCCCCAGACTTTCATAAACAAGCCCTGAACCACTTCCAAAGTTCGGCTCTGATCGAAAGCATTTATGAGAGCATCTCTGCGCCGGCTCACGCATGGGTCACTTTACACTTCTCTAATGCCGGTGACGTACGAAGCATGAAATCACCCGCATTTTGCCTGCCTTCGAATGGGTCGCCTGTTTTCGATCTCGTTGGCTCGCTGGTGCTTGACGCGGTGACGAACTTCCGGCAACACTTCTTGCATACGGGACGTACCGTTCGCCTTTTGAACCATCTCCCACGGAGAGATTCCAGCAATGCGCCTTCTCATTTGTCTGTTGCTCGTCGTCGGTATGGTTGCGTCCGCAAGTTGTGTGTTGGCCGATTCGCCGGTTGCCGTGAAAAATGTCGTCGTCTATCGAGAAGCGGGGCGTTATGCCGGCTGGCCAGCCAACAATGGAATTTGGTGCTGGGGAAATGAAATCGTCGTCGGATTCCATCTTGGTTACCACAAGGATCGGCAGGGGAAACATCCGATTGATCCCGACGCTCCGCAGGTGCATCGACTGGCACGCAGCCTTGACGGGGGCGAGACATGGACGCTGGAAGTTCCGTCGTATCTTGATTCCGCGGGTAAGGAGCGCACTCCACAGCCCCTGCCGGCCGGCCTGAACTTCACTCAACCCGACTTCGCTTTGATGTTGCGGATGGAGGACAGCGACAAAGGTTTTTCCCACTTCTATTGGTCGAGCGACCGTGCCCATACCTGGAATGGGCCCTTTGGCCTACCAAAGTTCGACCGCCCGGGAATCATGGCTCGCACGGATGTCATTGTCGACGGTCCGCATGAGGCGATGGCCTTCCTGACCTCCGCTAAAGACGGTGGATCAGAAGGCTGGCCATTTGCCACGCGGACGACTGATGGAGGTAAAACGTGGACATTCCTGTCATGGATCGGCGAGCAACCTGGACCTGGCGCATATTCAATTATGCCTTCCACCGTCCGCCTTTCGCCGACAGAATTGCTCACGTATATTCGTTGTCGCACCAGGGCGGAAGGCAATAAGAAACTCTTCAAAATCGAGCCCTATCGTTCGCTCGACAATGGCCAGACCTGGAAACTGGAATCAGCCAACAGCATCGATAACGGGGGCAACCCGCCACACATGATTCGGCTAAGAGACGGTCGCTTGGCACTGACCTACGGCAGTCGTAACGTCCCGTATGGCATCCGCGCGCGTCTTTCCAGCGATGGTGGCAAGTCTTGGACCAGCGACTTCCTGTTGCGCGACGATGCCGGAACCTGGGATCTCGGTTACCCCAGAACCGTACAGCGGCTCGATGGAAAAATCGTCACCGTCTATTACTTCAATGACCGCCAACAAGACTTACGATACATCGCAGGCACGATCTGGGATCCAGTTGAAAAGTAGTCGGCATCTGACCTTCGGATGCCAACTTGAATGGACCTTGACGTTCCAAGATCAGAAGGCCATCGTTTCGACGATTTGGACCGCTTTCGTACCGAATGCGATTTAAACATCGTCCTTCTGAGTATCACGACATTCTGGGTTTTGTGTGCAAGTTCTCGCCAGCACAGCAGGCGGAACACCAACGCTTTGCAATTTGCCGATTAATCCGCTTACCACGGGTACGATGATGGGGGCATGGCCACTACAACTCGCACACCGCGCACCTGGGACCACCGTCTTCGGGGCATGTCCGCACCACGCGGAACATCAATTGCGCACTCCAGTTTGGCATCCCACGCTCGACCACACCTGGCTGGCTCGGGAACCTTGGTGCCCAGTTGGTCCGCGTCGATGTCCTCAGTATGGATGCGACCCAACTGCAGCGAGAAGTCCTTCGACTGCGCAGTCGCGTTCAGAAGCTGACTGCCCTGCTGCGTGTCTTCTTGGTCGTGTTGCGGATGTCGGATTGCTCGTCGCTTCACTTGGGTCGATAAACCTCAATGAATGCTGCCACACCTTTTGCGGCCCGAATATCGCACGGTCAGAAGTCGCTACGAGCGTGTCGAATCGCTTCCGGTGGATAGGATGCGATCGCCCATCCGCTTCTGGCAAGACTTCCAGCCACCGATTCGCCACCTTGCGTTCCGAAGTACGGTTGAGGGCGTGCGTCGATACCGATGTCGATGTCGATGTCTTCCGCTACCCCCTCACCGCGAACGCGGGAATGCGTCACCAACAACCCTCAGAGCGTGCGATCGGCCTGACTACTGGCTCAACTGTGCAAAATTCACCGGAGAGCTGTTTGCAGGTATTTGATAGCCCTTGAGGGTGGAAAGAAAGACGGACTTCCCACTCGTAAGCAGTAGATCTGGAACAGTCCCACTCGTGTCAACGAGAATGACAGTATAACTCGTTGCCGTGCTTGCAGCGGTGAGCGTCATTGTCGTCAGATTCTGATTTCCCACTTGCAATGTAAAGCTCTGGTTAGCAGACATGTTGTTCACAACTGTGGTCTTCCACTCACCAGGACGCACGACCACGGCTTTTGGACGATAAATCTTAATCCAGCCAGCGGTCAACTTGGTCGTGTCGATGGTTGCTTTCTGAACCGTACGGATATTGCTGACGTTTTGCTGGTAGATCGACGTCGCCCTTCCCACAGTATTCACGGTCGCGACAACGGACGTGTGATGAGAAGCGGTGACAGTTCCCGTCGAAGTTGTAAACGTCGCATTCCGATACTGAACAATATCTCCAACCAGACATTTGTTCATCGGATTTGAATCTGACAGGAGTTTGTTAGAGCACGAAATCGTCGTCACCAGTGTCCCCCAGACATAATCTCCGCTGCTCGGACTGTCAGCACCCAGATCCTGCGGACAAAACTCGCCGCCAGAAACTCGCAGCGCCTCGGTCGCCATTTGAGAACACTCTCCGCCAGCAACTCGTTTGCCGACATTGACACTCAGATACGCTGCCATGCTGCCACCGATGTCAGCGGATACGGAGCCCGCCTGGAGTAAACAGCCTGCGATCAGCAGCCAGACTTTGATCACGCGTATATTACTACGTACATTCAAGATCATTTTCGCATTTCCACTTTACTCGAATGATGAAAGACTGCCATACCGCACTTGCGTTAACGACACACGCGTCCGCATTGCACGTGTGCATTGCAGTTGCAGAGGTGACTCTTACTACTGCGCAGACTCGCCACTTTACTGACAAAACTTTGGCGAAGTGCAGGTAAACGTCTTCATTTGCGTCAATGGCTCGCAACCACACGGGACCAGAGTTGATTTGTCGAAGACGGCTGTGGGGTCAATCACACAGCAGGGCTGAACATTGATGCACGTATTGCTTCCAGATCCCGTCACGCTCGTTACTTGCACACCCACATACCCACAAATCTGGTAGGTGGTGTTACCACCAGATCCAGTACAAGCTTGATATGAACTGGACGAAGCATTGACTGGCTTGAATACGGGCATGATTCGCTTCTGACCGACGATACTTGAGAAGGCCGACGCGACTGTTGATGACATGCCAGCAGTGCCTTTGCAGGCTTTCGCCGAACTCACGCTACAGGGGAAGCATCCCTTGCTCGTCATTCTGCTGATGTCGCTGGCAGTGCAGCCATTCGTAATCCAGTTGCAATAAGCCTGATCGCTGTTTGAGCTGCCATCCAGCGCGATACAACCTGTCATACCTGGGTAGTTCGATGGAGATGGGAAGATGCAGCACTGGGAAACTCCAGAAAACGTACTGCCACTCTGATTCCAGGCGTAGACATTTGTGTCTGCTCCATTGTTGCACTTCCCTTGATCATTACCGTTGTTAATACCACCATTTCCGTTTCCATTATCAGTTTTTGTTGCGACGTAACAACTATTACCGGTAGTACCGCATTGTAAGTAGTCATAGTACGATGAGTTGCTGGCGGAGGACCCCGTATCCACGTATGCTGACCAGGTGTTTACATCCAACGCTACAGGCAACAACAGATTATTGAACGTATTGGAGGAGCCCGAACTGGAATATGAAGTCCCCCATCCGCCATACCCGCCAGCAGAGCCTTGTCCGCCTCCCGTTGCGCTGAATGACGTAATGACGCCTGTATAGATGGTCGCTGATGCAGTTGCGGCTTGACTCACGTTTTTTGTGCCGATCGCAGGAGCGAAGAAGAGCGGCAACAATGGATTCGCTGATCCATTGCGACGTAGCGTCACGGTAACGGTGTTGGGAAACCCAGTGAAACTCGTTAACAAAGCGCCAGCCGCATTTGACTGCGAAAAGACGACATCGCTGCTAGAGAGTGTCAGCGAGGACAAGTCCGCCGAGCCATTATAGTTCGCGTAGCTTTTAGCCCAGGTGATCGCGGTTGATTCCGCGGAAGCAATGATGCCACTGGGGCTGGTCTGAGTTGGGATGGAATAGGAGGCATACCCTTGGTTCAAAGCGGCGGCTGCGGCGGCAGCGGTGGAATCGGCGGCATTCTGCAACCCACTTTGCGATACTGTAGCCCAGCCGATATCGATGCAAAACGCCGTGAACGCCAGCATGAGGATCGTGCAGATTGCCAACATCACGGTCATTGCGCCCCGCCTCGAATGAGACGTTATTGAATTCCGAGTTCTTGCGAATCGCATCTGAATCCCCTTTTTCAATGAATCCTAGGCTAAAATCCCAATGTTGTAATCTAGTTTTCAGGCGAGCTTCGGCGTACTTCGTCTGCAGAAATCCGCCGATTTGCGTCAACGCGCAAAGTCCTTTTAAATGGAAACTTAAGTGCGTTGTCTCAGACACAGAAACGCTGTCGCATTTTGGCAACACGACGGCACCTCCTATTTCTTTCTTGATGCGGGGGCCAATGGAATCACCAATTCCGGCGCGTCGGTATTGCTTAAATCGATAGACGAAGAAGCCGGCCATCATTGCGGAATTGACAGGCTTGCAAGGAATTCGCCCGACGGATGACACCGGTGCTGTGAATCGGGCTGTTGCTGGATTGAGTCAGAGGATCTCAGGGGCATCCGTGCCATAAATCAACGAACTGCCAGGGCAACGCAGGGAGCCCTCTGAGTCAATGCCTCCCAGATTCACAGGCCAATCCGATGGCGTTAACGAGCGTCAGCGATGGACGCATCAGTGATCAGGCTGACCAGCACGGATCGAGAGAACTGCGTCTCGTTGGCTTGGACAGTTGGCTACAAATTACGGCATTCAAGCGCGAGGAATCCACAATTGTGCTAGCCTGCCGGAAGAGTGTCGACAGACTCTCCTCCTCGGTACCTGCCGTAAGATCAACTGATGACAAAATCAAAGCCCGCCGGCGTACCCAAAGATCTTCAGGAACACTCCGCGCTGCTCCACGGGGCAATCGAGGCCACTGAAGCGTTCATTCAAAAACCGTTCACACCGTTCGGCCTGGCGCGAAAAGTGCGAGAGATCATTGACGCTCCGTCAAAATGAATGTACTCCGAATAGACGCGTAGCCACATCTACTTCACCGAGGGCTTTCGTGTCAGGAGTTGCACGCCGCCACGTTTAGGCTGACACTGAGGCATTTATATCACCCCCATGGCGACGCTGTCGCCCGAAATGCCTGCGTCCGTCTCGGGATTGCCGTTCACACCTCGTTATGATTTCGGCATGAAATTGGTCTTCGCGCCGTTTGGGAAATCGGCGACAGGATCGTTATATCGCCATCGTCGATCATACCTGAACACGCCGCTGCGCTGCCAACTGCTCTTAAAGTGTGCCGATCCCGCTGAGCGAGACAGAATTTACCGGAGGGCGTCAAATTGCAAGATACCGATTCAAAAGACGCGGCAGAAACCGAATTGCAGAAGATGCGATTTTGTCTGGACCACATGATTGACGCCGTCTTCTGGGTTGGCCCGGAGGGCCGCATACTTTATGCGAACAAAACCGCATGCCAGGAACGGGGCTATTCACAAGAGGAATTGCTCGGTCTGTCCATTTTTGATTTGGACACGGAACCAAATTATCAGCCCGGCCAATGGGAAAAACACTTTGCGGATCTGAAGTCCAGGGGCGCAATAACGCTGGAGACACGGCATCGCAGCAAAGACGGTCGCATCATTCCGATCGAGGTCACAGCCAGGTATGTGCAAGTCGGAGATTCGGAGTTCAATTTTTCCCAAGTCCGTAACATTACTGACCGCAAACTATCCGAGCAGAATCTCGCTTCCGCCGAAGCGAGATTGAACGAGTCGCACAACCAGCTCAGCTCGATTTATGATGCCGTCGGCGATGTGATCTTCCTGCTGGATGTTGAACCGGACGGTGGCTTCCGCTTTCGTTCCGTCAACAACGCATTCGTCGCATGTACTGGACTGCCGCGCGCGGCGGTGCTTGACAAGCGGATTGAGGAGATTATTCCCGAACCATCCAGAACGCTCGTTCTCCACAACTATCGCCGGGCAATCAAGGAAAAGCAGCTTGTCCGCTGGGAAGAAACCTCGACATATCCAACTGGAACGCTGGTTGGCGAAGTCTCAATCGTCCCGATTTTTACGGAAGATGGGCGGTGTCCCCAACTCGTTGGTTCTGTTCATGATATCACGAAGCGTAAAGCCGCTGAACTGGCCTTGCATGAAAGTGAACGGCGCCTTTCCGAGGCCCAGAAGATCGCTCGCACCGGTAGTTGGGGTTGGGACCCATTCACCGGGAACGTCTGGTGGTCGGATAGCCTCTATGAGATTTACGGGATTGCAAAAGCAACGATTCAGCCCAGCTTTGAGGCCTTTCTTTCGTTGGTCCACCCAGAAGATCGTTCCACCGCTCAGGCCCGCGCTGAAGCCATGCTGTCGGGGCAAACCGAGTTCGTCAACGAGCTGCGAATCATTCGCCCCGATGGGACACTCGCCTGGTTAAGCAGCCGAGCCCGATCAAACCGAGACTCCTCTGGAAACATTATTCGCATTGAAGGGACCGATCAGGACATTACTGATCAAAAAATCGCAGAGATAGCCTTGATGGAGAGCGAAACTCGGTTGCAGATCGCACTTCAGGCTGCCAGCGCGATCGCCTTTGTTTGGGATGCGAAATCGGATCAGGTCACGCGCTATTTTTCTACAGAACCTGCCCTACCCGCCAACGTACGTAATCCCGAGACAGTGGCTCAGGTGCGAGCACGAGTCCATCCCTCCGACGTCGAAAAGTTCGATGCGGGAGTCAAATCCGTCCTCGCCAAGGGCTCTGATTATCGCAATCTTTTTCGAGTCATCCGGCCGGATGGCACCATCAGATGGCTTGAAGAGTGGGGGCACCTCGAGCGGAACCACGATAGTTCGCCGCGTAAACTGACAGGCGTTTCAATCGACATCACGGAGCGAATGCAGGCTGAAGCCGAACTACGGAAAACTGGCGATTTGCTACGTGCAATTGCCGACGAAACGACCGATGCCATTTATGTCAAAGATCGTGACGGCAAGTACCTCCTTTTCAATCAAGCGGCCGCTCGACTTGTCGGGAAGACCGTAGAGGAGGTAATTGGAGCAGACGATACCACCATTTTTGATCTCGCGGGAGCCGCGTCATTGATGGAAACCGACCGCAGAATCATGCAGTCGCAAATGGTCGAAACCCAGACCGACACACTAACAGCGGCTAACACGACTCGCACGTATCACTCTACCAAGGCGCCGTATCGTGACCTAAACGGAAAAGTGGTAGGAGTCATCGGCGTTTCGCGCGATATCACCGAGCAGGTCCGTGCGGAAAAAGAACGCCAGGATAGTGAGGATCGATATCGACTGGCCATTCTCGCGACCAAAGACGCCGTCTGGGACTTCGATCCGTTTACTGGGCTCGTCCAGTGGAATGAACAATATTTGACGACCTTCGGGCGTCCGCCTGAAGCCTCCTCCTGGGAATGGTGGATTGGCCATATTCACGCCGACGACAGAGAACGAACAATACAGTCATTTCGACAAGCGATTAATGGAATGGATCAGTACTGGGCCTGCGAGTACAGGTTCCTCCGTGTAGACGGAGTTTGGGCCGAAGTCCAAGACCGGGCCTATATTGCCCGTGATGCGAAAGGTACTGCTCGACGTATTGTTGGCACTGTACTTGATTTGACCAGTCATCGGGATGCCGAAAAAGTACTGCGTCTAAGTCAGTTCACGATTGATCATGCGGTCGATTCGCTCTTTTGGATCAACCCTGCGGGCAACATTTTGTACGTGAACGATGCAGCCTGCAAACTGCTTGAATACACACGACACGAGCTGCAAGGCAAACATCTTTCAGAAATCGAAATAGGTTTAACCAAAGAAGCCTGGCTCGCTCGCTGGAAAGACATCAAACAAACGGGATCTTTCACATTTCCATCCGATCGCATCACCAACTCTGGTCGAATATTAAACACCGAGGTGACGGTCAATTATCTGAAACATGAGGGGCAGGAATACACCTGCGCCGTGATGCGAGACATTACAGACCGCAAACGGACAGAAGAAGATCTGCGGCGGCTATGGGAGAACGCCATTGATCCGCTCTGTATTGCCGGCAGCGATGGGTATCTGAAGAAACTTAATCCTGCCTGGAGCAATTGCCTGGGATGGTCAGAAGAGGAACTCTTAAATCGTCCATTTCTGGACTTCGTACATCCCGATGATATCGATGACACACTCACTGCCTTCACTAAAATGCGCGCCGGCGTGCCGATACCTTCCTTCGAGAATCGATACCGGTGCAAAGATGGCTCGTATCGACAGTTCTTGTGGAATGCCGTTCCCAGACGCGAAGGCGGAGGCTACGGCTTTGTTCGAGATGTTACAGAGCGCAAACAGGCGGAAGATCTTCTTGAACGAGAGCGAGATTTTCTGAGAAAGATTATCGACTCACACTTTAGATTCATCTGCGTGCTCACGCTTGACAGCAGAATTTCGGAAATCAATCAGTTGTCACTAACACTGATGAAAGTCTCGCGTGAGGAGACAATCGGGCGACTGTTCACGGACATGGACTGGATTGTCGACCGCGACGTGCTGCGCGTGCTTAATGCCATCAATACAGCGGCACAGGGTCACACTAACCGTCTCGAAGTCACCGCGAGTTTCCCCGAATTAGGGCTGCGAAATATCGACGCGGTCTTCAGCCCACTTAAGAATGCATCCGGAGACGTAATTAACGTGGTTGGATTTGGGGTGGATATCACCGAACAAAAACAACTAGCACTCCAACTCCAGCATTCCCACAAACTCGATGCCGTTGGAAGACTCGCAGGCGGCATCGCTCATGATTTCAATAATTTACTCACGATCATTATTGGGTATGGCAGCTTAGCCCTCAATGAATCCCACTCCAACCCTACATTAAGAGAATCAATACAGGCCGTTTTGGACGCAGGGGATCGGGCTGCTTCCCTAACAAAGCAACTGCTCGCATTCAGTCGCAAATCAATTATCGAGCCCGTGCTCCTCGATTTAAACGAGCTTATTGAGCGCGATTCACTAATGTTCAGACGATTGATTGAAGAGGATATCACATTATGCATTGCGTGCGATCGCACGTTGCCTCGCATCCTCGCCGCACCGGGACAAATCGAGCAAGTCTTGATGAACATCATCGTAAACGCTCGAGACGCAATGCCCCACGGAGGGAGCATTTCTATTAAAACACGGAGTGTGAAACAGGGACAAGCTAACGCTACGGCCTACCCGAACATACAACCTGGTGACTACGCGCAGATTACCATAAGTGATACCGGCCACGGAATGCCGCAAGATATCATTAATATGGTGTTTGAACCATTTTTCACGACGAAAGATATAGGTCAAGGGACTGGACTCGGGCTCTCCGTCGTCCATGGCATCGTCATGCAAGCTGGTGGCACAATCTCTTTGAATAGCGAACTGAATGTCGGTACAACTTTTACAATCATGTTCCCCGCCGCAACTCACATACCCCGAACCACTCAAGAAGAATCGCTTCTTCAAGCGGACCATCATGGCGAAACCATTTTACTCGTGGAAGACGAATCGGCCGTTCGAACGATTGCTCGCATCAGTCTGAAGAAATATGGTTATCAGGTTTTGGAGGCCCGCAACGCGGCAGAAGTATTCGGTTTTGCTGAAGACCAATCTCAACACATCGATTTGTTACTCACTGACGTAGTAATGCCAGACGCTTCAGGACCTGAGATTGCAGCAGCTGTGAAAAACATTCGGCCAGAAATTCGCGTCCTCCTTATGAGCGGCTACACCAACAATACGGTGCTGCAACGAGGTGTTGAGCAATCAAACACAACTTTATTGCAAAAGCCATTCACCGCGCTCTCCCTCGTGCAGAAAGTGCGCGCCGTACTCGATGCCAAAAAGTGACTTCCTACAGGCGTTCGACTCATTTCGAAGCACAATTATTGCTTGTGCCTTGGCATGTTTCGCGAGGTCGTCATCACGCTGGAATTGCCTGGATCCGTGCTTTCATCGCCGCGCAGAGAGTCGCAGATTGCGGAACACGATTCCAAACCCAGGCGGGGAGTTCAGCGCGGCGAGATGGGATGCAGCTTGAAGGCTGCTGAAAAGCACCAGCTCGAGAGCCGGGCGCCTCCGATGCGTTCACCACACAACTCAAATCACTTCAAAAGAGAATTTGAAAGTTCGTCAACAGCCCTACTGAATGCCTCGATGAATTTGAGTGATGTGACTATTGTCGCTGCAAAGCACAGTGTACCAATTGGTGGGTAGGCGAATGCGCCATCAGGGAAGTCCGCGAAGTTGAGAGCCATGAAAAGTGCCGATGCGGTGGCCATGGCAGTTGCAAAGGCGAGGCTGCGGAGAACACTCTCGCGACGACTCGATTGACTGGCGTTTGAATGTGTTCGCATATCTCTAGGCTCCATGAATGATGTGTAAAACGCATTAGGATGCAGTCATGCTCTCCACGACTGTGTCACTTGTTAAGATGAGTATGCGTAGATGGGCCGTTTAGCTTAATGTCGTCGCCGATAGTTGCGAACAACCCTAGCCCTGCCGAATCATCGTCATGCTTTGGGACAGCATTGTTTTATTCTTCAGAAACGTAATCATATCCACGACAACGACTGTGGTTGTGGGCATGGATACCGTAACTGAAATCTTTGAATACTGCGCCGCCGATGCGACATCAAGCGCCGAACCATTCACAAGGATCGTCACGGTTGCTGAGCTCGAATTGATACCGTTTGCGGTTAGAACAGACTTGGCTTCGGCGATCACGTCAATGTTGGCCGTACCCGGAAGGCTTGCCGTCACACATGCGGCACGTGCCGCTGCACTTAGCACGGCGTCAGCTCTAAGCGCCTGGCTAATTTCAACAATCCCAAGGACTAAAGTCAGCCAGATCGGGCTGATCAACGCAAGTTCGACTGCAGCAACTCCTCGGCGGTGCACATTCGGCTTCTGAGCGATGCGAACGAAGGGTAGGTACTTTCGTCCCTTAATCGTTGTTTCGGTTCTGGACATACGCATTGTTGTGTGGGCGATCATTTTAATCCCTCGTTGGAACTGGGCTATGGCCTTTGCCATCTCATTCGCAGCGGATCGTTGCCGCGCCTTGAATTGTTCCCGTAAATTGTGCGAAACTCACTGAGAAAAGCATCACGTTTGAGAGTGGGATTTGGACGGATACCGAGACAGTGGATCCGTAACTGGCGGTGGAAACATCAACGGCCGCGCCGTTGACCAGGATCGTGGTTGTGACGCCGGTCAGCTTCATGTTCGACAACACTCCGTTGACTGCGCTGGTGACGACAGTGTTCGAACTTGACGGGAAACTTGCTGCCCTGCAGCCTTTTCGAGCGGCATCTTGCAGCATGTGCTGAATCATAAACGCATATCCCACCTGCATGATGCCAAAAATTAGCGTCAATGCGATCGGCATCACCAATGCCATTTCGACTGCGACAACGCCTGACCGGCGTTTTGGCTTTGCCTTTATGCCCCCCATCGTGCTTCTCATGACTTGTCTCGCTTGCTTTTCCGTATCAGAGGTCGCTTGTCGATACCCCAATTCTTCTGGGGATCGAATCACTCAAATTAAGCCTAGTTCGACGGAAGACGACTCGGATTCGGATCGCGTTTCGAATGCGCGAAGGCGCAGGAAGAAAATACGAAGGCTGTGAGATGGGTATGCACACCGGAAACGGCAAGGCAATTGCCATTGGCCGCCCCAGTTCTAAGAAGTTCGGCCTTGAAGGGGCACAGTCAGGGTGCGTTGCTCGTCGATGATGCCCAACGCACCCGGAAGCCGGAACTGCGTGTGCGGAACGGTCTCTTGCTCGAGCGCAATTCGTGTTGGGCCAACAGAGCGATCACAATGACGAATCGACGCCCCACGCGCACGATGCGACCCTCGCTCACGAATCGAAATCTGGCTCGCGGCCCCGCCCAAGACACGTGGCAACGCGCAATTTTAATACCGGAGGCATTTTGACTTTAACTGGTTGATTTCGCCAACAAAAGCAGGCAAATTACATTAAACGAGCCACCCGTCTGTCATATTCCATTCAAAGCAAAGCATTTAGCCTGCGAACACAGGGGCTGTATCCAGATGCTCATGGCCTGTGCCGTTAAGCCAAATGACTCAACCGCGCCCCCTAAGATTCGGTTGCTTTTTGACATCGCTTGCTCGCTGCCCTGAAGCAACCCGACCCATGACTGCGCGATATTCAAGAGCATTCAAATGGCAATTGCGAATGTTTGCGAGAATGCGCAATCACCGGGGATTGATAGAGCGCCAGAAAATCTGCCACCGATAATCAAAGAATATCGAAAGCAACAGTTGCTCTCATTCGAACCAAAATCAAATTTCGCACCGCCAGCCAGGGTGGTTCTCGAATTATTGGGCAACCCCAACGTGCATGCCTATAATCGACACGAACCTCGGATTCGCG
This sequence comes from uncultured Schlesneria sp., assembly GCA_903871875.1. GTDB lineage: Bacteria > Planctomycetota > Planctomycetia > Planctomycetales > Planctomycetaceae > Schlesneria. Next base: position 24,056 of record CAIQIR010000177.1, read on the forward strand.
CTGCGATCGAAGGAATGAGAGCGCGCGATGCGTTGGTCATCGCTTCATTCGTAGAAATGATGAGCATCGATAATCGGAAGAGTGTCTCAGACAATGTCAGAAACTTCGAGCCGAGCTCCCCGGGAACCAAAGCCAATCGCCGGCCGGGACATTGGCGTCTCAAATTTGACATCGAGTTGCAGCGCCGTGCTTTATCAACAACCTTCCTCAACTTACGAATGGCCTAAGGTTGACTGGTCCGTCGCTCTTTCCGCAGCCAAGATGATGGCTTGGGAATTCGATGTTGCGACTTCCAGGTTATCTGTTTCACCGAATGCCGCTCAAATGGTGGGTGTCCCCCTCGGTGCCTTGCCTCAAAGCAAGGAACAGGCGTTTCGCCAGTTTCATCCTGAAGATGTTGCCAAGTACGTGGATGCCGTTCGACAGGCTGCGAGCGAAGGCCGTTCTCACCAATGTCTGTTTCGATTCATTCGCCCCGATAATGGGAAAGTTGTCTGGCTTGAAGATTGTGGCAGAGCAGTAACAAGCGAGTCCAACGCTCCAATACGGTATTATGGGGTCGTCAAGGATGTAACAGAACGCGTTGAGGCCGATGATAGCTTGAGGGCAAGCGAGCAGAGATTTCGCTTATTGGCCGATGCGGCTCCAGTCCTCATTTGGTTAAGCGACACGAATAAGCTCTGTACCTGGTTCAACAGACCTTGGCTGGATTTCGTTGGTCGCCCAATGGAACAGGAGCTTGGAAATGGTTGGGCCGAGAATGTCCATCCAGAAGATTTTGATCGATGCCTGAAGCATTACACCGAATCATTCGACGCCCGAATTCGCTTCTCGATGGAGTATCGTCTCCGGAACGGCCAATTAGGATATCGGTGGGTTCTGGACAACGGCATACCCTACTTCGGACCTTTTGGTGAATTCGCTGGCTACATTGGTTCATGTACCGACATTCACGAATTAAAAGAATCCCAGGTTGCATTGCGGCATGAGACAAGAAAATCGAGCCGCTTGGTTGATTCGAATATTATTGGCATCGTCTTCTCTCAAGGCACATTACTGACAGACGCTAATGAGGCATTTCTTCAAATGACGGGCTATACCCGATCCGAAATCCGCGAGTGTTTGCATTGGCAGATGATCACACCGGGTGATTACTGTAATGCTGACACGCGAGCGATCCGGACGCTGGCAGAAAAAGGAGTTTGCCCTCCTTATCAAAAAGAAATTGTCTGCAAAGACGGCAGCCGACTCGCGGTGTTGACCGGAGCGGCGATCGTGGAGGATTCTGAGTCGTCAGCGGTATGGTTTGTCCAGGACCTGAGTCGCATTAAAGAGGTTGAAAACAAGCTACGTGAAGCAGATCGAAGAAAAGACGAGTTTCTAGCAACTCTCGCTCATGAACTCAGGAATCCGCTTGCCCCATTGCGTCATGGGCTCGAGGTGCTGAAACTGGCTCGCAACTCTCAGGAAACCGTTGAGGAATCGCGAGAGATGATGGAGAAGCAGCTCAAGCAGATGATTCGACTTACAGATGACCTGCTTGATGTAAGCAGGATCAGTCGCGGCGTTGTCGCGCTCAAGCTGGAGCAACTTGATCTGTCAATCGCAATCCAGAACGCGATCGATTCGACGCGACAATTGATGGGCGAGGCGCAACATCAGCTTACAGTCCACCTTCCTGACGATCCAATCTATGTGCATGGCGATCTCACCCGACTCTCACAAGTGTTTACGAATCTCCTCAACAATTCTGCGAAATTTACTCCTGAGGGTGGAGATATCCGGCTGGAGATGATTCGCAGAAACGATCAGGCGATTGTGACGATTCGAGACAATGGGATCGGAATCTCGAGTGAGAAGATCCCAAAGATTCTCGAGAATTTTTCGACGGAAGACACGTCGCGCGGGCGAATGCACGGTGGATTGGGCATCGGACTCGCTCTTGTTAAAAGTTTCGTCGAAATGCATCGTGGGCAAATTCGTGTTGAGAGTGGCGGTCGGGGTAGAGGGTGCGTGGTCACTGTTTGCCTCTTAGTGTGCGAGCCCGCAAGCGAACCCCACGGCTCAGACGAAGTAGCATCAACAGAATCGGTTAAAGCCCGACGAGTTTTGATTGTTGATGATGATCGCGATGTTGCGAAGAGCCTCTCCACCCTGCTGAAGGTGATGGGGCATTTGGTCTCCGTAGCGCACAGCGGGATTGAAGCACTCGAGGCAGGGGCTGAGTTCCGTCCCGATATCATGATGGTCGATATCGGAATGCCCATCATGAATGGTTATGAAACAGCACGCTTAATTCGACAGCAGCCATGGGGGCGCTCGGGAACTCTGATCGCAATGACCGGATGGGGCCAAGAGCAAGACCGACTGCTTTCAGCAGAATCCGGCTTCGACGAGCATCATGTTAAGCCGATTGAGCCTGAATCGCTGGCTCGCCTCATGGTACGAGTTTCTGCCCATTAGGCAGGGATCTTCAAGTGCTGAAACGATAAGTCGGCATGTATTTCTTATGGCGCGGGGGCAGACGACGCTTGCCCAATGCGCTGCGTCGCGAATCAGAGATGTCGAGCGAGAGGTCTATTAGATGGGTGGTCTAGATTCGTCGAGAGCGTCCGTACAGGTCATTGGAAACCCTGGCCTGTTACGCGAGGGAATTTGCGCCATCCTTAAAGAAATGGCCGACGTCAAGTGTGTGGAGCGCCCAAGAGATTTGCAGGACGCACTGGCAGCATGCGAGGTTTGTCGCCCTGAGATTCTTGTCATCGAGGATTCGCCGCCACAGCTTGATGGGCTGCTCGCCGTTGACATGTTCAGGCAAAAGTGTGGCCTGGTGCAGGCAATCCTGTTCTCTTCCGCAATTGGAGGAGCCCTCGTGAAGAGGGCATTTAAGGCAATTGATTTCGGAGCAACGGGCTACATCTCAACCTCGGATACCGTAACGGAATTTCAACGTTTGATTCGCAACAGCATGAACTTGATCGGTGACGGCAGCCCCGTGATCTCCAGCCGGATCGTCTCTTGGGCTAAGCATCACTATGACCGTCGAGATCGAAATGAGCGTGTGCTGACCCCGCGAGAGCACCAGGTGCTGCGCCTTATTGCAGCTGGCTTTACGACGAAAGAGGTGGCGTTGCGGTTAAGCATCAGTCCAAAAACGGTAGAAAGCCATCGAGTGAATATCATGAATGCGACTGGCCTGAAATCGATTGCAGGCCTGGTCAGGTATGCGGTCGATCAAGGGCTGGTTTGACGTAACTGAACAAACGAATGGGGCGACTGGGCACTCTACGTTGCATGCGAAGCGTATTCCGCTTATTCATTCAGTATTTTTTGCGACTGTGCGCATCCGGAAGCGCAGGCTCAGCTGCCGATGACTGAGAGATCAAGATTTTCAATTATCAGTCGCAAGTCCATCCAGCGAATTCTTCGCACTTATTGGTATGACGATTCGTTGGTGCGGCTCGAGTCGCATAAGCCGCATTAAATGCCAGCCGCGAAACGCTTGTGCTGGTCTCCAAAACATGGATGTGAGGGGGAAAGTCGATGAGCAATGTTCGTACTGGGAGGCGGTCATTAACTGCATCCAAGCTCTTTCGTGCTGCCGTCGGTGCTGTAATTCTCATTTCGCAGGGCGGGAAGCTGCTTGCCGAACATCGGTCAGTTTCGCCTTCAGAGGCCGACACACTTGTAAAGTGTGTGCTGATGTCGGTTTACCAGGCGGGTTGTGCCGAGAACTATTCCGTTTTGCGTGATTTAGGTTCGCCCGAATTCCGTCAGCGGAATACGCGGTTAGGTCTGGGGGTCCGTTTTAATCGCCTGCAGGAAGAGCCGGACTTCATTGCCGAGTTCATCCTCTCTGCCCCGATTGTCAATGAGGCGACACTCTCGGCGGGGGGGCAGTGGCTGCGATTGAAGGGGTTTTATCAGGAGAACCAGGTCCAGCTTGGGTTCGATCTGGTTTTCCAAAAGGCAGCGCGACGAGCATGGGTCATTGACTCCATCGTCATTGAAACGTCGACAGAGATTTATCGCACTAGTGACGTCGAATGTGAGGCAGGACGGCCTGAATTCATGGAAGAGCTCGATTCTGGGATTCAAATCGTTCCGGCGGGAGGTCGCGAACAACTTCGTCTGGTGAATCCTGTGAATGACCAGGCGTCTAACGTTGACAAAAGAAAAATCCGGTTACGCGAAAAGCCCTCATCCAGGAATGCGATCCCACGGCAGCATTAGTTCCGGTCTTTTGAATTATCGCTCAATTGATTATATCGTTAAATCTCTCCTGTACGACTTTTGTCGTTCTCCGAAGCGAGATCGCTTGTTGCCAGTTCACTTGAAACGCTCGCTGAGCAGTTTGGCAAACTCGACATAATCGATGGAGAAGGGCGATGCGATCAAGGCCGCTCATCGAGTAACGCAAGCTGCGAACAGCTGCTTGGCATCTTTTCACGGCGGCCGCGCTTCACCCTTTGACGGCCAGGCGACGATCCCCTGAGTCGTGACCGATTTTCAGACGCCTTCTAAATTCTCGTTCAAGTCCAGTTGAGACATCGTCGACCGCAAGACTTGCCGAACGCAGTCTTGTATATGCAGCGGCGTCCTGGAGGAATCTCAAACACTCACGCCTTCGACGATGAGCGCGACTGTCTGGGCCAGAATCGTCCATCACGCGATATAAAAGACCTTCGTCTGAGGCAGTGATTCACTGATTTTCAGGTGCGTTTTGTCGCCTGCCCGTTCGGTGTGCGAAGCCTTGCTTACTATTTCGTTGTAGTTCTGCATACAGGGACGCATACAGTCTGAACTCGTCTCCTGCTCGAGATCCGAATCGAGGATCTGCAGATCGTGCTTTTCGGCGATGCATTCGCTGTTTCCTAATCACGCGCTCACGACGTGACTGCGAAAACATTCGGTCCGTTCTGTTTGTCGCGAACTTCTCAGGTTGCGTCATACTCTTGGCCGCGCAACCAATCCGGCGCGCTCTGCGATCTTGACGAGCAAGGTACCGAAATTCACGTTACGCCAGTCGCCATCTGAAATCCCCGACCCTCTGCGAATGGAGAACCCATGCGAACATTATCGCGACTATTCGTTCGGTAGTGAACAGTGACCAATGGATCTGATTCACGGAATTGAACGTAAGATCGAGCTGAACTCCTGCGGCCGCCGGGAATGTCAATGTCACATCACCGGAAGAAGTCAGGTA
>CAIQIR010000178.1 GCA_903871875.1 uncultured Schlesneria sp.
CGAACCGCTCAAGGCAGGGAATGAAACGGGGATCGTGTTCGTCGATCCTTTGTGCCGTCCTTTCCCTAGTGTCGCTCCAGGAAGAGTAACGACACGGCTCTGCCCACCCGCACTCACCGTCACGCTCGTTGGGACGTCGTGGCGGCCGTCCTCAATAACTTGAAGATTCAAGTGATCAAAGGTCAACGGATGCGCCAGCGAAAACTGCAGCCACTGCCCAGATTGGGGCGCGAAGTTTGACTGCCATGCCGTCGAACTGTTCCCATCTTCTGCAGCCCAAGAAGAGGCATTGAGGTCACCAGCGAGGCGGGTCGATGAATCAGACTGAACAATGGGGTCTGCTCCGGCACTCCCTCTGGGATAAGTCGATGACGTCGTCCGTCCAACTATTTGGTTCAAGGTGGCATCGCCCACCAGTGGGTCGATCCGCGCTTCACCTTTCACTTGAAATGAACGTTGCGTCGGAATATCCACCATCCGTCGCATCTGAAGTTCGGGGTCACTCGCGATACCAAGGCCGCTGGCTCGAAGTCGACCCATCAACAGATCCAAGGGGTGCGATGCCGAGTTTGTTCCGACCTTATTCAAAAGGTCAGTGGGCATCCGTAGCCACTCGGTAGCAGGTGGAACATTCCCAATTTTTATTTCTGAGAACCCGACACCAGAAAGACTGGCGAGACGGATTTTGGAACCAGTGACACCGGTGATGGTGATATCCAGCGTTTGGAATGTACGGCGCGGGAACGTGATGACCTGGCCCGGCTCAGACTGCGACGCCTTATTCATGACGATCGGCGTTGGGCTTCCTCCATTAAAACGGAGGGTCGCGGTAGTGATTAAGCGATCCTGGTTTTTCCCTTTTGTCTGAACAAGTGTCACGTGATTCGTGGTCTCTGGTTTATTCAACGTAATTTGAATTGTTTGGTTTGTTGCAGGCTCAAGAGCGCCTTCTTCCCATGCAGTAGCCGGATTCCCATCCACTGCATTAAACGGCTGCGCCTCAGGAGAGTTGGAGATCGGGTTGCCATACGACGTAGCTTCCACGGATTTCACACCTTGGAGGACGGCCACCGTCTGCGTCGAGGGGTTCGTGTCGGCGAAAATTGTTGACGGCTGTTGCGATGGATTAGGGACAAGCAGCTGCTCATGGGCAGTCTGGACATAGCCATAGTTCGAATCAATGGTTCCCCAACTGTCAAGACGCTTTTTGTTCGAGTCCGTGACGACCAATGTTGAATGGGGACTGTTCACAGAAGAAAAAGATGAGCTTGAAGGAAATGATGCGGAATAAAAGATCGGAGTCTTCGTCCCAAATAAATTAAAGGCGGCAGCTTCTAAGAGGCCTTGACCGTCCCCGGCCACAAGGAGTGGTGTTGTCTGAGCTTCGGTACGAATCGCGGAGCGGGGTCGTTTTACCGGAAACACCGCCAGTGATGGGACCGGCTTCGAGTCCTTGGTCACCGATAATTGCATGTTGTCGTTGAGCGTACCGATTAACGTCTTGGCACCAACTGACGGGCCAAAGGTCTTTGGCGTTCCGAGGCCTTTTGGTGTGGGCTGCAACTGATTCCAAAGCACCATCTGATGCGCGCTATTGAATCGGACATACTGAAGATTCCCTTGGTAAAGAACATCCCCTGCGCTCATCAAACTTGCCATTGGCGCGAGCGTCGCGGGATCAAAGACGCCATTTTCCATCGACTCGTCAAGCGACCTAAGGAGATCGGCACTGGCTAACTCACCTTGTGGGACGGCAGCTTGGGAAATCCACCCTCGCTGCAGAAGACCCGGCCAGACCTGGTCCATGGTCACTCCCCAGTTGTAATAGCCAAAGGCGACCCCAGGAATCCCCAAGACTCTCGTCGATGGCGACTTCGCATTGAGATAGTTCGCTGTCTTGCCTACATAAGAAGGGATCGGCGTCGGGTACGAAAGGTTCTTCGGCACCATCTGCCCACTAAACAGTGGCCACATGTTGACCAAAATCAATATGACGACGATTCCCCCAGCGGTGAGGCCGAGCCAGAATTTTTTGGCGATCAGGGTCATAAGCCCCGCTCCGAGTAAGAGTCCAAGGCCGAGCAAGAGCACCGGCACAACACGATTCGTTGATCGCATTGCCAGACCCACCGTGGTCGTGTCCGCTACTTTTAATACTGCGCCAAAAGGTGTCGGAAGATTGAGTGGGAATGCTCCTACTGCGGTGACGAGCCCCACCACAATCAGCGAGATGGCGAATGCCCGATACTTCCATCGAAGAAGAAAACTTGCGCCCAGTGCAGCTGCGGGAATAGCGAAACTAATGAGAATCGGGAAAACGTGCGCAATATATTGTGAAGCACTCAGCACCCAAGGCTGAATGGTGTCCCATCCATAGAAGTACCAG